>CAMDHE010000015.1 GCA_945898095.1 Roseateles toxinivorans | reverse complement strand
CCGAGACCGCCGATCACCGCGAAGCCACGGCTGCCTTTATCGAAAAACGGCCGGCGCGCTTCGTCAAGCCCTCCAGGGCTGACTGAAACCAGGGCTGCATACCTCAAGACTGCCAAGCTGATTCGGCGCCGCAGCGCTGACCTGCTTTGCGCTCCGTTTGAATTGACCTGCAACGCTGCCTGGCCCGGAAAAAAATATGTCCATGATTGAAAGCAACAAGGAGTCGCCTGCAGTGGCGCCAGCGCCTGGCTATCCGGTGCCGCAACATTGTGACTGGGTGGCGCGCGACTTCGGCTTCCATGGCGGCGAATCGTTGCTTGAGCTGAAGTTGCACTACCAGGCCATCGGCAACCCGAATGGCGAGCCGGTGCTGATCCTGCATGGCACGGCGGGTTCGGGCGCCGCGCTGTTGAGCGAGGAATTCGCCGGCGCCTTGTTCGGCCCGGGCCAGCCGCTTGACGCAAGCCGCTATTTCCTCATCCTGCCCGACTCGCTCGGTTGCGGCCGCAGCGCCAAACCTTCGAACGGGCTGCGCATGAACTTCCCGCGCTACAACTACGACGACATGGTGCTGGCGCAATATCGGCTGGTCACCCAAGGCCTCGGGCTGAAGCGGCTGCGCGCCGTCATCGGCTATTCGATGGGCGGCATGCAAACCTGGCTATGGGGTTCACGCTACCCGGGCTTTGCCGATGCGCTGGTGCCGATGGCCAGCACGCCGGCTGCGATGTCCGGCCGCAACTGGATGCTGCGCCGCATGCTCACGCAGTCGATCCGCAATGATCCGGATTGGCAAGGGGGCAACTACAGCGCCCAGCCGCGCGGGATGCAAGCCCACCTGCTGTATTTCAGCCTGGCCACAGCCGGTGGCAGCCTGGGCTGGTATGGCCAGGCACCTTCGTCGACCGCCGGCGACCAGCTGATCGCCGCCGCGCTGGCCCAGCCCTTCAGCGGTGATGCCAATGACCTGCTTTATCAATGGGAATCCAGCTTCGACTTCGACCCCGGGCCCGGCCTGGAACGCATCGAGGCGGCGCTGCTGGCGATCAACTCGGCCGACGATGAACGCAATCCGCCCGAACTCGGTTTGATGCAGCGCGAGATCAAAAGGGTCAGGCATGGCCAGTACCTGCTGATCCCCGGAGGCCCCGCTACCTGTGGCCATGCCAGCGTCTTGCGGGCCGGCTTGTACAAGGATCGGCTGGCTGAACTTTTACAGCAGGCGCCACGCAGCGGGGAGTGAAGCGGCATTGGTGCAAGCCCAGTTGGCGCGGAACGCGAAAGTCGCTATGCTGGCGCGCCGGGTCTTCCAGAGCTTCATCAATCCCTTGTCCTCCGCTGTCAAAATTTTTCAGGGCCGTTTCGGCCGCGTGGCTTTGCTGGACATGAGTGCGCCACTGGTCGGCCACGCCCATCCTCATTGTCATATCCTGATCAAGGCTGGCGGAGCCGATGCTGCTTTCAGCGTGCGCGGTGAACGCGCGCCGCTGACCGACGAGATGGCGGTGCTGGTCAATGCCTGGGAATACCATGCCTATGAGCATGTGGCACCGGCGAGCGAACGCACCTTGGTCCTGGCGCTTTATATCGAGCCGGGTTGGCTGGCCGAAATCCAGAAATCATTGGCCATGTCGGGGCATCCACGATTTTTCCCGGAACGCGGCGTGCGACTGAATGCCGCGACGCGCAAGATCACTGAAGAGTTCGTGCTCGAGTTGTGGTGGGCTGATGAGCTCTCGCAGGGTCGTCTCGAAGACCTGCTGTTCAATCTGATCATCGCGGTGATCGAGAGCTACTCAGGCTGGCGCGATCTGGCCGGTCTGCTGAAGGCCAGACCGCCGGTCGCCATGGATTCCCGCATCCGCAAGGCGATTGCCTTGATGAAGCAGGATATCGGGCATGACCTTGACATCGAACAACTGGCGGCCAGTGCCAGCCTGTCGAGGGCGCATTTCTTCACTTTGTTCCAACGCGATACGCAGGTCACACCGCTGGTCTACGCCAATGTCTTGCGCTTCGAAGCAGCGGTGCAGCGTCTGACGCAAAGCCGCGAGCCGGTGGCCGATGTCGCCCATGATCTGGGTTTTTCTACCCACAGTCATTTCTCGCATTTTTTCCGGGCGCATCTCGGCATCACGCCGAGCGACTATCGACGCGTCGTCAACTTGTTCGAGCCGCCTCCAGGGTCGGGTACCGCGCTGATCTGAGGCGATGGCGATCAAGTGACCAGACTTTTCCGATAGTCCCCGGACTTTTCCGGTAATCACCGGACTCCTGCGTTAGCACCTCGGCAGCTTGATTGCTCAAAATCAAGCTACCAATTGAGCGAACCTCGCTCGGGTGCATGAGGAGACAAATGTACGGACTGCATGAACCGCCTGCAGCGAAAGCTGAAGGGTTCGTCGGCCAGCGCCTTGAGCGACTGGAAGATGCTGCCTTGCTCTGCGGTCGCGGAACCTATGCTGACGATCTGGGCAGCAAGCCCGGGACAATGCATGCTGCCGTGTTGCGGTCACCCTATGCCCATGCAAGGCTGCTGGCCATCGACGCGGCCGCCGCGCTGAACTTGCGCGGCGTGCATGCCGTCTTGACCGGTGAAGATGTACAGCGTTGGTCAAAGCCATTTGTAGTCGGCGTGAAGCAGCCGATGGCGCAATGGGCTTTGGCAATCGATCGGGTACGCCATGTCGGCGAACCGGTAGCCGTGGTCGTCGCCGAGGACCGCTATATCGCCGAAGACGCACTCGAATTGATTCGGGTCGATTACGCACCGCTGCCGGCCGTCGTCGAGATCGAGCAGGCGCTGCGCGCGGATACCACCTTGCTGCACGACGCTGTCGGCAGCAACGTGGTGTCCGAACGCGAGTTCAAATACGGCGATCCCGAGCTTGCTTTCAAGAGCGCTCGTCAGGTGCAGGCAACGGTGCATTACCCGCGCAACAGCTGCACCCCGATCGAATGCGGTGTGGTGATTGCCGAACATTTGAGCGGCGACGAAGGCTACGACGTAGTTTCCAATTTCATGGGGCCGTTCTCCTTGCATGCGGTGATGGCCATGTCGCTGAAGGTGGCGGGCAACAAGCTGCGCCACAAGGTGCCGCGCGATTCGGGCGGCAGTTTTGGCGTCAAGCAGGCGGTCTTCCCTTCCATCGTTCTGATGTGCCTGGCCTCGCGCAAGGCGGGCGCACCGGTCAAATGGGTTGAGGATCGGCTTGAGCATTTGAGCGCAGCGACTTCGGCGACCGCGCGCCTGACGACGATTGAGGCCGCGGTCCAGGATGATGGTCGCATCCTGGCCTTGCGCTGGGATCAGGTCGACGAGGTCGGCGCCTATCTGCGCGCGCCCGAACCGGCCACTTTCTATCGCATGCATGGCTGTCTGACCGGCGCCTACGACATCGCCCATCTTGCCGTACGCAACCGCGTAGTCGTCACCAACAAGACCCCGACCGGACTGGTCCGAGGCTTTGGCGGCCCGCAGGTCTACTACGCGCTGGAGCGCTTGATCGACCGGATCTCGGTTGAACTGGCGATTGATCCTGTTGAACTGCGACGGCTCAACTTCGTCCGTTCCGATCAATTCCCGTTCCGCGCCGCAGCCGGGGCCTTGCTCGACTCGGGCGACTATGCGCGCTTGATGGACATGGCCCTGGCTGCCGCCGCGGGACAAGGGTTGCGCGAGCGTCAGTTGGCGGCCCGCGCGTCCGGCAAGCTCTATGGCATCGGCTTGGCCGCAATCGTCGAGCCATCGGTTTCCAATATGGGCTATATCAGCACCGTGCTGACGGCTGAACAGCGCGCCAAAGCCGGTCCGAAAAACGGTGCAATAGCCGCTGCCACGGTGGCCATCGATCTGCTCGGTGGCATCAATGTGACGATCGCCTCAGCGCCTGCCGGTCAGGGGCATATGACGGTTTGCTCCCAAGTCGTCGCCGATGTACTGGGTTTGCAACCCGGTCAGGTGATGGTCAATGTCGAGTTCGATACGGCCAAGGACGCCTGGTCGGTGGCGGCAGGCAATTATTCGAGTCGTTTTGCCGGGGCAGTGGCGGGGACCGTGCACCTGGCTGCAGTCCGGCTGCGCGACAAACTGGCAGCGGTCGCGGCGGCACAGTTCGGTTGCAATGCGGGGCAGATCGGTTTTGCCGACGGTGCGATTTTCAATCTTGATAATCCAACCCAGAGCCAACCCTTCACCCGGCTGGCCGCCAGCCCGCATTGGGCGCCGGCATTGTTGCCGCAGGGACTCAACCCCGGCTTGCGTGAAACGGTCTTCTGGACCCCCGAAACCCTTGGCGCGCCTGACGCGCAAGATCGGGTCAATACCTCAGCCGCCTATGGGTTCGTGTTCGATGTCTGCGGACTCGAAGTCGACCCGGATACCGGCGCAGTCCGGGTCGACCGCTATATCACCGCCCATGACGCCGGGCGCCTGCTGAATCCGGCGCTGGCTGATGGGCAGATCTGCGGCGCATTCGCGCAAGGTCTTGGCGCGGCCTTGTTCGAAGAGTTCAGCTATGGCGCAGATGGCAGTTTTCAGTCAGGCAGCCTGGCCGATTACCTGATGCCGACAGCCTGTGAAGTGCCCACGCCGCTGATCGTCCATCTGCAGACCCCGTCGCCATTCACGCCCTTGGGTGCCAAGGGACTGGGCGAAGGCAACAATATGAGCACCCCGGTCTGCATCGCCAACGCCTTTGCCGATGCGCTGCGACCGCAGCACGACCTGACCGATGTGCGGTTGCCACTGACGCCATCGAAGGTCCTGGACCTGCTCGGGACTGCCGACCCGGCACCTGAGCAGGCACCGGCCGCGGCGCCTTCAATTCCTGGCGGACTGTCTCTGCAAGCCCAGGGCATGGTCGAGATCGCTGCCACGCCGGAGCAGGTCTTTGCGATTCTGCTGGATCCGCTGGCATTGGCCAGGGTGATCCCGGGCTGTCATGCACTGACAGCCACCGGCCCGCACCGCTATCTTGCCGATGTGACCATCGGTGTCGGGCTGATCAAGGCCCGGTATCAGGCCACGATCGAGTTGTCAGACATTGACCCGCCTCGCCGCTTGAGGCTGGCCGGCAGCGGCCTGTCATCACTCGGCAGCGGTGCCGGAAATGGACTGGTCACGCTGGAAGCCACGGCCAGCGGCTGCCGCCTGAATTATGACTATCAGGCGCAAGTAGGCGGCAAGGTGGCGATGGTCGGCAGCCGCATGCTCGAAGGCGCGGCCCGCATCATTGTGGCGCAGTTGTTTGAGTCTCTCGGGCGTCAGGCCGCAGGCCCGCGGCTTGGTTGGTGGCAACGCCTGCTGAAATGGATGGGCGCATGAAACCGGCAGCTTTTGACTATGTGCGCGCTGACAGCCTCGCTGAGGTCTGCGACTTGCTGGCAAAGCATGGAGAAGATGCCCGCATCTTGGCCGGGGGGCAATCGCTGATGGCGGTTTTGAATATGCGCCTGGCCCAACCCAGGCTCTTGATCGACATTTCGCGCAGCGCCGAACTGGCCCGGGTTGACGTCACTGAACAGCACCTGCGGGTCAACGCTGCAGCCACCCAGTCTTGTGTCGAATGGCGCCCGCAATTGGCGCAGCAGTTGCCCTTGCTGGCCATGGCGTTTCCGCATATTTCACATTTCCAGATTCGCAATCGCGGCACTTTCTGTGGATCGATCGCGCATGCCGACCCATCGGCCGAACTGCCCTTGTGCCTGCTGGCGTTGCGAGGTCAGGTGTTGCTCCGTTCGTCCCGCAAGAAACGCTTGCTTGCAGCCGACGATTTCTTCAAGGGCATGCTGAGCACTGCTCGCGCGGCAGACGAATTGCTCGAGTCCGTTCGCTTGCCCTTGGCCAAGCCGGGGCAGACCTTCGGCTTTGCCGAATATTCGCGCCGGCATGGTGACTTTGCGGTCTGTGCGGTAGCCGTGGTGGCCGATGCAGGGAGCTTGCGGGTGGCCGTCGGTGGGGTTGCTGACCGGCCAGTTGCGCGTGACTTCCCCTTGCTCGAAGGCGCTGCCCTGGACGATGCATTGAACGAATTTGCCTGGGCTCTGGACGCCCGGAGCGATCCACATATCAGCGCCACCACGCGCCGCCATCTGGTGCGCCGTCTCGGCAGCCGGGCGGTTGCACAAGCGCTGCAGCAAAGGTCCTCATGACATCGACAATTCTTCACCAGGCGATCCAGCATCGGGTGTCGCTGCAATTGAATGGCAGACAGCGGCAGGCGCTGGCCGCGCCGCGGCTGCTGTTGAGTGATTTTCTACGCCAGCAACTCGGCGCAACCGGAACCCATGTCGGTTGTGAGCATGGCGTTTGCGGTGCCTGCACGGTCTTGATCGACGGGATTGCCAGCCGCTCCTGTCTGACCTTGGCAGTTCAAGTCGATGGCCGCAAGGTCGACACGGTTGAAGGGTTGGCCGGGACGGATGGCCGGCTGAGCGAATTGCAGTCGGCGTTCAAGCGTCATCATGCGCTGCAATGCGGTTTTTGTACTGCCGGTATTCTGATGTCCTGCGTTGACTGGTTGGCGCGCTTGGAGGCTGCCAGCCGCAGACCGACTGAAGACGAGGTGCGCGAGATGCTCTCCGGCCACCTCTGTCGCTGCACCGGCTACGCGCCGATCGTGGCCGCAGTGATGGAGGTCGCAAATGCTTGACCTCGGACGAACTTTTCTGCAAAGCCTTGAAAGAGCGCCCAATGCGGTCGCACTGGTCGACGGCGAACTGCGCCTCACCTATTCTCAATGGGCTTTGCGGATCGGAGCAGCGCAACGCGGCTTGCTTGAGCTGGGGTTAAAGCGCGGAGACCATCTGTTGACCTTGCTGCAGAATCGCGCCGAGGCAGCCACAATTCATTGGGCCTGCCAGTTCGCCGGCATCGTCATGACGCCCTTGAACTGGCGTGCCAAGTCCGATGAAATCGACTTTGGCCTTGTCAATTCCGGCGCCAGGCTGCTGATATTCGAAGCTGCCTCCGAACAGGCGGTCATGTCATCGCTGCTGGCTGCGGGCGTGATGCGCGTCGCGGTCGGCGAAGCTCAGGGCGGCAACTTGCATTTCGATGTCTGCATGGGCGGGGCTTGCGAGCCGCAAGCTCTGGCCAATGCGGAAGACCTGTCCCTGATGCTTTTCACCTCGGGTACGACCGGTACACCCAAGGGTGTGCCGCGGCGACAGCGTGCCGAGCGCATTGCTGCGCTGGCCCATGTGGCGCAGAACTGCTTTGGCTACGGCGAATGCACGCTTGGCGTGATGCCGCTTTATCACACGATGGGGGTGCGCTCGCTGCTGACCCTGGCCTTGCTCGACGGCCGCTTTGTCTGTCAGGCGCGCTTTGAGGCTGGGCAGGCTTTGCAGAAAATCGCAACCGAACGCGTCAGCCATCTCTATCTGGTGCCGACGCTGTTCCACGATCTGCTGGCGCATCCTGATTTCGCGACGACCGATATCAGTTCGGTGCGCAAGCTCGGTTTTGCCGGCGCGCCGATGCACGATGCATTGCTGCTGCGTCTGCAAGCAGCATTTCAGCCGGAACTTTTTGTCAATCATTACGGCAGCTCCGAAATCTACACGATGGCGGTCAATCAGCGCGCGCTGGCCAAGGCCGGCTCGGCAGGCCGAGCTGGCATCAATACGCGCTTGCGGGTGATCAAGCTTGACGCTGCTTGTGTCGGGCAACTCGCCGCACCGCTTGAAGAGGGGCAGATCATTGCCGATCTGCTCAGCGACGAGGCTTTCGAGGGCTATCACAACCGGCCCGATGCGAACGCCAAGAGCCTGCGCGAAGGCTGGTACTTCACAGGTGACACAGGCTATTTCGATACCGATGGCGATCTGTTTGTCACCGGGCGGATCGACGACATGATCATCAGCGGCGGGGAAAATATTTCGCCTGTCGACATCGAATCCGTACTCTCGCTGCACCCGGCGGTTGACGATGTCGCAGTAGCCGGCCTGGCCGATCCGCGCTGGGGCCAGAAAGTCGTGGCCTTTGTGAAATCGCGTGGTCAGCTTGACGCGGCGACCCTGGATGCGCATTGCCGCAATTCGGATCTGATCAATTTCAAACGCCCTCGCGACTATGTGTTCGTGCAGGAAATTCCAAAGTCGCCGGTCGGCAAGGTGCTGCGTCGCAAACTGGTTGCGGGCGACTATGTCGTCGCTGCGCCGGTTGCCGGGCGTCCGACTTTGCCGGAGACCCACTGATGAAAGCCAATCTATGGCTCGCAACAGTAGGTTGCCAATAATCGATTGATCGGGCAAACATGACGACGACGACTCCGTTCACCAGCCTGCGCGATTGGCTGCGCCATTTGGCCGCCACTGATCGGCTGACGACGCTCAAGCCAGGCGTCGCGCTCAAGCATGAACTGGCGGCCATTGCCAAGCGACTCGACGGACGGCAGGCCGCGCTGTTTCCGGAACCTGACGGGCATGCCATTCCGGTAGTTTCCGGCTTCATGTCGAAGCGGGCCTGGATTGCCGAAGCGATGGGGGTGCCCGAGCCGCAACTGCTGCAGCGCTTCAGTGCGGCAGCCGACCATCCGCTGCCATGGCGCGAGCTTGCCTATGGCGAAGCGCCGGTACAGCAATTGGTGCACCATTTTTCCGATGGGCAGGCCGATATCAGGACCTTGTTGCCGATCCCGACGCACAGCGAGCATGACGACGGCGCCTACATCACCGCCGGACTGGTGATTGCGCGGAACCCGAAAACCGGCGTGCAGAACGTATCGATCAACCGCATCCAGATCCACGACCGCGATCGCATGGGTATCTTGATGCTGCCACGCCATTTGCACAATTTCTTTGGCGCGGCCGAAGCTCAGGGGCAGGCACTCGAGATCGCGATCGTCATCGGTGTTGATCCACTGACTGCGCTGGCGTCCCAGGCTATTGCGCCGATTGACTGCGATGAGCTGGAGATCGCTGGTGCGCTTCAGGGCCGACCCTTGCCAGTGGTCAAGTGCATCAGCAACGAAGTGCGCGTACCGGCCGATGCCGAGATCGTCATCGAAGGGCGAATCCTGCCAGGATTGCGCGAGCCCGAGGGTCCGTTTGGTGAGTTTCCCAAGTATTACAGCGCCCGAGAGGATCGCGAGGTGATCGTGATCGACGTGATGACGCAGCGCCGCGCGCCGATCTTCCACACCATCATTCCGGCCGAGATGGAACATCTGCTGCTGGGCGCAATTCCCCGCGAAGCGACCCTGCTGTCGCACCTGAAACGCAGCTTTCCGGGTGTCACCGATGTGCATCTTTCGGTCGGTGGCGTGGCCCGCTACCACCTGCATGTACAGATGGTGAAACGGCGCGAAGGCGAACCGAAAAACGTCATCCTTGGCGCGTTCGGCGGGCATTACGACATCAAGCAAGTGATCGTCGTCGATGAGGATGTCAACGTGCATGACCCGGCCGAAGTGGAATGGGCCGTGGCCACGCGCTTTCAAGCCGACCGGGATCTGGTCGTGATCAGCGGCGCACAGGGCTCGGCGCTGGATCCATCGACGACGACGCAATTTCCTGGCAACAAGCCGCCGCTGGAGATGCAGGGCCTCAGCGCCAAGATGGGACTCGACGCGACCAAGCCACTGAGCTCAGCCGGCCATGTGTTTACCCGGGTGCGTATCCCGGGTGCGAGCGAGCTTGACCTCGACAGCGTCATCGCCGCTTCCGGCCACGCCGCGTTGATAGGCACAACGCTTTCCGAAACAGATCACTGATTGACCCTCAACCACAAACGGAGACAAAGATGAAATATTGCGTTACTCGAATCCTTGCTACAGCCGGATTGGCATTGCTGATGTCAGGCCCTGCCTTGGCCAAGCTGAACTCCTGCAGCGATCCGATCTTGCTCGGGACGACGATTTCGGAAACCGGCCCCTTCTCCACCCTGGCCGACCGCTGGCGCAAGTTGACCGAGGTATTCGCCGAGGAGGTCAACAAGACAGGCGGCGTGATGGTGAAAAGCTGCGGCAAGAAGTTGCCGCTGAAGTTTGTCATTTATGACGATCAGAGCGTGCCCGCCACAGCTTTGCAGTTGTACGAAAAAATGGCCACGGTCGACAACGTGGACTTCTTTGTCGGACCAGACTGGAGCAGTTTGGGCGGACCGGTGCCGCCGATCGCCGACAAGCACAAGATCCCGATGGTGATGGCCAACGTTGCCACCCCATCTGTTTATGAGCGCGGCCTCAAGTACATCTGGGGCACGCCGTTCCCGGTCGTGCCGAACTGGTCAGCGCGCTACTTCGACATGATTACGAAAGTCAGTCCGCAGCCCCAGTCGATCTACTTCATCACCCATGACAACCCGGTCATGAAGGGCATCAGCGCGACCTGGATCAAGAAGGCCGAGGCGCAGGGCTTGAAGGTGCTGGGTAACGAAACCTTCTCGCCAGAGATGAAGGATTTCACTGCCTTGATTGCCAAGGTGCGCGCGGCCAAAGCCGACATCGTCTATATCGCCTCCTACGACAACGCCTCGGTGCCGCTGGTGCAGCAGATGCGCCAGCTGCGTGTTCGCGCCATGGATGTCCATCACACGATGCTGACCGGCGCGCTGTTTCGTCAGGTCGGCAAGGATATCGAGGGCATGACCGGTGAGCTCTCCTGGTATCCGGGCGTGAAGGGTGATTACAGCGATCTGGTCGAAACGGTGATGAAGCGCTCCGATGTGACGATGTTCGATTACATCTGGACGCTCGGGCGGCTGACGTCCTATCTGACGATGGTGCAAGCCATCGAGAAGGCCGGCGTGGTCGACCGCGAAAGAGTCAAGGAAGCGCTGTTCAAGGGCACCTTCAAGAGTCCGGCGGGCGATGTCACTTTTGACGAGAAGGGCTTCCCGAATACCGGTGCCTTCACCGTGCAGATGCAGAACGGGAAGGTCAATGTCGTTTGGCCACCGGAAGTGGCGACCGGCAAGTTGATCTGGCCTTCGCCGACCTGGCAGCAGTAAGGCAAAGCAGCAGGAGAGCAGAGATGCGACAACATAGATTTCGGGCGCGCTTTTCCGCGCGGGCGCGGCGGGTACTTTGGGTGGTCGGGGGCTGACATGGAGGTGCTACTTCAAGTGCTGATCGGCGGCGTCTTGCTCGGTGGCCTCTACGCGCTGGTCGCGTTCGGGCTGTCGTTGATCTACGGCGTTGCACGCATTCTCAATTTTGCCCATGGCACTTTGCTGGCAGTCAGCGGTGTGCTGGCCAGTCTGGCCTTCACATCCTGGCAGCTTCATCCCTTGCTGATTGCCGTCTTGCTGGGCCCGCTGATGTTCATCTTTGCTTATGGGTACTACCACCTGTTGTTGCGGCCGCTGGCCCAGCGCAGCCATTTCGAGAGCACGGTGGGTACGGTGCTTGTGACGGTAGGTACGCTGATGATGTTGTCGGATCTGACCGCGAAGGCCGCGGGCGCCACGCAGCGCAATATTCCGCTGCGGATGCCGGTGATCGAGTACGGCGACATCATCATTTCGACGACGCAGTTGCTGATACTGGCGGGCATCGTCTTGCTGACGCTGATCATGCATTTGCTGCTCAAACACAGTTGGTTCGGGCGCGCCGTGCGGGCAGTCACCCAGGACGCTGTCGGCGCGCAGATCTGCGGTGTGCAAAGTACGCGCATCAAAGCAATGACATTCGCATTCGGCTCGGCCACGGTGGCCATCGCTGCCGTGCTCTATGTCCTGTCCTTTCCGGTCGATCCCTATATGGGCTTCAGCCTGACG
Source organism: Roseateles toxinivorans (assembly GCA_945898095.1). Classification (GTDB taxonomy): domain Bacteria; phylum Pseudomonadota; class Gammaproteobacteria; order Burkholderiales; family Burkholderiaceae_C; genus Paucibacter_A; species Paucibacter_A toxinivorans_A. The sequence continues at coordinate 43,198 of CAMDHE010000015.1, read as the reverse complement.
GTCAAGGCCTTCACCATCATCGTCGTCGGCGGCGTCGGCAATTTGCCGGGCGCCTTGCTGGCCGGCGTCTTTCTTGGCGTCGCAGAAGGCTTGACCGGTCTTTACTGGAAGCCGGAATGGGCTCCGGCATTGAGTGTCGTCGCGATGCTGGTGATTCTGGTCGCTTACCCGAAGGGCGTGGGGGTGAAAACATGAGCACAACCGGTAGCGCCAGATTGCCGACAAAGACCAGCGGCGGCGCAGTTGGCTGGCTGTGTGCAGGGCTGGTGATCGCGGCCTTGCTGGCCTTGCCATTTGTCGGCAATTCCTATCTCCTGACCTTTGGCTTTGCCGTACTGATCGCCTACATTCTCGGCCAGAGCTGGGATTGGGTGGCTGGCGAAATGGGCTATGTCAACCTAGGGCATTACATCTTCTACGGTTTTGGGGCCTATGCATTTTCGATTGCACTGGTCAGTGGCTGGTCGATGCCGGTCTCGCTGGTTTTCGCGCTGGCAGTGACCGGCTTGCTGGCGCTCTTGCTGGCGGTACCGCTGTTCCGTTTGCATGGTGACTATTTCGCCTTCGCCACGCTCGCGCTGCTGCCTTTGATGGAGGTGCTGGCCTACAACCTCACCCCGATCACCAAGGGGGCGGACGGCATTGTGCTGCCGGTAGCCCAGGTACTCACGCCAGCCTATCTGTCCGCTTTGGCGGTATGTGTGATCGCCTTCATTGCTACCCTTCGAATCAACCAAATTCGCTTCGGCTATGCCTTGAAAAGCATACGCAATGACGAGCAGGTGGCCGAGACGGTGGGCGTTCGGATCGCCCCGGTGAAGCGGCTTGTATTGGTGATCAGTGCCTTGTTCGGCGCGGCAGCCGGCGCATTGCAGGCCTGGCAGATGAGCTATATCGATCCGGCAACGGTGTTCGGATTGAACGTATCTTTGGTGCCGATTGCGATGGTCCTGTTTGCCGGCTCGGGTCTGCGTTTCGGACCACTCGTGGGCGTGCTGCTGTTGGCCAGCATGCAGCAATGGTTGCTGGTCAACATACAGGGCTATCAGGCCACGCTGTACGGCTTGACCATCCTATTGATTGGCCGCTTCATGCCTGGCGGTTTTTTGCGTGCCAAATGGGTCAAGCAAGTGCCTGGGCTAGCGGCTCTGAGCCGTGAGCACCATGAGTACGCAGGAGAAGCTGAAGGCCCATCAGCGAGATCTGAAATTTTGCCCTTGACCAGGCTCCGCGCAGACTGCGCCCAGCCCTTGATTGAACTGCAGGGTGTGAGGATGCAGTTTGGCGGCAATATTGCCGTCAATGATGTCAGCCTGAAGATCAATGAGGGAGAGATCGTCGGCTTGATCGGGCCAAACGGCTCCGGCAAGACAACCTTGTTCAACTGCATCTCGGGGGTCTACAAGCCCAGCGCTGGCAAAGTGCTTTTTGCCGGCCAGGATCTGGCCGGATTCGGCCGCGATGGCATCGCGAGGCTTGGCGTCGGCCGAACTTACCAGATCCCGCGTCCGTTCGGTGATCTGACCGTTCAGGAGAACATCGCCATTCCGCTGATGTTCGGCGCGCAGCCGATGTCGCCGCGCGATGCGATGCGCGAGGCCCGGGCTTTTGTCGACTATGCCGAACTTTCAAGTCGCTTGACCGACCGCGCTGATGCCTTGAGCGTGCAAGAGAAAAAAGCGCTGGAGTTCGCGCGCGCGCTGGCCACCAAACCCCGCCTGCTGCTTGTCGACGAAGTGGCCTCCGGCCTGACCCCGGTCGAGGTCAAGCGCTTTGTCGAACATATCCGTCATATGCGAGATCGTTACGGCATAACCGTCATCTGGGTAGAACATATTTTCTCTGCGCTGGAGCAGGTCGTCGACCGCGTGATCGCGCTGGAGCAGGGAACGCTGATCGCCGATGGGCCGCTGGCCGCCGTGGTCAAGGACGAAAGGGTGCTGAGCACTTATCTCGGCGCTTCGACCCTTTCCAGGCAAGGAGTTCTGCCATGCTGACTTTGAGTCATCTCGCCGTCGATCACGGCAAGGCGCGCGCGCTTTGGGATCTTTCACTGCATGTCGGTCGCGGCGAAAAGATCGGCCTGCTCGGTGCCAACGGTGCCGGCAAGTCAACCGCAATGGGGGCGGTGATCGGTCTGTATCAAGTCGCCGCCGGCACGGTCACCTTCGACGGCGTGCTGCAAGTTCAGCCGACCACGGCACAGACGGTGGCGAGTGGGATTGCGTTGGTGCCGGAAGGCCGCCGCCTGTTTCCTGGCATGACCGTCCTCGAGAACCTGCAGATGGGTGCATTTGCCGCGACCGATCGCGCTGATGCAGAACCGCTGGAACAGGTGCTGAAGTTGTTTCCAATCCTCCGGCAGAAGGCCAGGCAAGCCGCCGGCGAGCTCAGCGGCGGACAACAGCAGATGGTTGCGATTGGCCGTGCGCTGATGTCAAGCCCTCGCCTGCTGCTGCTTGACGAACCATTCATCGGCGTGGCGCCGATGCTGGTCGAGGAGATTCTTGCAGCGCTGCGCCAGATTGCCGTCGACGGCGTGACGATGCTGCTGGTCGAACAGAACACCCACCGCGCGCTGGGATTCGTCGACCGCGCCTATGTGGTGGAGAACGGTCGTACGGTACTCGAGGGTGGCAGCGAAGAACTCTTCGCCGACCCCGCTTTTGCCGCCAAATTTCTCGGTCTTGAATGAAGAAAGGAAATATGCAATGAATCGTGAACAGGAAATCGTGGCCCGCTCGCTGGCTTATCGTGAGGAGTACCGCACCAACACCCCGGGCTGGTACCGCGGCGAAATGCATCTTGCGTTCACGCTGGTCTTTACTTGCGGCGTGATCGCTTATTGCGCTGCCCAGATTGAAGCTGCCAGCTGGCAGCAATGGCTTTGGGTCGTACTGCCCATATTGCTGTTCGGGAACTGGGCAGAGTGGGCGGGCCATCGCTATCTGCTACACAGTCCGAAGAGCTGGATCAAACCTGCTTACAAGCGCCATGTGGCGACCCACCACCAGTTTTTTTCGCACAAGACACTGGATTACCACGGCCAGAAGGATTGGCGAGCGCTGCTGTTTCCGCCCTTCGCTCCGGTGCTGTTCGTGCTGGCGGCGCTGCCGGCGGCTCTCTTGCTGGGCAATCTCTGGCATTCCAATGCCGGCTATATCGCGATGCTGACGATGGCCGCCTATTTCCTGATGTATGAGGGCCTGCACACGCTCGCTCACCTCGAACATCCGCTGCTCGATGCGCTGCCGCTGGTCAACACGGTGCGTCGAATGCATGTGTTGCACCACAACCCGGACTTCATGCACACGCGCAATTTCAACCTGACTTTCCCGATCTGCGATGCCCTGTTCGGCACCAGCGACCTCGACAAGGGCTTGATCGCCACTCTGTTCAACGGCATGTCTGACAAGGCACGCAAACCCGAAATCCAGGCCCGAGTTGACGCGCAGCGTGACCCTGGCTGAACCTGCTTTTTAAAGGATGAATTGATGACTTACTCGATGCCATTTTCTGCCCGTCTGGCCGGCAAGGTCGCCATCGTCACCGGGGCCGCCCAGGGTATTGGCGCGCGCTATGCCAAGGCCTTGGCCGCCGAGGGTGCGGCCGTTGTCTGCAGTGACCTGCTTGATGCCGAGTCGGTGGCGGCCGGGATCCGTGCCGAGGGCGGCAGGGCGCTGGCCATCCGCACTGATGTCACTTCGGCTGAGTCCACCGCGGCAATGGCCGCAGCCACCGTCGACGCTTTCGGTCGCATCGACATCCTGGTCAACAACGCCGGCCTGTTCGCCAATCTGGCAATGCAACCGTTCGAACAAATCGCCGTTGCTGAGTGGGACCTTGTGATGGCAGTCAACGTACGGGGCCCCTTCCTGTGCACCCAGGCTGTGTTTGCACAGATGCGCTCGCAGCAATATGGCAAGGTCATCAATATCGCTTCGGGTACGGTCTTCAAGGGCGCTCCGATGCTGCTGCACTATGTCAGCTCGAAGGGCGCCGTGGTGGCCATGACGCGGGCTATGGCGCGCGAACTCGGCGATGCAGGTATCCGGGTCAATACGCTGGCGCCGGGACTAACGACCAGCGAAAACACGCTGTCCAATCCCGCCTGGCAGGGGGCAGTAAGCCAAAACAATATTGCCAGCCGTGCGATCAAGCGCGAGCTGACACCGGAAGATTTGTGCGGCAGCCTGGTCTATCTGGCCAGTGCCGAGAGCGACTTCGTCACCGGGCAGGTCATCGTTGTCGATGGCGGCTCGGTCATGCATTGAAGGAATGAAATGATCAAAGAAGCCAGACAACTGATTGATGGGCAATGGCTTGCAGGCGGCGTACACGTCGACAGCATCAACCCTGCCGATGGACGGGTAATCGGCCGCTATGCGGACGGAGAACTCGCCGATGGGGAAGCTGCGATAGCCGCCGCCAAGCGCGCGTTCGAGCGGCCTGATTGGGCGCAGGCACCACGCTTGCGCCAGCAGGTGATGCTGCATTGGGCGGATGGATTGGAACGCAAGGCCGAACAACTGGCCCAGTTGCTGACCCGGGAGAATGGCAAGGTGCTCGCGCAGTCGCGCGCTGAAATCGGTGGCGCAATCTCGGAGATCCGTTACTACGCCGGGCTGGCCCGCTACATTCCTGGCCATGTGTTCGAAGTCGCGCCTGGCGAATACTCGACGCTTCTGAAGGAGCCAGCGGGTGTTGCTGGCTTGATCATCCCTTGGAACGCACCGGTCGTTTTGCTGATCCGCGCACTGACACCGGCGCTGGCCGCTGGTTGTACTGCGGTCGTCAAGCCGGCGCCGCAGACGGCCTTGATCACAGCGGCCGTGATCGCCGAGTTGCACGAAGTAGCGGGCATGCCCAAGGGTGTGGTCAACCTGGTCATTGAGTCCGGCCATGCGATCGCGAAATTGCTGGTAGCTTCGCGCGATGTGGATGTGCTTTGTTTCACTGGCTCAACTGCGACCGGCCAGCGCATCATGGCCGATGCCGCTCCGACGATGAAAAAACTTTCGCTCGAACTCGGCGGCAAGTCTTGCTGCGTCGTTTTCGATGACTGTGACATCGAGCGTATCGCGCCGCAGCTGGCAGCCGCTGCCACGATCATTTCGGGCCAGCAATGCACCGCCGCACGGCGAGTGCTTGTGCACGCATCGCGCTATCAAGCGATGAAGCAGGCGCTGACCCGGTCGCTGGCCGCCATGACGGTCGCGCCGGGAGATCTTGCCGGCGCACAGATCGGCCCGTTGATCGACATGGCATCGCGCAATCAGGTCGATGCGCAGATCTGCAGGGCCTTGGACGAGGCTGACGAGGTGTTGTTGCGCGGAGGTCGCCCCGGCGGAGCGCTGAGTTCGGGAAGTTTCCTCACGCCGACCCTGATCGCCCATAGCGACACCAATGCCTTCTTCATTCAGGAAGAAATATTCGGCCCGTTGCTGGTGCTGGAACAGTTCGAAGACGAGCGAGAAGCGGTCACCCTTGCCAATCACAGCGAGTTCGGACTTTCGGCCAGCGTCTGGACGGCGGACGGCGCGCGCGGGATGCGGATGGCCCGTGCACTTCGCAACGGCACAGTTTGGCTGAATGAGCACAACAAGCTCTTTGCCGAAGCTGAGACCGGTGGCTACAAACGCAGTGGTGTCGGCCGGCTGCACGGTGCCGACGCCTTGATCGACTTTGTCGAAATCAAGCATATCTACCAAAACGCGGGCGTCATTGCCCCTTGAACCCGAAGGAAAGAGCGCTATGAAATTGACCGATTTGAACCATCCGGCACAAAGCCTTTCGATTGAACTTGACGGTTTCCGTGTCGAGATCGATGCAGCCCGGCAACGCGCCGACGTCATCCTTGATCGCCCGCCGCTGAATGTGATCAGCATGCTGGCGCGCGAGCAGTTGCGCATCACCTTTGAAGCGCTTGATGCCGATGCGCGGGTTCGCGTGATCGTCATTCGAGCCATTGGCGAGCATTTTTCCAGCGGCGGTGACATAAGGGGTTTTCTCGAGGCGACGCCCGAGCATGTTTCGAAGCTGGCCTGGAACGTGGCCGCACCAGCGCGTTGCAGCAAGCCGGTGATTGCAGCCGGGCGGGGCTATTGTTTCGGCGTTGGTTTCGAGTTGTCGCTGGCCTGCGATTTCCGCCTTGTCACCGAGACTTCGCTGTATGCCTTGCCGGAACAAAAGCTCGGCCAGATTCCTGGCTCAGGCGGGTCGGCGCGGCTGCAGAAAATGATCGGCATTACGCGTACCAAGGACATCGTGATGCGCTCGCGGCGTATCCCTGGGCGCCAGGCCTTCGATTGGGGCGTGGCAACTGACTGCGTAGCCGATGCGGAGCTTGAACAAGCAACCGATGCGCTGGTCGATGAATTGCGCAGCTTTTCGCCGCTGGCACAGCGCACGGCAAAAAAACTGCTCAATGACACTGAGGACTCGCCGCTGTCGATTGCGATCGAACTGGAAGGTCACAGTTACTCCAGACTGCGCAGTTCGGCTGATTTCAAGGAGGGTGTGGAGGCCTTTCATTCGAAGCGTCGACCGGTTTTCACCGGACTTTGATTTCCATTTCGCAACTACCAACTTCAGGAGACAGGATCATGAAACAACAAGCTATAGCCCTCTGCCTCGCGCTGATCGCCGGCGCTGCATCAGCGCAAAACATCCGAATCGGTGTCGTCACGCCCCTGTCGGGCACCTACGCGGGGATCGGCCAGCAAGTGAAATGGGGGCTCGATCTCGCGGCAGCCCAGATCAACGCTGCAGGCGGCGTGATGGGCCGCAAAATCGAACTGATTTACGAGGATGAAGAGGCCAATCCGGCGGTGGCGGTGCAGAAGGCCGAGAAGCTGTTTCAGGTCAACAAGGTCGATTTTTTGACCGGCACGGTCAATTCGGGGTCGACATTGGCAGTCGGTCAGGTCGCCGAGCGCAACGGCCGCTTGATCGCCACGACGGTGTCGTTTGCAGACTCGATCACCGCCGATAAATGCTCACCCAATGTGTTTCGCGTCAATGCGCGCGCCGGCATGCAGTCGGCGGCGCTGGCCGATTGGGTCGGGACGACCTACCCGAACGCTACGGTGTTCTACCTCGGACCTGATTACGAAATGGGCCGCAGTACCGTCGCTGCCTTCAAGTCGGCCGCCGAGGCCAAGGGCGCGAAGACAGTCGGTGAGGTCTTTGCTCCCCTAGACAACAAGGACTATTCGCCATATTTCGGCCAGATTCGTGCGGCAAGGCCGACCGTGGTCTACACATCGGTCGCCGGCAATGACACAGTGCGCCTGTTCAATCAGATGGCTGAATTCGGCCTGAACCGCAACCTGCAGGTGGTCGGTGCTTCGGGGACGGTCACTTCGCAAAATCTGCCTGCGATCGGCAAGGCTGCCGATGGTTTCGTCACTGGAGTCGCTTATTCGCTGAGCCTGGATACGCCAGCGAACAAGAAATTCGTCGCTGAATTCGAGGCGGCCAACAAGTCCGCGCCTGACCTGTACGGCGTCGACAGTTACGGCGTGCTCTTTTTCTACAAGGCCGCAGTCGAGAAGGCCAAGAGCGTGGAGACCGACAAACTGCGCGAATCGATGCGTGGCCTGCAATGGGCGACTCCGCAGGGCATGAAGCTGATGCGTGCCGGTGACCATCAGGCCTTGCAGGATATGTATGCCGCCCGCGTGAATGGTGGCAAATTCGAGATCGTCGGCAAGGTCGCGGCCGCAGCGGCGATCGGTCCGGACAACTGCACGAAGTTCTGAGAGGGGAGTAGCGATGACAAACGCGGTCGACTGGTTGCAGTTCGTGCTTGCGCCACAGATGATCAACGGCCTGTCGATCGGCATGGCCGTGGTGCTGATGGCCCTGGGCTTGACGATCATCTTCGGCCTGCTCGATGTCATCAACATGGCGCATGGTGAGTTCTATGCCATCGGGGCTTATCTGGCCGTCTCCTTGCTAGGTATCGGTTTGTCCTTCTGGGGGGTGCTGCTGCTGGTGCCGCTGCTGATGGCAGTACTCGGTTATGTCACCGAGCGAGGCCTGATCCAGCGCGTTTTCCACAGCAAGGACAGGCACACCTTGACCTTGCTGCTGACCTTTGGCGTGGGCATCGTGATCGAGGATGGGCTGAAGATCATCTACGGTGCAAATCCGCTGCGGGTTGAAACACCGATCAGCGGTGCCACTGAAATGGTGGGTCTGTTCTTTCCCAACTACAGGCTGTTCGTGATGGGTTTCGGCGCCTTGCTGATCGCCGCAGTCTGGTTGCTGGTGTTCCGGACCTCGGTCGGTGCGATCGTTCGAGCTGCAGCCTTTGACCGGCATATGAGCGCCTCGCTCGGCGTGCCGGTCGGGCGGGTCTATGCGGCGACATTCGCTTTCGGGGTGGCGCTGGCTGGCCTGTCCGGTGTGCTGCTGGCACCGATCTATTCGGTATTCCCGACCATGGGGCGTGACTTCGTCTTGATCGCTTTCAGTGTCGTCATTATCGGCGGGATGGGCTCGATCAAGGGGGCGGTGCTGGCAGGGTTGCTGCTGACGCAGGTGCAGTCGATTTCCAGCCTTTTCATCTCGCCGGTGTGGAGCGATCCGCTGCTCTTCAGCATCATGGTGCTGGTGCTGATGTGGCGACCTCAAGGTCTGTTCGGAAAGCTTGGCCATGCGTGAAAATGATCTGATTTCCAAGGGCCCTGCCAAGGCATTGCGCTGGCTCGCCCTGCTGTTTTTCTTCCTCGCGCTCGCCTTTGCGGCGGTTGCTCATTTCATGGGTGACCAGTTCTATTTCAGACTCGCTACTGAGGCGCTGATTTTCGGCGGTCTGGCCTTGTCGGTTGACCTGCTGCTCGGCTGTACCGGTCTGCTGCCGTTGGGTCAGGCGCTGTTCTTCGGCCTTGGCGCTTATGTGTCGGCCTTGTTGCTGAAGGACTGGAGTAATTCGTTCTGGTTCGCTTTGGCGGGCGCCTTGCTGGCGAGCGCATTGGCCGGCTTGATCGGCGGCATCATCGCGATTCGCTCCAAGGGTGTCTATTTCGCCCTGGTCAGCTTCGGACTGGCACAGGTGGTGTCGAAAATCGTCTTCAACACGCGTGAGTTGGGTGCTTCGGACGGCATCATTGGCGTGCCGGTTGCCCTTCTTTTGCCGGGGCTGGACTCGGGCAATCCAGCTGGATTTTTCCTCGTCACCCTGGCTTGCATCTCGCTGCTTTACCTGGGCCTGGCTTACTTGCTGGAAACGCCGCTGGGGCGCCTGCTGTCAGCGCTTCGCACCAATGAACACAGGGTGGCGTTTCTCGGCTTCGATCCCTGGCGTTACAGGCTTTTTGCCTTTGTCGCTGCCGCTTGCATCGCCGGTGTGAGTGGCGCGCTTTACCCGATGTTGCGCGGTTTTGTGTCGCCAGAGCTGATGTTTTTCCAGGTCTCGGGCAATGCGGTCATCAACGTCATCATCGGCGGCACAGGTACATTGATCGGGCCGCTTTACGGTGCGGCTCTGCTGACCTTGTTGCGCTCGCTGGTCGGCTCCTTCACCGTGCATCATGAACTTGTCATCGGCAGCTTGTTTGTCTTCGTCGTGATTCTTTTGCCCCGCGGCATGATCGGCTATGCCTTGACGGCTTTGCAGCGACGCTTCGATGCGCGCAAGGAGTCAACATGAATAGTCCGATCCTGTCAGTGCAGGGCTTGAGCGTTCGCTTCGGCGCCATGTATGCAGTCAACCAGGTCAGCTTCGATGCGCAGCAGGGTGCGATCACCGCCTTGATCGGCCCGAACGGGGCCGGCAAGAGCAGCTTGTTCAACCTTATCAGCGGTGCGCTGCAGCCGACTGCCGGGAGCGTTCGCTTTGGCGGCATGGACGTGACCGGAGTCGCGCCCAATCGAATGCTCAAAGCCGGGTTGGCGCGTTCATTCCAGATCACCAATCTGTTTTTCGAGCTGTCCTTGCGCGAAAACCTGCGCTTGGCGGCCCAGTTTCTCGAGCAAGGCCGCGGGCTGCTGCGGCCGCTTTCGAGCAGTCGACTTGCTATGGCGCGTGTTGACGATTTGATCGGCCAGTTCGACCTGTCCGCCAAGGCCAATGAACTGGCCGGCAATCTGTCACATGGCGAACAGCGCCGGCTGGAAATTGCCGTGGCAATGGCCGCAAGGCCGCGCATGCTGCTGCTCGATGAACCAACCCAGGGCATGAGCCATTTCGAAACGAAGCAGACCGAGGTCTTGATCCGGGGCCTGGCGCGCGAGCATGGATTGAGCATCTTGCTGGTTGAACATGACGTCGAGCTGGTGATGAACCTCTCCGATCATGTCATCGTGATGCAACAGGGGCAAAAGCTGGCTGAAGGCGATCCGGCTACCGTGCGCGCCAATCCGGAAGTGCAGGCAGCCTATTTCGGCCCGAGCCATTGACGGTCAGGCAAGGGCAACAGCCCGGTATCAACGCCGCTGCGCGGGGCTGGCGCAAGTTCAAATCAAGTGATCGAGCAGGAACATGTCATGCTGGAATTGAAGCAGGTTCACACCCATTACGGCCTCAGCCATGTGCTGCAGGGCATCACGCTGCGGGTCGGTGCGGGCGAGGTCGTCGGCCTGTTCGGCCGCAATGGTGTTGGCAAGACGACCGTGATGAAGACGATCGCCGGTTGGGTCGAGCCGTCTGCTGGCGAACTGCGCTTCGAAGGGCAGGTCTTGAAAGGGTTGCCCTCAGAGCAGATCTGCCGGCTTGGTATCGGACTGGTACCTGAGGACCGGCGCATTTTTCCGGGCCTGACGGTCGAGGAAAATTTGTGCCTGGGCTTTATGCAAGCCCCGGGCCGAACTCGAACTGACTCTCTGCGAAAGCTAGAGGAGACCTACCAGCGCTTCCCCCGGTTGGCAGAGCGCCGTCAGCAGATGGGCACGACGCTGTCCGGCGGCGAGCAGCAGATGCTGGCAATCGCCAGAACGCTGGTGGGCGAGGCCAGGATGCTCTTGATCGATGAGCCGACTGAAGGCTTGGCGCCGATGATCGTCGACGAATTGTTCGAATTGATGGCCAGCCTGGCCCGGGACGGTATGGCGATTTTGCTGGTTGAACAGAACATCAAGCGGGCCATCGCACTGGTGAACCGCTTCTACATGCTGGAGCGAGGGCAGGTTATTGCCGAGGGCAAGGCCGCAGATCCCGCGAGCCGTGCTGACTTGCTGGAGCGGCTGCGGGTGTAGACCGGACGAAGGTGGGAAGCCAGGTTGTGAATGACCTGCCTGGGCCTCGATAAGGGCTTCATGCGCGACGCGATGGCCCAACTGGACGCCAGGCGCGGCCTTGGGCGATGTCCTGGTGCCTAACGCTGCGCCGCCTGTCGGTTTTGAAAGCGAGGCATGAAGGGTCATGGCTTGCCGTTACATCATGGGTTGAACTTGTGGCGGGTCAGCCCTTGTCTCTCGGCGTTGACGATGCCCGACCATGCCGCCGCCGGTACCAAGGGGGGCGTTCCGGCGGCAAGGTCACGCGCATGCCCGGCAGACGATCGGCATCCATTTTCTGGAACATTTCAAGCAGGAAATCGATCATCAAGCGCACACGCGGCAGTCGACGCTGGCTCGCGCGGTAGAGTAGGTTGATCGGCGGGGCATGGCGCGACTCCCATTCGATCAGCGCGGGCACGAGTTGACCGGCCTTGATCGCATGCAAGACCGAAACATCGGTGAAGCGCGCAACACCGAGCCCGGCAATCGCGGCATCGAGGATGACATCCCGGTGGTTGCTGACAAGCCAGCCGTTGACAGTGACAGCTTCCTTGATGCCGCCAAACTCATGCGCCCAGTAGTCGATGACCGTGCCTTCCTGGTCGCGGAACAGCAGGCAGGGATGGCTTGCGAGGTCGCCGATGCGCGTTGGCATGCCATGCGCTGCCCAGTAAGCCGGTGACGCACAGATGAACATGCGGGTATTGACGAGGCGCCGGTGGATCAAACCAGGATGCTCGGGCCAGCCATAAAGCACTTGCAACTCGGACAGCTCGGCATCAGCAGCCGAAGGCTTGTCGACCGTGCGAATGTCGATCTCGATGTCGGGGTAGCGTTGATGGAAAACCGGCAACATAGGCACGATGCAATGCTGGGAAATGATGGCGGGTGCACCGATCACCAAGGTGCCCAAGGGGCGCGATGCAGCGCCGCGCAAGGCGTCGTCTGCGGCGGCGAGTTGCCTTACCAGCGGCTGGCAAGCTTCGAGGTAAGCCGAGCCATCGGCTGTCAGGGTGATGCCCTGTACCGTCCGCTCGAACAACTGGGTGCTGAGACTCTTTTCGAGCGAGCCGATCAGCCGCGCGATGGCGGGGACGCTGACATCGAGTTCGCGGGCCGCACCGGAAAAGCTGCGTGCTTCGGCAGAAGCGATGAAGTATTGAATGGCTCGGAGTTTGTCCACGGCAAGATTGAAGGAAGCAGTTGAGGGGTATGTAACAAATAGTTTAAATGGACTTTGCTTCAAATGAGGTTTCGCGCCGGCGCAGGAAAAAATAGACTCGCGCCATGGAAACATGGGCGGAGAAAAAAGCAATGATCACCCTCGGCAGCGACATCGGTGGCACCTTCACCGATTTCGTCGAAGTCGACGAATCGAGTGGCCGGGTCGAGGTTTTCAAATGCCTCACCACGCCAGAAGATCCGTCCCTGGCGATCGAAATCGGCGTATCCGAACTCACCCGCCGCCAGGGCCGAACTGCCGCAGCCATCGACGTCATGATCCACGGCACCACTCTGGTGATCAATGCCGTGATCGAACGCAAAGGGGCGAAAACAGGCTTGATCACCACCCGGGGTTTTCGCGATGTGCTCGAAATCGGCCGCGAGAAGCGATTCGATGCCTATGACCTGCAGATCGAATTTCCCGAACCCTTGGTGCCCCGCTACCTGCGCATGGAAGTGACGGAGCGACTGCATGCCACTGGCCTTGTGCTCGAGCCGCTCGACGAAGCCACGGTCCGCATGGCGGTTGAGGGGCTGAAGGCGCAGGGTTGCGAATCGATTGCGGTTTGCCTCTTGCATTCCTACGCCAATCCCGCCCATGAGCGGCGCATCGGCGAGTTGGTGCGGGACCTTGCGCCGGATGTGGCGATCACTCTGTCCAGTGACGTGCTGCCCGAGATGAAGGAATACGAACGCACCACCACCACGGTGCTGAATGCCTATGCCAAACCGGTGACAGCGCGTTACCTCACCCGGCTTGAAGAACGCGTGAAGACTTTGGGCTTCAGCGGCGAGTTGCTGCTGATGCAGTCAAGCGGCGGCATCAACTCGGTCGGATTCGCGCGCGAATTCCCGGTCCAGATCATCGAATCGGGCCCCGCTGCCGGAACGCTCGGGGCCGCGCATTTCGCCCGACTCGCCCATCTCGACAAGGTCCTCGCGTTCGACATGGGGGGTACGACAGCCAAACTCGCCTTGGTCGAAAACGGCAAGGCCCTGCGCACCAACGACTTTGAAGTGGCGCATGTGCACCGCTTCAAACCCGGCAGCGGTATTCCCGTGCGCATTCCGGTCGTCGACCTGATCGAGATCGGTGCCGGTGGCGGCAGCATCGCGCGCCGCACCAAGGTCGGCACGCTGCAGGTCGGCCCCGAAAGTTCGTCAGCCGTACCCGGCCCCGCCTGCTATGGCCAGGGTGGCACGAACCCGACCGTGTCGGATGCCGACCTGGTGCTTGGCTATCTTGATGCCGACCATTTTCTGGGCGGGCGCATGAAGCTCGACAAGGCTGCGGCCGAAAATGCCATCAAGATGGTTCTTGCTGAACCCTTGGGCATTTCGGTGGAGGAAGCGGCGTTCGGCATCCACGCCATCGTCAACGAGAACATGGCCTCTGCGGCCAAGGCCTATGTGAGTGAAAAGGGCGAGAACCCGCGATCCTGTGCGCTAGTGGGTTTCGGCGGCGCCGGACCGGTCCATGCCTGCGATCTGGCGGCCAGACTCGGCATCGAAACCGTGCTGATTCCGCCGCGCGCCGGGGTGGCTGCAGCTTTTGGCATGATCGTCGCGCCGGTCAGTTATGACGCCGTGCGTTCGCGGCGCGTGCTGTTGAGTCATGTCACGGCGGAGTTGCTTGAGCAGGTCCAGCGGGAGATGGCTGCGGAATGTGTGATGCGTTTGCCGAAAACGGTGGCACATGGCGCGATTGCCTATGAGTTCAGCGCTGACATGCGCTACCTTGGCCAGGGTTATGACGTGGCCGCTTTGCTGCCGGCTGACATCTCGGCGGCATCAGCCGCGAACGTGCTGCGGGCCTCGTTCGAAAAGAGTTACCTCAAGCTTTATGGCCGTATCTTTACCGACGCGCCACTCGAGATCATGGGCTTCAGGCTTTCGGCAAGTGCCAGGCGGCATGTGACCGACCTGGGGGCGATTGATTCGCAGGCGCAAGGCGATGGCAAGATCGGTTCGCGTCGCGCCTTCTGCTCGCGCACCCGCAACTGGATGGACTTCGGCATCCACCGCCGCGCGTCGATCGCGCCGGGGGTTGAATTCTCCGGGCCGGCCATCGTCGAGGAGAATGAATCGACCACCGTGATCCCCAGCGGCGCGCTGGCACATATCGACCTGCACGGCAGTCTCATCGTCAAACTTTCAAGCGCGAGGAAAACGCGATGACTCCCAGGACTTCGAAGATCGATCTGATCACGCTCGAGATGTACTGGCGGCGCCTTGTCTCCATCGTCGGCGAGCTCGGCTCCACCTTGCGGCGCACCTCGTTCTCCACCGTCGTGCGCGACATTGGTGACTATGGCTGTGCGGTGTTTGATGCGAGGGCACGCCTGCTTGCGCAGACCCCCGACAGCACGCCAGGGCTTTGCGGACCGCTTGGGGCGATGTTGCGTCATTTCCTCGTCGCGCATCCGCCGGCCACGCTCAAGGAGGGCGATGTGATCATCGGCAACGACCCTTGGGCCGGCAGCGGCCACCACAACGATGTGAGCATCATGGCGCCAATTTTTCATGAAGCTCGCCTTGTCGGCTTCGTGATCACCTGTTGCCATCATGTTGACATCGGCGGGCGCCGCGCCACCACCGAGAGCCGCGACAACTATGAGGAAGGCTTGCGCATTCCGATGCTCAAGTATTACCGCGAGGGTCAGGTCAACACCGATGTGCTGGCCTTCATCCTCGGCAATGTGCGTTCTGCGGAAATCGTTGTTGGTGATCTGGGTGCGCAGGTGGCGGCCTGCCATGTGGGCTCCGAGCGAATCCGCGAACTATGCGCCGAACTTGCATCGGGCGACCTGCAGGATCTGGCTGACGAGATCGTGGCGCGCAGCGATGAGGTGACGCGTGCTGAAATTGGCAAGCTCAAGCAAGGCACTTATCGCCATGAAGCCTTGATCGACATCGTCGGCGGTGCCACGTTGACGATCTGCACCGCGGTCACGGTGACGGGTGACGAAATCATCGTCGACTTCACCGGCAGCTCGCCGCAGGTCGCCCCCGCCATCAATTGCACGCTGTCATACACCGCCGCCTACACGGTATTCGGTGTGCTCTGCATGCTCGATCTGCCCGTGGCCGTCAACGAAGGCACGCTCGGCCCGATCAAGGTCATCGCCGAAGAAGGCAGCGTGCTGAACTGCAAGTTCCCCGCGCCCGTGTTCGGCCGCACGGCGATCGGCAACTTTCTGCCCGACCTGGTGTACCAGGCGATCGCGCCAGCGGCACCCACGCGCATCTGTGCCGGCGCGGGCGCTACGCCGATGTGGGGGCAGTACATGTTCGGCAAACGCGCCGATGGCGAGAACTTTGCACCGTTCAATGTGGCCAGCGGGGGCCTAGGCGCGCGGGCTGGCAAGGATGGTGTGTCCTGCCTCGCCTTTCCCTACAACGTGGGCAATACGCCGGCGGAGGTGATCGAAAGCGAAGTGCCGGTGATCGTCGAGGAGCGTTCCCTCTGGGAGGACTCGGCCGGCCCGGGTAAATTCCGCGGCGGTCTGGGACAACGCTATGTGCTGCGCCTGCTCGAGGGCGAACTCGGCCCCGTGGGCGAGGTGCTGGCAAGCTTTCGCGGTGGCCGCTTCATCCATCCGCCGGAAGGCGTGCTGGGTGGCGGCGATGCGCCCAAAGGCTTTCTGTCGATCCGCGGCGAAAGTCAGGACGCGGGGCGTCAGGTTGTATTGCGCGGGGGGGACCGCGTCGTCAGCCACATACCCGGCGGCGGTGGTTACGGCGACCCCAGGGATCGCAGCCGCGAAGCCGTGGCGCAAGACTTGCGCAATGGACTGATCAGCGCCGAACAAGCCAGGACAAGATATGGTTACGAGGCCGCCTGAACTTTGCTCTTCGACCCAGTTCAAATTGACCCAACCCGAGGACCTTTGATATGAAGATTTCCAGAACTCTGTGCTTGCCCCGACTGCTCGCGATGACGCTGGCCTTCTGCGGCGCGGCTGCGATGGCGCAGGGCGCCTACCCGAACAAGCCGATCAAGCTGATCGTGCCCTGGACCGCTGCCGGTACGGTGGACATGACGGCGCGGATTCTCGGCGAGCGTTTGTCAGCCCGGCTGGGCCAACAGGTGCTGGTTGAAAATCGTGCCGGTGCCACCGGGCAGATTGGCTCCATGGCCGTGGTGCGAGCGCCCGCTGATGGCTACACCTTGCTGCTGATGGCCGCCACGGTGCACACCGTGGCGCCGCATCTGCAAAAGAATTACCCCTTCGATCCGATCGACGACTTCACGCCGATTTCGCAGATTGTTTCTTTCCCCTATGCCATGGTGGTGTCGGCAGAAAGTCCGTACAAGAACGTGGCGGATCTGGTTGCTGCTGCCAAGAAAGCGCCAGGCACGATTTCCTATGGATCGTTCGGCCCGGGTAGCGCGCCCTATCTGATCAGTGAGATCTTCGCGATGAATACCGGCACGACGCTCCTGCATGTGCCCTACAAGGGCGCGGCACAAGCGATCACCGATCTGATCGGCGGGCAGATCAACTTCTTCATTGATTCATTGCCGTCGCCACTCGCACAGATCCGTGGCGGCCGGCTGCGCGCCCTGAGTGTCACAACGCCGCAGCGGTCTACCTTGCTGCCCAATGTTCCGACCATGGCCGAAACGGTGCCGGGTTTCGAGGCGATCGCATGGCTTGGCATCGCCGGCCCGGCGAAGATGCCAGCCGAAGTGGTGGCCAAACTGCATCAGGAATTGAAGGCGATTGCGGCCGAACCTGAATACGCCGCGCGTTTGCGGGACACCGGGCTCGATCCGGTTGCAAGCGCTTCGCCAGAGCAGTTCCGCAGCTGGCTCGTGCAGCAAAAAGCCCAGTGGGGCAAGCTCATCCGGGATGCCAAGGTCCCGATGACTGAATGACATGGTGGAACAAGCCGCAGATATTCGCCAACGCGATTTCCGGTCCTACCGGATGCATATCGATGGCCAGTGGGTCGATGCGGCCGATGGCCAAGGGTTTGATTGCATCGATCCGTACAGTGGACTTGCCTGGGCGCGTGTGCCCACTGCGACCATAGCCGACGTGGACGCGGCGGTGGCCGCAGCCAGGCTTGCTTTCGAACAGGGCGATTGGGCGAACGCCTTGCCCGCCAAGCGGGCCCGCCTGCTGCGCAAGCTTGGCGACCTGATCGAAAGCGAATTCCAGGAGCTCGCGAATGTGCAGGTGCTCGAGAATGGCAAGCTGATGCGCGAGGTGCTGGGTCAGACCCAGGGGCTCGCGGCATTTTGTTATTACTTCGCCGGTGCGGCCGAGCATCTGCATGGCGACACGGTGCCGGTCAGCTTGCCTGACATGTTCAACTACACGACGCGCGAGCCGATCGGCGTGATCGCCGCTGTCACCCCCTGGAACAGCCCGCTCGCCTTGCTGTTCTGGAAGTTATGCCCGGCGCTCGCGGCAGGCAATACGATCGTGGTCAAGCCCTCGGAAGTCACGCCGGTGTCGACGCTGGTCTTCGCCGAACTGGTCGAGAAGGCCGGTTTTCCCAAAGGCGTGTTCAATGTGGTGACAGGCGATGGCAGCGTCGGGGCGGCGCTGGTCAAGCATCCCGGCGTCGACAAGATCGCATTCACCGGCTCCACCGCGGTCGGCATCGAGGTTGCGAAGGAGGCCGCATCGCGTCTGGCGCGGGTGTCGCTCGAGCTTGGCGGCAAGTCACCCAATATCGTGTTTGCCGATGCGGAATTCGACAATGCCATCAACGGCATCCTGGCGGGCATCTTCGGTGCCACGGGACAGACCTGCCTGGCCGGATCGCGTGCGCTGATTCATGTGGACATCTACGAGCAGTTCGCCAAGCGCCTGGTGGAGCGTGCCCGTGCGATCAAGCTCGGCGACCCCTTGCATCCCGACTCTGAAATGGGCACCTTGTCTTGCCGCATGCAGTACGACAAGGTCATGCACTGGATTCAGGTCGGTCTGGAAGATGGTGCCGAGTTGTTGACCGGGGGCCGGCACCCGACCGCGGACGCCTTGCAGAAAGGCCTGTTCGTCGAGCCGACGATCTTCGGCAATGTCGGCAACAGCATGAGGATCGCGCGCGAGGAAATATTCGGGCCGGTGCTGTGCCTGATTCCTTTCAAGGATGAAGCCGATGCGATCGCGATCGCCAACGACACCCGCTTCGGTCTGGCCGCGGGCGTGTGGACCAATGACATCAAGTGCGCGAACCGGATGATCAAGAAGATCCGGGCAGGCACGGTCTGGGTCAACACCTATCGCCGGACCGGCTATTCGATGCCGTTCGGCGGCATGAAACAAAGCGGCCTGGGGCGCGAAAACGGGCGTGAAGCGATCCACGAGTACACCGAAGTCAAGAGCGTGTGGATCGATTCGGGCCCCGGCATGCGCGACCCTTTCAATCCACGCGCCTGAAGCGGAGTTGTCCGCGGCAACCGCGCTGCGCAGTCGAGTGGCGCTTGTGACGCGCAAGTTCGCGGCCGGTACTCAACCTGGCTTCGGTAGTTGTAAGCGGGCAACTGCCGAATCCAGTTTCAATAACCCATCGCTAGCCCCGAGTTGCGCCTTCGATCGTTGGCGCCATAGAAGCGGCTCTTGCCGACCGGCTGGCCGCCCAAGGTCGGCGCGCCGACCAGGATCGCGGCGAGGTGGTTGGCCGGTTGCGGGCTGCCGAGTTTGTGGCCCATCGCCTCTAGTTGACCACATTTGCCAATGGGGCTGGCCTAATACTTGCGGTGGCTAGTAAAACGCTGGCTGCACGCGAAGTAAAGATATTTTTCTTTGCGATTTGAGCACGCCCTGCATTCCATCTTATGCGGATCGAGGGTTTTTACGCTAATTGAACCCCAACCCAAGGAGCGATACTGCTAGTTGCATTGGATTGTCTTGAACCAGCACGCATAATTTATTTACTTGGATTTACATCATGATTCAATCATTTACCTTTTTGATCGGCGTGCTTGCGGCTTGCGCAGTCACATTGCAACCGGCACAGGCGCAAACACAAACACAAACACAAACACAAACACCCAGTACTCCATTGGCCGTACCCTTTGACTTGAAGGAGGCCTATACCAAGTATGAGTACCGGATTCCGATGCGTGACGGAAAGCATCTATTTACTGTATTACATATTCCGAAAAAAACCGGTATCAAGTATCCGTTCCTGATGCAGCGAACACCCTACGCCTGCGGGCCATACGGTGTAGAAAAATATGGCCGGGTTGCGCCCACCGACGAATTTTTGAAGGCTGGCTATATTTTTGTTTGCCAGGATGTTCGAGGACGATATATGTCCGAGGGGAATTTCATTGAAATGACACCGCACAAAGTTGTCAAAAAGTCCACCGCAGATGTGGACGAAAGCACGGATATGTATGACACCGTGCAATGGCTGCTCGACCATGTGCCCGGACATAACGGGAGGCTCGGAATTTGGGGTATTTCATATCCTGGCTTCTACACATCAGCTTCTATCATTGAATCCCATCCCGCGATCAAGGCCGCCTCGCCGCAAGCACCTATTGCCGACATGTACATGGGGGATGATTCTTACCACGGTGGGGCATTTATGCTGCCTCACAACTACAGTTTCCTGACCTTCTTCAAGTCCCAGGACAACCCAACCGAAGGGCCGAAGGTTTTTGTTCCGCATGACTACAATAATTCCAACGGGTACGACTATTTTCTAAAACTTGGAAATCTTTCCAACATCGCCAAGTCTCTTGGCAAACCCGGCAATCCGATGTTTGACATCATGGTCGAGCATCCACGTTACGACGACTACTGGAAATCTCGCAATATCGCGCCCCATCTCAAGGGAATCAAAGCGGCAGTGCTAACCGTCGGCGGTTGGTTCGATGCTGAAGATTTGCAGGGAGCCCTCTCCACTTACCAAGCGATAGAGTCCCAAAACCCCGGCATATCCAATGCGTTGGTCATGGGGCCATGGGTGCATGGGGGTTGGTTGCGCAATGTGGGTAAAGCGCTTGGGCATGTTGACTTTGCAGCCAAGACCAGTGATTACTTTCAAAAGAAGATCATGTTGCCATTTTTTGAACAACACCTTCGCGAAGGCTCCGACGCCAAACTTGCCGAAGCCACCATGTTTGAAACAGGGACCAATATCTGGCGTGAGTTCCCCGCTTGGCCACCCGCTCAGGTAAAACGCAAAACTCTGTATTTCCAGTCGGGCGGGAAACTGTCGTTCCAGTCTGAAAACAGCGCTCAGCCACAATTTGACCAATTCGTGAGCGATCCAAACAGACCGGTTCCATTCATCGGATACACAGCAATTGGTATGCCTGCGGAGCATATGGTCGCTGATCAACGCTTTGCAGCGACCCGTCCCGATGTACTGGTTTATCAAAGTGATGTACTTGACCAAGACATCACAATCGCTGGTCCGGTTAGCCCACAGCTATTTGTATCCACCACCGGAACAGATGCTGACTGGGTGGTGAAACTGATTGATGTTTACCCCGAAGAACTAGACAACCCAGCGCCCCGCTCACGTACCGAACCTCCCAGCGATGTGGAACCACCCAAGGTAGTCAGATCTGGCTACCAGCAACTTTTGCGTGGCAACCCGCTACGTGCGCGTTATCGGAATAGTTTTGAAAAGCCAGAAGCCATTGTGCCGGGCAAGGTGGAAGCTATCAATTTCAATATGCCCGACGTACTGCATACATTCCGCCGCGGCCACCGCATCATGGTGCAGGTGCAAAGCTCATGGTTTCCAATGTTTGACCGGAATCCGCAAACCTTTGTCAATATCAGGGACGCGAAACCGGAGGACTTTAAATCGGCCACGCAGAAAGTCTTCCATTGGCGAGATCAACCCTCTGGCGTGACATTCGGTGTTTTGGAAGGCACCCCCTGAAACCAGGGAACTGCCCCAAAGCTTAGCAAGATTGACCTAGGGATGCTCTGCATAACCCCTCACGGTTTGTGATAGCGCGGCCTCGGGCGGTCTGCGGCGTTGCATTTATTGCCAATAGCCCGCGCTATTGGCCGCAAAATGCGCCTTGCATCCCATCCCGATCCGCACTACACACACTCGCGTTGAGTTACGCAGAGCATCCCTAGTGGTCCAGAATGGCGAGGCGAAAGAGCGACCCTTTTTGCATCGTTCAATCACAACTGCCAAATCCTGGTTCAGTAGCCCAGCGCCAGCCCCGAGTTGCGCCTTGGATCGTTGGCTCCATAGAAGCGGCTCTTGCCGACCGGCTGGCCACCCAAGGTCGGCGCGCCGACCAGGATCGCGGCGAGGTGATTGGCCGGTTGCGGGCCGCCGAGTTTGTGGCCCATCGCCTCGAGGATCTTGCGCGTGTCGGGACTGACCGAGAAGGTCTCCAGATTGGTCAAATCGGGCAACCACTGTTGGTGGAACTTCGGTGCATCGACGGCTTCCTGCACATTCATGCCGTAGTCGATCACATTGATGATGCTGTGCAGCACGGCGGTGATGATGCGGCTGCCGCCGGGCGTGCCGACGACCATCACCGGCTTGCCATCCTTGGTGACGATCGTCGGGCTCATCGAGCTCAGCGGACGTTTGCCCGGGGCGATCGAATTGGCCTCGCCTTGCACCAGGCCGAACAGATTGGGTACGCCCAACTTGACGGTGAAATCATCCATTTCGTTGTTCAAGATCACGCCGGTGCCATTGGCGGTCACCTTGGCGCCGAACCAGCCGTTCAGGGTGTAAGTCACCGAGACCGCATTGCCGGCCTTGTCGACGATTGAGTAGTGCGTCGTGTTGCTGCCTTCATGCGGCGCCACGCCAGGCTTGATCAAGGCGGATACGCCAGCCTTGTTCGGATCGATCACCGCGCGGAGGCTTGCCGCATAGTTCTTGTCGAGCAGTCGCTCGAGCGGGTTCTTGACGAAGTCCGGGTCGCCGAGATAGCTGTTGCGGTCGACATAAGCATGGCGCATCGCCTCGATCTGGTAATGCACAGACTGCGCTGACCTGAAGCCCAGCTCCTTCAGCGGGTAGCCTTCCAGCACATTGAGGATTTCGCAGATGATCACGCCGCCCGAACTTGGCGGCGGCGCCGAGACGATGCCATAGCCGCGGTAATTGCATTCAACCGGCTTCATCTCGCGGGTCTGGTACTGGTCGAGGTCGGCCTGGGTGATCAGGCCGCGGCCGGCCAGGCTCGCAGCGGCGATCGCGGCCCCGACCTTGCCCTTGTAGAAGCCTGCCTCGCCCTGTTCGCTGATCAGCTTCAAGGTGGCGGCGAGGTCTTTTTGCACCAGTTTCTCGCCGCTCTGGAACGGCGCACCCTGGTTCAGGAAAATCGCGCCGATGGTGGCGTCCTTGCGGAAATCGGCAGTCGCGGTGACCAGCATGTCGACATCACCCTGATCGAGGACGAAGCCTTCCTGCGCGTAGCGGATCGCCGGCGCGATCAACGCCGAGCGGCTCATCGTGCCGTATTTGGTCCGCGCCAGCTCCATGCCGGAGACGCTGCCCGGCACTGCCACGGCGAGGTGTCCGGTTGTGCTCGCGCCCTTGGTGACGTTGCCGTCCTTGTCCAGGTACATATTGGCCGAAGCGGCCAGCGGCGCTTTCTCGCGGAAGTCGAGAAAGGTCTTGCGCCCATCGGCAAACTGGATCGTCATGAAGCCGCCGCCACCGAGGTTGCCGGCTGCCGGGTAGACCACGGCCAGCGCATAGCCGACCGCCACCGCCGCGTCGACCGCATTGCCGCCGGCTTTCAGCACATCGACGCCGATATGCGTCGCCAGATGCTGGGCCGTGACGACCATGCCGTTTTCAGCGGCGACCGGCGCCTGAGATGCCGCCTGGACGCTGGCGACGAAGGTGAAAGCAAGCAAGCCGCTGAGTTTGGAGATCTGCATGGGAGATTGCCGCGTTGGCGTCAGTGATCGAGGGCCGCAGCGTAGCAGCAAAATGGCTGAATCAGGCAGCCCTGCGACTCATTCGCCGCTCGAATGCACCAGGGCCAGCAGCCGCTCCGGCGCGAACGGCAAATGCCTTGCGCGCAGTCCCAGCGCCGCGGCGATCGCGTTCCCCAGGGCGCCCGCAACCGGGCCGGCCGCGAGTTCACCGGCGCCCAGGCTGGGCTTCCCGGGCTGATCCAGCAACTCGATCATGACTTCGGGCACTTCGGCGAAGGTCAGGATCGGATATTCGTCCCAGTTTGCGCTCAACACGCCCTCCGGGCCCCAGCGAACTGATTCCTTCAGTGACCAGCTCAGCGCCTGCAGGATGCCGCCTTCGACCTGGTTCAACAGGCCGTCGTGGTGCACGATCGCGCCGGCATCGACGGCACACCAGACCCGCCTGACCTGCACCGAATCTTCGACCCGGACTTCGATGGCGACGGCGCAATAGCCTGACCGGTTCTTGTAGCGGGCAAAGCCCAGGCCCAGCCCTTCGCCTTCGCCACCGGCGCCGCGTTCACGCCAGCCCGACATCGCGGCCACGGTCTCGAGCGTGCGGCGCGCGCGCGGGTCGCCCAGGTGCCGCAGGCGGAAATCAAGCGGGTCGGCGCCGGCAGCGGCGGCGAGCTCGTCGATGAACGATTCGGTCGCGAACACATTCGCATGGGCACCGAGCGAGCGCAGGGCCGAAACGCGCAGCGGCGAAGCAGCGACAAAATGGTGCTGCACTTGAACGGCTGGCAGGTCATAGCCAGGCACTGCATTGCGCAGCCCGCCGCCTGCTGGCAGCGGCACATCGGTGGGGACAGGGCGCGGCTTGGCCGGGTCGCAGGCCCAGGCGCCGAGCAGGTTCATGCCAACACCCCAGCCGGGCCGGCTCAGGTGGCTGTGGCTCCAGACCTGAGCCTGCCAGTCGGTGATCATTCCTTGTTCATCCAGGCCGGCTTGCAACTCGACCAGGCCGGCCGCTCCGACCGGGGCGACGCTGAGCTCGTCTTCGCGCGACCAGACAACGCGCACCGCCGTCCGCAACTTCAGCGCGATCAAGGCCGCGTCGAAAGCAACATCGTCGGCACCGTTGTGGCCATAACAGCCCGATCCCGGCTGATGGATCAGGTGCAGGGCGGCTGGCGCCAGACCCAGCGCTTGGGCGATCTCGGCCCTCAGTTGGAACACGCCCTGGCTATGCGTCCAGATTGTCAGCCCCGGCCCTGCGGCGGGCTCGGCCACCGCGCAGCAGGTGCCGATCGCGCCATGGGCGATATAAGGGCGTGAATAGCGCCGGACCAGCCGCTTGGCGCCCTTCTCCGGCAGCGCCGGCCCCGCGCTGTAGGCGATGCTCGTAACCGCAGGCAAGGCGGTCAGAACCGCCTCGGCATCAGCAAAAGGCAGCAGCTCAGGCAACTCCCAGTCGATCAACAGTCGCGCGGCTGCGGCAGCCACAACGAGACTGGCTTCGTCGGGGCCGGCCAGTGCCAGGAATTCGCCTTCAATCAGCAGATGTTGCACGCCGGCCAGCGCGCGCAAGGCCGAAGCGTCGTAGCGGCTCGGCCGGCTCAAGGCATGGGCGCCGCGCACGACCCGGGCATGCAGCATGCCCGGACGCACCAGGTCATGGATAAAACCGGCGCCGCTGAGTTTGAGATCCAGGTCGGCGCGCACAAAAGCGCTATCGGCCTGTGCCAGGACGACGGCATCGGCGCTTTGCGGATCGGGCCAATGGTCGATGCGCTGTGCTGGCCAATCGGCATCGGCTGCAGCTGCGGCAAGCTCGCGGTAGCTGAGGCCGGCCGGCTGCGCAGCGCAGCAGAAAACACCGCCTGCAACGCTCAGCGCTGCACCGGGCCAGCGCTGGGCTGCGGCGGCTGCAGCCAGTTGCCGCAGCGCGACACAAGCATGCTGCAGCGCAGCCACGCCAAGCTCGATCGACTGGCTCCCCGAGGTATAGCCCTCGTTGGGCGAATTCACGGTGTCGCCAGCGACCAGCCGGACCTGCGCGGGCGTGACACCCAGGGCCAGACAGGCGGTCTTGATCAAGGCCGCCGAGATGCCCTGACCGAGCTCGACCTTGCCGCTGCGGATTTCAATGCCATCGTCATGGATCCGGATCCAGTCGCCCAGCCTGGGATGGCTGAGGATGCTGGCGGGGAGTTCGGGATTGCTCATAAGGCCTGTATCAGTTCGGCTGCATGGCGTGCCGCGCGGAGGATGCGCAGATGGGTGCCGCAGCGGCATAGATGGCGGTCGAGACAGCTGCGCAGCGCGGCTTCATCGGCTTGCGGGTTGAGCTTGAAGAGGGCGGTCAGCGACATCAGCATGCCGTTGATGCAATAGCCGCATTGAGCAGCCTGCTCGGCGATGAAGGCTTGCAGCACCAGCGCGCCGATCGGGTCGGCAGCCAGGCCTTCAGCAGTCAGGACCTGCTTGTCAACCGCAACCCAGTTCGCCGTCGTGCAGGAAGGCTGGGCCACGCCGTCGATCAGCACCATGCATGCGCCGCAATTGCCGGCCCCGCAACCGAAGCGCACGCCCTTGGCATCGCAGTCATTGCGCAAGGTGTAAAGCAGCGGCGTGTTGGGTTCGCCGGCGATTTCTGTCGCGCGGCCGTTGAGGCTGAAACTGATCACTTGGATCCTGCCCGGGCCAGCCACCAGGCGGCGAGTTCGGCGCCATCGCGCGATCCCATACCGTCCTGCGCAGCAGCATCGAAGGAGGCCATCGCTGCTGCGGCCGTCGGCAAGGCATAGCCGAGTGAAGTTGCTTCTTCGAGCATCGTGCGCAGGTCCTTGCGGATCGAGTTGATATTGAAATGGGCGGCTTCCAGCGGCTTGCCGGCCAAGGCCGTCGCGACGACCGGACCGCGGAACTTCAGCAGCGCCGGTGCGCCCGAGGTGTCGCCGATGATGTCCATCAGCCGCACCGGGTCGAGCCCGGCAGGTGCGGCCAGGGCCAGCGCCTCGCTCAAGGCTTGCCAGTAGACGAGCAGCGGCAGATTGATCGCCAGCTTCAGGCTCGCGCCGGCGCCGACCGGCCCGACATGCTCGACGCGCCTGCACATCTGCAGCAGCAGCGGCTTGGCGCGCTCGACATCCTCGGTCTCGCCGCCGACCAGGCCGAACAGCTTGCCGTCGCGCGCCGGGCCGATCGTGCCGCCGACCGGGCATTCGATCATCCGGCCGCCACGGGCTTCGATGCGCTGGGCCAATGCCACTTCGGTGGCCGGCCTGACGGTGCTCATCTCGATGAACAGGCGTCCGGCGAGTGCAGTGCTCATCGCCCCGACAGCGCCGAAGTAGACCGTTTCGATCGCGTCAGCATCGGTCAGGATCGACAGGACGATCTCGCTCGCCGCGACCAATTCAGCCGGGCTGGCAGCGACGGTGGCACCGCGCTTGGCCAAGGCCTCGGTCTTGTCGGCCGAGCGGTTCCACATCGTCAGGCTGTGACCGCTGTCGATCAACCGTTCGGCGATTGCCGAACCCATTTTCCCCGTCCCCAACAGTCCGATCTTCATTGATGGCTCCAGCCGACTCAGGCCTTGATTTTCAACAAGCGCATCGCGTTCAGACCTTCGATCTGGCGGCGCTCTTCATCGGGGAGATTCTTCACGCTGGCGACCAGGCCGCGCGGGTCGTCTTCGCCCATGTCATAGGGGTAGTCGGTGCCGAGCAGCACATGGTCGGCGCCGTAGCGGTCGATCAGGTTGCGCAGCATTTCGGGGTCGAAAGTGATGGTGTCGAAATAGAACTTTTCCAGATAGCTCGAAGGCTTGCGCTTGATCACCGTGCGGCAATCGGCGCGGGCACGCCAGGCATGATCCATGCGTGCCCAGTAATGGGCGATATAGCCGCCGCCATGGGCCGCGATGAACTTGATCTTCGGGTTGCGCGCCACCACGCCGTCGAAGATCAGGTGGCTGACCGCGATCGTGGTGTCAAGCGGATTGCCGATCACATTGTTGAAGTAATGGTTGGTCAAACGGTCGGCCTGGGTGAAGCCGAGCGGATGCATGAAGATCACCGTGCCGAGTTCATTGGCCTTGGCGAAGAACTTCTCCAGGCCCAGGCGAGGGTCGGTCAGGTTCATGCCGTTGACGTTGGTATTGATCTCGACGCCGCGCAGGCCGAGTTTCTTGACCGCGTATTCGAGCTCGGCCACAGCCAGTTCGGGATTCTGCAGCGGCACCGACCCCAGACCGACGAAGCGATCGGGATGGGTGGCGACCAGATTGGCGATGCCTTCGTTGACTTCACGCGCCAGCGCCGCCCCTTCATCGGGCGGAGTGAAATAGAAGAACTGGAAGGGCGCGGGGCAGACGGCCTGGATGTCGACTCCCATGCGGTCCATGTCCTTGATCCGCTCTTCGATGCCCATCAGCTTGGGCGCCCGGTCGCGCATCTGCGCCACATTGGTCTGGCGCGTCAGTTCATTGGCGAAGACGGTGGACGGGTCATATTGGACAGCGTTGAGGTGCGCCGTCTTGCGGTTGATTTCGGGGTTCAGGTAATGGCAATGGATGTCGACGACTTTGGACTTGCCGGCGCTGTCCTTGACGATCGACTGGGCAGCCGGGCTTTTCTTGATCGGTACGGCCGCCTTGGCTTTGGCGCTGCTGCTGGCTGCAGCGCTGCGCGCCTGTCCATGCTTGTGGGTCGGATCGAGGCATTGCGGTGAACAGGTGAAGAACATGGCGGCTCTATGGTTTGGCGGCAAAAAAATCGCGAAATGCGGCGATCGCGATGCAGGTTTTCGGGCTGGGCGCAGACCGGTGCAACATTGCCGCCGGCCGACCGGATCGCAAGATCGAAATTCTGTTCGATTGCATCCAGGTCTTGCTGATGGTCATGCCGACTCTCTCAGCGCCGCGTTGACCCGAGGCATCACTTCATTGGCGAACAACTCCATCGACCGTTTGCCCAGGACCGGGTCCATCCAGTCGTGGCAGGCATAGAGCAGTTGGCCAAAATCGCCGACCTGATCGCGGAATGCCAGGATCTGTTCGACGACCAAGTCGACGGTGCCGGCCAGCACCAGACGCTTGGTTACATAGTCCGGTGTGAGGGCGCTGTCGGGCATCTGCGGGTCGGTCTTGAACAGGTTGCTGCGGCCGCCGCCGACCAATTTCCTCACCAATTGGCTGAAATAGAAGTGATAAGGGCCGCCGGCTTCAAGTCCATAGCGCTGGGCAGTGGCGGCATCATCAGCCACGAAGATGCTCTTGGCCACCCGCCAATCCGAGGGCGAAGCAACCGCGCCGACCGCTTCGCGGCCTTCGACATATTTCGGCCAATGGGTCTTGACCCATTCCGGCATCAGGAAATTGGCCGAGATCGGCTGCCAACCCCGCTTGGCCATTTCGGCCACGCCTTGCGAAAACGGCGCGACGGCGGTGCCGACGATCTGCGGATGCGGATGCTGGAAGGGCTTCATGATGAAACCCTGGCCGATCTCGGGGATCATCGTCTTCTCGACCGAGACGTTCCAGAACTGCCCGCTGATGTTGTAGGGCGGCTCGGATTCCCAGATCTTCAGGATCATGTTGATGCTCTCGACGAACATCGCATTGCGATCCTTGCCGAAGTTGCCAAAGACTTCAGCGTCCGACATCAGTCCACCTGGGCTGATGCCCATGATCAGACGGCCCTTGGCCAGATGGTCGAGCATCGCGACCTGCCCGGCGATCGCCGCAGGGTGTGAATTGGGCAGGTTGAGGGTGCCGGTGCCGAGCTTGATATTGCGGGTTTCCGAAATCAGGCTGGCCAGGAAGATCATCGACGAGGTGATGCTCTCGGCCGCATCGGTGACATGTTCGCCGACGAAAGCCTCGGAATAGCCGAGCCGGTCAGCCAGCAGGATGGCCTCACGATCTTCCTGCAAGGTTTCAGTGACGTTGCGGCCGGGTGGGTGCACCGGCATCATGAACATGCTGTATTTCATTGGTGACTCTCGAGAAGCGGTGATAGCCCTTGCAATTGACGTTCTTCTTCCAGGTCGGCATCAATGCGATCAGCGAAGGTGGCGGATCGGCAAGGGGTTTGTCTCGCCAAGGGCCCGACCCGGTCGGTGGCAACTGCTGCGATGTTTTCGTCCGGTCACCTGCGGGCCAGCAAGCCCTTAAATTAGTGATCGTTTAATCACTATAAAGTGATCTGAAGTTTTCTTCCATCAGGGATTTCCCCCAACATACATGGCCCTCAGACAGTCAATACTCCCTGCATTCAAGCAGGTAAGTTCGAGGCCTGCGGGCTCGGCGACGCTTGCCAGCCACGCAGTCACTGATTATTATGATCAATTGTTAACTATTCGTTGCTAATTTGTTGAGTCAGCGAGAGGGTGCCGGCGAACAACAAGCTGCTTCGGCCCGTTCCAGCGGTTCTGGATAATGTCGCGGCATGCAGCCTTGCGGGGCGGGTGGTGATCCGGCTTGCGGCTTCGCGGCAGGATCTGTACGACCGCTAGGCCGCTTTCGAATCAATCGCGGAATCCGCCGATACCGGCAGCATCTTTCAACCCGAGGAATTGCATATGTCAGGACTGAAATTGTTCGAGCGCGCGCGATGAAGTCGCGTCTGCCCTTGCCGGCGATCGAGGCATTCAACGAGGAGCAGCGAGCCATCTTCGATTCCATCATGAGCACCCGCGGCAGCATCGACGGGCCTTTCCTGGCCTGGTTGCACAGCCCCAAGCTGGCCGATGCGGCGCAGAATCTCGGCGCTTTTTGCCGCTTCGGCAGCAGCCTCGATGCGGTCGAGTCAGAGTTGCTGATCCTGCTGGTGGCCGCGCATTACGACTGCCTGGCCGAGCAGCAGATTCACGAGCCCATCGCGCTGGCCTCAGGATTGCCCATGGCTGCGGTTGAAGCCATCCGGGCCCGTCTGGCGCCGCCACTTGAGGGCGAGCGCTTGAGCTTGCTGCTTGAGCTCGGCGCGCAGCTCTTGCGCAGCCACCGTCTTGACGAGGCGATGTATTTGCGCGGTCAGGCCTTGTTCGGCGAAAAGGCGCTGGTGGAAATCGTCGGCATCATCGGTTATTACACTATGGTGGCGTATACGCTGAACGCTTTCGGAATGGTCAAGGAGTAATGTGATGAGCTTGTCCGCTGTGACGGCGACCGGAAAGCCTGCGCGCGCTCGTGCGCCGAAACTGCGGTCGAGCGATCGACGCGAGATGATCCTGCGCCAGGCACTCGACTACTTTGCGGCCAATGGCTTCACCGCCAGCACCCGCGACCTCGCAACCGCGATGGGCATCACCCAGTCCCTGCTGTATCGCTATTTTCCGAACAAGCAGGCCTTGATCGAGGCGGTCTACGACGAGGTGACGCTGTCGCGCTGGAATCCGTTCTGGGAAGACATCATCAAGGATCGCAGCAAGCCGCTGGAGGTCAGGCTCGAGGAGTATTACCTCGACTATGCCAAGCTGGTGCTGCGCCATGAATGGGTGCGAATCCTGATCTTTGCCGGCTTCGAGAAGTCGGGCATCAACGACCGCTTGTTCAAGCTGCTCAAAGAGAGGATCTTCAGGCCGGTCGTGGCTGAATGTATTGCTGAATATTGCAACGATGCCGCAGCTTTGGTCATTAGTGAAAACCTCGACCTGGAACTTGAGCTGGTATGGGGTCTGCATGCGAGCATTTTCTACATCGGCATGCGCAAATGGGTCTACGCGACCAACATGCCCAAGGATGTGAATGCCACCATCATTGCCTTGGTCAGCAGTTTTCTATGCGGCATGAAGGCGAGGCTGCTGTTCCGCGCAAGCAACTTGGCTCAGGTAACGCCGCCCCGGCTTGGCGAGCAAGCGCATTGAGCGCGCCCTTGTTTGCGGCTGCGAGACCGATGTCGCGGGTCGTCGCCGTTTGCGGGGCCTGCGCCGATTTCATCTACCGGGCCGGGTTACACATTGAAGGAAACAAGCCATGACTATTCCGATGAAATTTCACGCCCAAGGCGGTTCCGCTTCGCCGGTGCTGTTGCTTGGCAATTCGCTGGCCAGTTCGATGGCAATGTGGGCCCCGCAGATTGCAGTCTGGCGCCAGCATTACCAGGTGCTGTGCTTTGACTATGCCGGCCATGGCCAGGCCTCGATCGACGGCGCTTGCACGACGGTGGCGGAACTGGCGGAATCATTGCTGGCCGGCCTCGACGCGCTGGGCATCGACCGCTTCCGCTATGTCGGACTGTCGCTGGGCGGCATGTTGGGCCTGCAATTGGCCGCCACCGCGCCGTCACGGCTGCAAAAACTGGTGGTCGCCAACGCCAAGTATTACCAAACTGACGCTGACCGGCAGCCATGGATGGAACGCATCGCCAAGGTAGAACTTGACGGCGTCGAGTCGATCGCCGATGCGACTGTTGCGCGCTGGCTGACCGCGCCCTTCATTGCCAGCCATCCCCAGACCGCAGCCTTGCTGCGCGGCATGATCGCCGGCACTTCCAGGCAAGGTTATGCAGCGGCCGCAGCAATCGTGCGCGATATTGATTTCCGGCCGCTGCTGCCGTCGATCACCTGCCCGACCTTGCTGATCAGCGGCAGCGACGATATGGCTGCACCTGCGGCGCATATGGCCGAACTGGCTGCGGCGATGCAGGCGCAGCATCTGGCGCTTTCACCTTGCGCGCATATCTCGAACCATGAATGCGAAGCTGAATTCACCGCGGCGGTGAGCGACTTCCTGCGTTGAGGCTGGCGCCGGCCAATTCAGCCGTAGGTCCGCCAGGCCCAGAAACCCAGCATTGCTGCCAGCAGTCCGGCGACCCAGACCCAGGCCGGCAGCGCAGCTTTTGCCGCAACCGGTTCCGTGGGCGCGACCTTTTCGACATAGGCCTGCGGATAAAGCCGCTGCATCTCCAGGTCGAAGCGCTTGAAGAAATCTTCGGACATCGACTTGGCTGCGCCGTCGATCAGGCGTTGACCGAGTTGTGCCACCTTGCCACCGACCGTGGCCTGTACGGTGTAGTCGAGCAGGCAACCGGCCTCGTTGGGCGTCAGCTTGACTTGGGCATTGCCGCGGCCGAAACCGGCGACACCGCCCTGGCCGTCAAAGGCAATCTTGTAGCTGCTTGGCGCAACGATGTCTTCCAGGCTGATCTTGCCGGCGAACTTGGCCGATACCGGGCCGATCTTCAGTGCCATGCCGACCGCATATTTGTTCTCGCCGGTGGCCTCGACCTTGTCGCAACCGGGAATGCACAGCTTGAGCACTTCCGGGTCGTTCAATGAATCCCAGGCCTGTTGCTGGCTGATTGCCAACTGCTTGCTTCCTTGCATGTCCATGAGCGTGATTCCTTGTGTATTGCCCGATTGTGTCCGTTGCGGCGCTCAGCGTCGCATCAATGCCGCCAGACTGGCAGCAAGTTCCTCGAGCTTGCTGACGTTGTGGACCGCCAGCATGCCATCCGCCTGCTGGTGCAGCACCGCTGCGCCGCGTGCCAAAGGCGCATAGCCGTCGAAGCGCAGCAAGGGATTCAGCCATAACAGCCGGCGGCTGCGGCGCTTCAACCAGGCCAACTCCTGCGTCAGCAGCTCGGGCTCGCCGGTATCGAGGCCATCGGTGATCAGCAGCACCAGCGTGCGCCGCCCGACCAACCGGCGCTGATGCCTTGTGCGCAGCGTTGCCAGTGATTCGCCGAGTTGCGTACCGCCGGCAAAATCATCGATTGCCTGGCTCGCACAAGCCAGCATCGCGTCGGTATCGGCAATCCGGAAGGCCGGCGTCAGATCGGTCAGATGGGTGCCGAAGGCGAACACATCGCAGCGCGGATGGCGCCTTGTCGCCGCATGCAAAAAGGCCAGCAGCAGGCGCGCATAGCGCTCCATCGACCCCGACACATCGACCAGCACCAGCAGCGGCAGCATTTGCTCGCGGCGTTGAAGCTTGGGCAGTTGCATGATTTCGCCGCCCGAGCGCACCGCCTGCTGCATCACGCCGGGCCAGTGCAGTTGCGCGCCGGTAGCTGCCGGTCGGGTGCGGCGGGCTGCGACCATCGGCAGCGGCAGCTTGACGTCGCGCGCCAGGCGTTCGACCAGACGGTACTCGGTCGCCGACAGCGCATTGAAATCCGCATGCTTGAGGCGCTGCAAATTGCTGGCTGTCATCGCCGCATCGAACTCGACCTGCTGGTCTTCCTGCTTGGGCTTGACCTGCTGACCGAAGGCCTGTTGCGGCGACAAGGCCTCGCGTACACGGGGACGGCGCTTGCTCGGCTCGGCCCGCCCCTCGGCACTGGGCAGCAATTGCGACAACAGCTTGTGCGCCACTTCAGGGTCGCGGAAGAAGGCGTCGAACAGTTCGCGGAACACCGCGCGGTCTTGCTCGCGGCTGATCAGCACCGCTTCCAAGGCCGCGCCGACATCGGCCTTGGATGCCAGACCGACCGCCAGCGCTGCATCTGCAGCCAGGGCGATGCGCGAGCTGTCAAGGCGCACGCCGGCACGGCGCAGGCAGCGGCCGAAAGCGCTGATGTTGTCGGCCAGCTTGCCGGTTCTGGCGTCACCCAGCAGCATCGCTTGGCGACCCGTCAGTCGGGCTCGGCCGGCTTGAGCAATTCGGCGCTGAGCTCACGCGTCAGCGCCGCCACATCTTCGCGCTGCTTGAACAGGATGCCGGCGGTGTCTGCCATCACCTCAGGGTCGATATTGAGCGTGTCAAGCGCGACCAGGGCGCGCGCCCATTCGACGCTTTCGACAATCCCCGGGGCACGCTGGAAGGCGTTGGCAAAGGGCTGGCTGCGCAGGCGGCTGACCACCAGCGCGACCTGTTCCGCGAGCTGGGCTGAGGCGTGCGGCACCTGGGCGCGAATGATCGCCAGTTCGCGCTCGCGCTGCGGAAAATCCAGCCAGTGATAGAGGCAACGCCGCTTCACCGCATCGTTGAGTTCGCGGGTGCGGTTGCTGGTCAGGATAGTCACCGGCTTGACCACCGCAGTGATGGTGCCGAGCTCGGGAATGCTGACCTGGTATTCGCCCAGATATTCGAGCAAGAAGGCCTCGAAGGGCTCATCGGCGCGGTCGACTTCGTCGATCAGCAGGACGGCGCCAGGGGAGGGTGTCTGCAGCGCCCGCAGCAAGGGGCGGCGGATCAGATAGCGCTCCTGGTAGACCTCGCGCTCGACCCGCTCGATCTCATCGGCATCACCGCCCTGGCCCTGGGCGGCGCGCATATGCAGCAGTTGCGCCGCATAGTTCCACTCGTACAGCGCTTCGCGCTGCTCGAGTCCGTCATAGCATTGCAGGCGTAGCATTTCGCGCTGCAGCACCAGCGCCAGCGCCTTGGCCAACTCTGTTTTGCCGACGCCGGGCTCACCTTCGAGCAGCAAGGGCCGCTCCAACTTGAGCGCGAGAAACACCGCAGTGCAAAGCCTGCGGTCAGCGAAATAGCCGACAGCCTCGAGCGCCAGGCTCAAGCTGTCGATGTCCTGGAAAGGGCTCATTGATTCTGCGGTTCTTCGAAAAAACTTCTCAACTTGCCAATCCGTCACCCAAGTCGTAACCCGCCCCGTAGCCCGTCATGAAGGCCATAGGCCGGAATGCGGGATGGTCCCGCATTGCCCCTCATGGCGGATTACGCAGGCCCCGAACTCAACCGAGCATCTGCGTGACCGCACGCTGGGTCTGCACGCT
The DNA here is from genome assembly GCA_945898095.1 of Roseateles toxinivorans. Classification (GTDB taxonomy): domain Bacteria; phylum Pseudomonadota; class Gammaproteobacteria; order Burkholderiales; family Burkholderiaceae_C; genus Paucibacter_A; species Paucibacter_A toxinivorans_A. Next base: position 8,228 of record CAMDHE010000015.1, on the reverse strand, counting down.
GATCAGATTGGCCCGGTAAGCGGCCGAGGCATGGATGTCGGCATTGAGCTCGCTTGAATCAATCGCGACGGCGGCCGCTGCAGCCGCGCTGAAGCTCCGGTTCAGCGCGTCTTCCAGACCCTGATGGCGGAACACGCCATTGGCTGCGCCGGTGACCGCTACCCTCACGCCGCCATCGGTCTGCGCGACAAAGACGCCGACCAGGGCAAAGCGCGAGGCTGGCTGGTTGAACTTCTTGTAGCAAGCTTTCTTGGGGATCGGAAAGCTGACCGCGGTGATGATCTCGCCGGCTTCCAGCGCGGTGCTGAACATGCCGAGAAAGAAATCATCTGCGGCGATCTTGCGCTGCGTGGTATGGATCGTCGCGCCGAGCGCCAGCAAGGCGCTCGGGTAGCAGGCGGCTGGGTCATTGTTGGCGACCGAGCCGCCGATCGTGCCCATCGCGCGCACCTGCTTGTCGCCGATATGGGCGGCCAGGTCGGCCAGCGCCGGGATCGCTGCCTTGACTTCGGCGCTGTCGGCTACCTCAAGGTGGCGGGTCATCGCGCCGATCACCAGGGAATTGCCGTCGCGGCGGATGCCGCTCAATTCCTTGATCGCGCCGAGGTCGGCGAGTTGCCCCGGATCAGACAGGCGCAACTTCATCGAGGCGAGCAGCGTTTGGCCGCCGGCCAGCAGCGTGGCACCGCCACCGGCAAGACTTGCGGCGTCAGCCAGCGTGGCCGGGCGTTCAAATGTGAATGAATACATGGTCGAACTCCTCTAGTTGGTTTCAGGCGGCAGCCTGGATAGCTTCCCAGACTCGGCTGGCCGAGGCCGGCATATCGAAGTCCTTCACGCCGACTGATTTCAAGGCGTCAAGCACCGCATTGATGACGGCCGGCGGCGAGCCGATCGCGCCGGCTTCGCCGCAGCCCTTGGTTCCGAGCGGATTGTGCGTGCAGGGCGTGCAGATGGTGTCGATCTTGAACTCGGGGAAATCATCGGCGCGTGGCATCGCATAGTCCATGAAGGAGCCGGTCAGCAATTGCCCCGTCTCGCGGTCATAGACGCAATTTTCAAGCAGAGCCTGGCCGATGCCTTGCACCAAGCCACCATGCACCTGGCCTTCGACGATCATCGGGTTGATGATGGTGCCGAAGTCGTCGACTGCAGTGAACTTCTCGACCCTTGTCATGCCGGTGGCTGGATCGATTTCGACTTCGCAGATATAGGTGCCGGCCGGGAAAGTGAAGTTGACTGGATCGTAGAAGGCGGTTTCGTTCAGGCCCGGCTCGAGCTTGTCGAGCGGGTAGTTATGCGGCACATAGGCGGTCAACGCGACCTGGCCGAAAGTGACCTTCTTGTCGGTGCCCTTGACGGTGAATTCGCCATTGGCAAAGTCGACATCGGCATCGCTGGCTTCCATCAGATGGGCGGCGATCTTCTTGGCCTTGGTCTCGATCTTGTCGAGCGCGCGCATGATCGCTGCACCGCCGACCGAGATCGAACGCGAACCGTAAGTGCCCATGCCGAAAGGCACGCGGCCGGTGTCACCATGCACCACGTCGACCGCATCGACGGCGATCCCCAGGCGCGCCGCGACAACCTGGGCAAAGGTCGTTTCATGACCCTGGCCATGGCTGTGCGAGCCGGTGAAAACGGTCACGCTGCCGGTCGGATGGACGCGCACTTCGCCGCATTCGAACAGGCCCGCACGGGCACCGAGTGCGCCGGCGATATTGCTCGGCGCGATGCCGCAGGCCTCGATATAGCTCGAGTAGCCGATGCCGCGCAGCAGGCCCTTGGCCGCGCTGGCCGTCTTGCGGGCTTCAAAGCCGGCCACATCGCCAAGCGTCTGCGCCTTGTCCATGCAGCCGAGGTAATCGCCGACGTCATATTGCAGGGCGACCGGCGTCTGGTAAGGCCAGCTGTTGATGAAGTTGCGCTTGCGGATTTCGTCCTGGCCAAGGCCCAGCTCCCAAGCGCAGCGGCTGACGAGGCGCTCGAGCAGATAGGTCGCTTCAGGCCTGCCGGCGCCGCGATAGGCGTCCACCGGCGAGGTGTTGGTGAACCAGGCATCGACTTCGACATAGATCTGCGGGCAGGTGTACTGACCGGCCAGCAGCGTCGCGTAGAGGATCGTCGGCACCGCAGTCGAGAAAGTCGACAGATAGGCGCCCAGATTCGCGTCGGTATGCACCCGCATGGCGAGGAATTTTCCGTCCTTGTCCATGGCCATTTCGGCGTGGCTGGAATGGTCGCGGCCATGGGCGTCGGTGAGGAATGATTCGCTGCGCTCGCAAGTCCACTTGATGCTGCGGTTGACCTGCTTGGCGGCCCAGGTCAGCGCCACATCTTCACCGTAGAGGAAGATCTTCGAACCGAAACCACCACCGACATCGGGTGCGATGACGCGCACCTTGTGCTCAGGCAGGCCGAGCACGAAAGCCGTCATCAGCAGCCGCTCGACATGCGGGTTCTGGTTTGACACATGCAGCGTGTATTCCTCATTGGCGCGGCTGTAGCTGCCGATCGCGGCGCGCGGCTCCATCGCATTGGGGATCAGGCGGTTGTTGATCAGATCGAGCTGGGTGATATGGGCGGCGTTGGCGAAGGCCGCGTCGACCTGTGCCTTGTCGCCGATCGCCCATTTGTAGCAATGGTTGTCGGGTGCGGCTTCATGCAGCGCGGCGGCTTTGGCCGCATCTCGAACATCGACGACAGCGCTCAGGACCTCGTAGTCGACGTCAACCGCTTCGGCGGCATTCCTGGCCTGGTCGAGGGTTTCGGCAATCACCATTGCGACCTGGTCGCCGACATAGCGCGCCTTGCCCAAGGCCAGCACCGGATGCGGTGGCTCCTTCATTGGCGAGCCGTCGGTGCTGGTGATCAACCAACCGCAGGGCAGGCCGCCCATCTTGCCTTCCAGGTCCTTGCCGGTGAAGATCTCGACCACGCCAGGCATTGCTTTGGCTTGCGTCAGGTTTATGCCCTTGATCAGCGCATGCGCATGCGGGCTGCGGACGAAGACCGCATAGGTCTGCCCGGGCATATTGATGTCGTCGGTGTACTGACCGGCACCGGTCAGGAAACGGTAGTCTTCCTTGCGGCGAATCGGCGCGCCGATATGCGGCAGGTTCGCGAAGTCTGTTGCACCCATAAGTTTCTCCAATTGATCTGTTGAAGGCAGTCCTTGCCCACCTGATGGCGGCAGTCTGCCCGGCAAGGTTTCAGGGATTCATCGCAGCTTGACCTAGCTGCACGGCCTTGACGATGTTCTGGTAACCGGTACAGCGGCAGATATTGCCTTCCAGCAACTCGCGGATTTCACCGGCAGTCGCTTTCGGGTGGTGCTTGCACAGGTCGACTGCGCTCATCACCATGCCGGTGGTGCAGTAACCGCATTGCAGACCATGGCATTCCTTGAAGGCGGCCTGCATCGGGTGCATGGTGCCATCGGGTTCGGCCAGACCTTCGATCGTGGTGATCGCGCTGCCACTGACTTGTGCCGCCAGCACATTGCAGGACTTGATCGCGTGACCATCCTTGATCACCGTGCAGGCACCGCATTGGGCGGTGTCACAGCCGACATGGGTGCCGGTCAGTTTGAGGTGTTCGCGCAGGACTTGCACCAGCAATGTATTTGGAGGGACGTCAACCGAGTGGGGCTTGCCGTTGACCGTAAGCTGAACCTGCATGGGGAATTTCTCCATTGTTGTTGTCGAACATGAATGACGATTATTGAATTCATCAAAGGCAAGGCAACCGGGGAAAAACCCTGCCTGGGCGGGTCATATTGTTAAAAATGAAACAGGTGTGCCGGGTGGGGGATTCCAGTTTGGAAGCATTTGCGCTTTGCCATGCTTCAGTCCTTTTGGCGCTTCTGCAGCGCGGGCGCGAGGCAGGTCAGGCGCGTTCGACCTGCCAAGCCTGGATTCGCGTCGCAACCCAGACGCCGGCGACGATCCCTGCGACGGCCAGGACTGAACCGGCCGACAACAGTGACAGACCGCTGATGCCCTGGCCGATCGAGCAGCCCATGGCCGTCACACCGCCAAAGCCCATCAGGACACCGCCGAGTAGATGCCTGCCCATGTCCTGGGCATCGGTGAACGATTCGAATTGGAATTCACGCCGGACCAGCGCTGAAGCGGCGCTGCCGAGCAGTACGCCAACGGTGAGGGTGATGCCGAAACTGACCGTGTTGTTGCGGTCCGACCAGAGCGTCAGCAAATCCATCCCATGGGCCAGCGGCGCGGCGAAGCTCAGGGCTTCCGGGCGGTGCGAGTAGCTGCCCATCCAGACCGCTTCGAGGGTCTCCGGATGTTCGGCAATGAAGCCCAGGTGTCCGGTCAAGACCCAGGCTGCCGGCACCAGCAGGCCGACCAGGGCCCCGCCGATCCAGTGGCTGAGGTCCATGCCGGCCCGGTTGCGCCACAAGAGCAGGCCGGCCAGCAGCAGCAGCAGCGCCAGCAGCATCCAGCGCAGCGCAGCGGGTTGTGCGCCGAGCATCGGCGATAGCATCGAGCCGAGGTCTTGCGGATGACCCAGGTCCAGGCTCACCGCATCGAGCCAGTTCACCCTGGGCCCGGCGAAAAGGCCTCGTAAGGTCATTTGCGCCACGACGGCAGTCACCAGCAGGGTCACTATTGCCTTCATGCTGCCGGCTCCGGCTTTCACCAAGCTGCGCTGCGGGCAACCCGAAGCAATGGCCATGCCGTAGCCGAACAGGCATCCGCCGACCAGGTAGGACAGCCAGAGGAAGCGTTCGCTCCATGCGCTAGCGCGTGTCGCATCGAGCCAGGCCAGGTCGATCAAGCTCAGCGTTCCGGTGGCGGCCACCACGACTGCCAGCACCCACATCATCAGGCGCGCCTTGCCGCCATAGGTGAACCAGTCGACCAAGCCGCCCCTGGTGCAAAAGCTCGTCGCTTGAGCGACTACGCCGAGCACCAGGCCGAGCAGCAGTCCGCCCCAGACGACCATCTGTGTGGCAAATTCAGGGCTCGAATTGTTGGTCATCGCTGGAGGTCGGCTGCTTTTGGAAGGGGCGATTATTGTCGATCAGTTGGCTTGCTGTCCTTGGCACCGGCGACTTGCGGGTTTGTCCTAGGGTTAAATTAATCGTAAGTGACTTATATTAGCTAATCCGAATATATAAAGTACTCCATCCGCCAGATGGAAGTTCGATGGCGGTGTTACAGGAGGCATTCCCTTGGATTCCGAACTACAGATGATGGGTCGCTTGCTCAAGGCACCGGAGAACTTTCTCGACGCCCAGGCGGTGCAGCAGGTCGTTGCCGAAGCCAAGGCCGGGCGCCGTGACTTCATCCGTCAGGCCTTCCTCGCTGCGGGAACGGCAGCCGCTGCGCCAATGGCGCTGGCCAACCCATCTGCCGTCGCTGGAGATCCCAACATCCTTGAGCTGCCAGCCCATTCGCGCGGACTGGGTCAGTCGGTAGCCACCGATGGCTATGGCAAACCGTCCAGCTTCGAGGCCAATGTCCAGCGCCGCCCGAGCCCCGGGCTGACGCAGACGCCCCAGTCGTCGGTTTCGTTCGCACCCTTGCAGTCGCTGTTCGGCATCGTCACGCCCAGCGGCCTGCATTTCGAGCGCCATCATCAGGGTTGGTGGGACATCGACCCGACCAAACATCGCCTGATGATCAATGGCTCTGACGACAAGATGCTGAAGAAGGCGCTGGTCTTCACCATGGACGAGTTGATGCGCTTGCCGGCGGTCAGCCGCTTCCACTTCATCGAATGCGGCGCCAATACCGGGATGGAATGGGGCAATGTGGCAGTGCCGTCTTGCCAGTACACGCATGGCATGCTGAGCTGCAGCGAGTTCACGGGCGTGCCCTTGAAAATCCTGCTTGACATGGCCGGGGTCGACTACAAACGCGGCCGCTTCGTCCTCGCCGAGGGCGCTGATGGCTCTTCGATGACACGCACCGTGCCGATGGAGTTGATCGAAAGCGGCGAGGTTTTTGTGGCCTATGGCCAGAACGGCGAAATGCTGCGTCCCGAAAACGGCTACCCCTTGCGCCTGGTCGTTCCGGGTGTGCAAGGCGTCAGCTGGGTCAAGTACCTGCGCCGCATCGAGGTCGGCGATCAGCCTTATGGCAGCAAGGACGAGACGCTCCATTATGTTGACCTGATGCCCGGCGGGCTGCACCGCCAATATTCGAGCATCCAGGAATGCAAGAGCGTGGTGACGACGCCATCGGGCGGGCAGGTTCTGCTCGACAAGGGTTTCTTCAGTATCAGCGGTCTGGCTTGGTCAGGCCGCGGCAAGGTAAAAAAGGTCGATGTCTCGGTCGATGGCGGACGCAATTGGCGCAGCGCAAGGCTGGAGACACCGGTCTTGAGCAAATGCCTGACCCGCTTCAACATCGACTGGATCTGGGACGGCAAGCCCGTGCTGATTCAGAGTCGCGCAGTCGACGATACCGGCTATGTGCAACCCAGCAAAAAGCAGTTGCGCGCGGTTCGTGGCAGCCGGTCGATCTATCACAACAACTCGGTGCAGACCTGGCTGGTGCAGGAAAACGGCGAGGTGAAAAATGTACAAATCTCTTGACCTTGTGGGTCAGACCGCCCGACCGCAGGGAGTAGCTCTGACCCCAACTGATTCAGCGGGTTCTGTGGGTCAGACCGCCCGACTAAAGCTCTGCTTGGGCGCCTGCATGCGCCCAATCCTTCGCCAGGCAGGACTGATCCTCAGGATCAATCCTGTCCGGGCAAAGACCCCAACTGATTCAGCGGGTTCTGTGGGTCAGACCGCCCGACCCGGATCAGTCGGTTCTGCGATATTGGTTTGCGCGCTGCTCCTATCCTGCGGCTTGGCCGCAGCACAAAGCAGCTATCCCGGCATCGGTCGCGCAGCGACAACCAAAGAAGTCGCCGCCTGGGACATCGACGTGCGTCCCGACTTCAAGGGCCTGCCAGCGGGCTCGGGGTCGGTCGCGCAGGGCATGGACTTATGGGAGGCCAGGTGTGCGAGTTGCCACGGCGTGTTCGGTGAAAGCAACCAGACCTTCTCGCCGCTGGTCGGCGGCACAACGGCGCAGGACGTCAAGACCGGCCGGGTCGCCAGCCTGACTGACTCGGCTTATCCGGGCCGCAGCACCTTGATGAAGCTCTCGACCCTGTCGACGCTTTGGGATTACATCAGCCGTGCGATGCCCTGGACCGAACCCAAATCGCTCAAACCCGACGAGGTCTATGCGCTGACCGCCTATCTGCTCAATCTCGGCGGCATCGTGCCGGACAGCCTGATTCTGTCTGACCGCAATATCGCCGAGGTGCAAAAGCTGCTGCCCAACCGCAACGGCGTCACTACCGAACATGGGCTATGGCCGGGCAAGCCGATGGGGAAAGTCAGCCGGCCCGATGTGAAAGCTTTGGCCTGCATGCAGGACTGTGCACCGGAGGCGACGATCGCCTCTGCCTTGCCTGACTTCGCGCGCAATGCCCATGGCAATCTGGCCGAGCAGAACCGCAGCGTTGGCGCGCAACAAGGTGCCGACACCAGTCGCCCGCCGGCTGCTAGTCCGTCCAGAATTGCTGCGGCACCGCCCGTCGTCCCGCCAGCAGCAGTCAGCAGCGCAGCGGCCGCCTTGGCCCTGGCGAAAAAGCACAACTGCCTGGCCTGCCATGGTGTCGAAAGCAGAATTGTCGGCCCGTCCTTGCGCGATGTCGCCAAGAAATACCGCGAGCGTGCTGACGCTGCGGACTATCTGGCGGGCAAGATCCGGTCGGGCGGCTCGGGCTTGTGGGGTGCGATTCCGATGCCCCCACAGCAGCTCAGCGATGCCGATTCGCGCAAAATAGCTCAATGGCTGGCCGCAGGGGCAAATAAATGATTGAAATTCAGGGATAACACCGATCGACTAAGGAATCTGCTTCAGCAGCATCAACGAACCAAGGAGACTGAGATGAAATCGCAAGAAATTCGTTCGCAATCAAGGCGCGCCATGCTGAGTAAATCGGCGCAATTGGCCGGCATGCTGGCTGCGCTGGGCATGTTGCCAGGGATGGTCAACGCACAGGCCGCGCCTTACAACAGCGCCGCTTTCGACGCCAAGACGATGGCCGACTTGATGAAATCTATGGGCGCTGGCGCACCAGTGGAAAGCAAGGAAGTGACGATCACCGGGCCAGACATCGCCGAAAACGGCGCGGTCGTGCCGGTTGGCGCGGCAACCAGCCTGGCCGGTGTCAAGCGCATGCTGCTGCTGGTC
>CAMDHE010000014.1 GCA_945898095.1 Roseateles toxinivorans | reverse complement strand
TCCTGTCCGACGTCTATCTGCGTTGCCCCGATTGCGACGGCCGGCGTTTCCGTGCTGAGATCCTCGATGTAAAACTGAGCCGGGCCGACCGCGAACTCAGCGTTGCCGATACGCTCGATCTGACCGTCAGCGAAGCGGTGCGGCTGTTCAAGGACGACCGCGAGGTGCTGGCCAAGCTGCAGCCGATCGTCGACGTCGGGCTCGAATATGTGAAGCTGGGTCAGCCGGTGCCGACCTTGTCGGGCGGCGAAGCGCAGCGGCTCAAGCTGGCGGGTTTCCTGGCCGAAGCGGCAACCAAGCCGCGCCAGGCGCTGGCCAAGAAGGGCACGCTGTTCATGTTCGATGAGCCGACCACTGGCCTGCATTTCGACGACATCGCCAAGCTGATGCGGGCGCTGCGCAAGCTGCTCGCGGTCGGGCATTCGCTGATCGTGATCGAACATAACCTTGACGTGATCCGCGCAGCCGATTGGCTGATCGACCTGGGCCCCGAAGGCGGCGAGGCCGGCGGCGAATTGGTCTGCAGCGGTACGCCCGAGCAGGTCAGGGAGCATCCGACTTCGCATACGGCAAAGGCCATGCGCGACTATGCCTTGGTAATGGACCGGCCGGCGACCCAGCTGGCCCATGCGGCGCATGTGGCCGAAGAGGGCCGGCCACTGCAGACCTTGATGCGTGCCAAACGCGCGGCGGCCGAGCATTCGCTGCGCATCGGCGGCGTCGACCATGAGGTCATTCGCATCGTCAACGCGCGGGAACATAACCTGCAGTCGGTCGACCTGAGCATTCCGCGCGGGATCTTCAATGTGATCACCGGCGTGTCAGGCTCGGGCAAAAGCACGATCGCTTTCGACATCCTCTTCAACGAAGGTCAGCGCCGCTATCTGGAATCGCTGAACGCCTATGCGCGTTCGATCGTCCAGCCGGCCGGCCGGCCCGAGGTCGACGCGGTCTGGGGCATCCCGCCAACGGTGGCGATCGAGCAGCGCCAGTCGCGTGGCGGCCGCAAGAGCACCGTTGCCACCGCCACCGAAGTCTGGCATTTTTTGCGCCTGCTCTACGTCAAGCTCGGCCTCCAGCATTGCATCCACGACGGCACGCCGGTGCGGCCGCAAAGCGTCGAATCGATCGCGGCGCAGCTGTTGCGTGATCACAAGGGTCAGCATGTCGGCCTGCTGGCGCCGCTGGTGGTCAATCGCAAGGGGCTTTATACCGATCTGGCCAAATGGGCCAAGGCGCGTGGCCACACCCATCTGCGTGTCGACGGCGAGTTCTTGCCGACCGCCCATTGGCCGCGGCTTGACCGCTTCAAGGAACATCTGCTCGAACTGCCGGTCGGCGACCTGGTGATCGCCGTTGACAATGAAGCCGAACTGCGCCTTTTGCTGGCCAAGACCCTGGAGCTGGGCAAGGGCGTGCTGCATCTGCTGACGCCGCTGGACGGGCTGCAGACCGCGATCTCCGAAGGCCGCGGCACGGCAGACATCGGCAAGGTCAAGGTTTTCAGCACCAAGCGCGCCTGCCCGACCTGTGGTGTCAGCTATGGCGAACTTGATCCGCGCATGTTCTCGTACAACAGCAAGCATGGCTGGTGCGGCAGTTGCGTCGGCACCGGGCTGGCCTTGACGCGCGAGCAAAGACAGGCGCTCGATGATTCGAAGCCTGATGATGAGAAGAAGGGCCGCGAGCAGAGCTTTCCTTCCGAGGAGGCCGATGTCGAAGGCCTGGTCGATCAGCCTTGCGCCGAATGCCATGGCGCGCGCCTGAACCCTGCGGCGCGTGCAGTGACATTTGAAGGTCTGGCGATCAGCGCGGTAGCAGCCTGCAGCGTCAAGCAGGCCGGCGCTTGGGCGGCAGGCTTGAACCTGAGTGGCCGCGATGCCGAGATCGCCCGTGATGTGCTCAGCGAGATCCAGGGCCGGCTCGAATTCCTTGAGGAAGTCGGCCTCGGCTACCTGACGCTTGACCGCGCCGCGCCCACGCTCAGCGGCGGCGAAGCGCAGCGGATCCGGCTGGCCGCGCAGCTTGGCAGCAATCTGCAAGGTGTTTGCTATGTGCTTGACGAACCGACGATAGGCTTGCATCCGCGCGACAACCAGATCCTGCTGAAGGCGCTGGGCCAGTTGGCCGACCGGGGCAATACGCTGGTGGTGGTCGAACATGACGAAGACACGATCCGCCGCGCCGACCATATCATCGACATCGGCCCAGGAGCTGGCAAGCGCGGCGGCCGTGTCGTCGCCCAGGGCACGGTGGCCGAGCTGGCTTTGCAGCCTGAGTCGGTCACTGGCCGTTTCCTGGCTCAACCCTTGATCCACCCGCTGCAACCGCGCCGCGAGATGCTCGCCGATGCGCCTCGCCTGCGCCTGCTTGAAGCCAGCTTGCACAACCTGAAGCAGGTGAGCATCGACCTGCCGTTGCACCGCTTGGTGGCCGTGACCGGCGTCTCGGGCAGCGGCAAAAGCACGCTGGCGCGCGATGTGTTGCTGGCGAATATGGCGCAGGCGGTGCCGCTGCGGCGGGCGCCAGCGCGTTGGATCGGCTGCGCCGGCATCGAAGGCCATGAAAAGGTCGACCGGGTGCTTGAAGTCGACCAGACGCCGATTGGCAAAACGCCGCGTTCATGCCCGGCGACCTATATCGGTTTCTGGGATGCGATGCGCAAGCTGTTCGCTGAAACGCTCGAAGCCAAGGCACGCGGTTATGCGCCGGCGAGGTTCTCGTTCAACACCGGCGCTGGCCGCTGCCCGGGCTGTGAAGGCCAGGGCATGAAGACCATCGCGATGAGCTTTCTGCCCGATGTGAAAGTCCTTTGCGATCAATGCCATGGCCAGCGCTTCAACCCCGAAACGCTTGGCGTCACCTGGCGCGGCAAGAACATCGGCGATGTGCTGAAGATGGAAGTCGACGAAGCGGTCGAATTCTTCGCCGCGATGCCTTCCATCGGCCATCCACTGAAACTGTTGCAGGATGTGGGGCTCGGCTATCTGACCCTCGGTCAGCCTTCGCCGACGCTGTCAGGCGGCGAAGCGCAGCGAATCAAGTTGGTCAGCGAATTGGTCAAGGTCCGCGACGACGTGGCCCGCCGCGGCCAGAAAGCGCCGCACACACTCTATGTGCTGGACGAGCCGACCGTCGGCCTGCATATGGCCGATGTCGAGCGCCTGATCCATGTGCTGCACCGCCTGGTGGCGGGCGGGCATTCGGTGATCGTGATCGAACATGACCTTGATGTGATCGCCGAAGCCGACTGGGTCATCGACCTGGGACCCGAAGGCGGTGACGCTGGCGGCAGCGTGGTCGTCGCCGGCACACCCGAAACCGTCGTCGCGACTGCAGCATCGCATACCGGACAGGCGCTGGCGGGGAGGCTAGGTCGGCAAGGCTGATCGGCAAACGGTGCTGCCTGCAGACAGCCGCCTGCAAGAGTCAATGCAACTTGTCTTTGTCCCTTGGCTTGCCGAAGCGCCTGGGCCGGTAGACATTGCCTTCCCATTGCCCTTCGGGTCTGGCGCGGGCGCGATCGATGGCGGCCTGCGCAGTCGCTGCGGCGATCTCCTCGGCCTGCTTTGCATTTGACCGACCCTGCCAGCGCTGGCGCAGCTGCCACAGCAGCCGTTGCAGACCCGCATCGACGCGGCGCTGCAGTGCTGGAGGCATGACCATGTGGACGGCCAAGGCGACACAGATCAGCAAGGCGAAGGCGGCGATGAATTGGGACAGCATGGGTGGCAGTTTAGCCCTGTGTTGGATCTTGTTGCGGCCTTGTCTACTAGAATGCGCCGCCCTGACTTGGGGTCGCAAAAATCGGGAGCGCGGATTGTTCAAAACATCACGAGGGTTGGGCCTGGCCTGCCTGCTGGCAGCATTGCTGAGCGCCATGGCGGCGTCGGTATTGGCTTCGCCGCAAGCCGCTTTGACGCTGGAACAGTTGTTCCGTGCTCAACCTTATCGGGGCGAGAACGCGGTCGAACCCAAGTTCAGCCGCAGCGGCCGTTATCTGGCTTATCTGTGGAACCCGTTTGGCGAGCCTGGAACCGATCTCTATGTTCATGACTTGCGCAGCGGCAAGACGCTGAGGCTGACTTCGCCCGCGCTGATGGCCGCCTTTGACGCGCCCGAGGACATCGAGCGCTTTGACAAGAAGCTCAAGCAAAAGCGCGATGAGACCGCTACCGCACAGGCTCGCGAGCTGGCGCAGGCTGGCTTTTTGAAGGGCCAATCGGTCGACCTGGGGCAATGGGAAGACGCCGCGATCGCGCGGCTGAAGGTCGAATTCGCCGAGAAAAGGGTGCGCGACGATGCCCAGAAAGCCGTCGACAAGGCCGAGGCCGCAGTCGAAAAGCAGGCGGCCGCAGCGCTGGCTGCAAAGAAGTCGGGCAAGCCGTTGGCTGTTGCTGCTCCGGCCGCAGCAGCGGCATCTGCTGCCGACAAAGCCGACAAGGCCGACAAGGAAATCTGGGAATGGCGCGACGAATTGAAGAAAAAAGTCGTCAAGGAAAAGCTCAAGCCGGCCGATCTTTATCCCGGCGTCAAGCAGATCGTCTGGGCCAATCAGCGCGATGAATTGATTGTCCAGTACCGCGGCGGCCTGCTGCGCTGGCAGGCGGGATCAGCCAGCTTGCAGCCGCTGGTGGCGACGCAGCGCGATCTGCGCATCGTCAGCTATACGCCGGACGACCTGGGTTTTGTCTTCATGGACGAGACCCGCTTGTTGCGCAGCCGCTTTGCTACGGCGGGCACTCAGGTCATCAACCGCGAGTTGATTCATGCTGATGAGGCCGAAAAGAAATACCGCATCGAGTCGACGGTGATCAGCGAAGACGGTCGCTGGATGGCCATGGTCGGCCGCGCGCCGCTGAAACCGGCTGACGATGAAGGCAAGCCAGCACCCGAGGCGGCTGGGCGCAAGGTCGAGATCATGAACTACAGCGAACGCTTCGCGACGGCCAAGAAGGTCGACCGCGAAGTCTCCGACGACAAGCGCACGCAAAAGCCTTTGGCCCTCTATATCCGCCGGGTCCCCGATGAAGCCAACAAACCGGTCAAGCAGGCGCCGCCGGTGTTCACCCAGGCGGGCGGTGATGGCTGGTTCGAGATCAGCCCGGTCGCCTGGGCGCGCGACGGCAGCCGCTATGCCTTTTCCACCTGGGAGCGCGAGAAGGAGTTGCTGCGCATCTATATGGGTAACGCCGATGAAACCACCAAGCCCGAGCTCTTGCTCGAGCGACGCGGCGATGTCGGGCATGAAGTTGTCAACGTAATCAACCCGGTATTCACGCCTGACGCGAAGCAACTGGTGCTGGTGCTCGATGAAGCCGGCTGGCGCCAGCCCTATGCCTTGGACCTTGCCACGCGCAGTTTGAAGCCTTTGCTGAAAGGTGATTTCGAGGCCATCAAGCTGCTCGGCTTTACGCCTGATAGTCAGACGATGTTTGTGCTCGCCAACAAGGACGATGCTGCGGCGATGAATCTGTACCGCGTCGGCATGGCTGACGGTTCGATGCAGGCGCTCGGTGCCGCCAGCGATTACCACCGCAATGCGGTTGTCTCCTACGACGGCCAATGGCTGGCTGCCAATGCCGGCCAATGGGCATCGCGGCCTGAATTGAAGTTGCTGAACGGCAGCAAGGCCGATGCCGCGCGGGTTCTGACCGATAGCCATGACAAGGCCTGGGCTGAGGTCGACCGCCTGCGGCCCGAGCGCTTCAGTTTCAGCAATCGCCATGGCGACCGGCTCCAGGCCTATGCGTTCAAGCCGCCGGGCTGGTCAGCCAGCGACCGCCGCCCGGCGGTGGTCTATGTCTATGGCGGCCCGTTGAACGACCGGCATCTGGTCGAGACCGACAGCTTCCAGGCCAGCGCCTATCTGTTCGGCATGTATATGGCGTCGCGCCATGGCTATCTGATGGTGACCGTCGACCCGCGCGGCCATTCGAATTACGGCCGGCGCTTTTCCGATGCCAATTGGCAGCAGCCCGGCCTGCCGCAGAGCGAAGACCTTGAGGATCTGCACCGCTATATGGTGGCCAATCTTGGTGCTGATGGTTCGCGCATCGGGCTGACCGGCTGGAGCTTTGGTGGCTTCCAGACCCAGTACACGCTGTACAGCAAGCCCGATCTGTTTGCCGCCGGCATTGCCGGCGCCGGACCGACTGAATGGGAAAACTACAACAGCTGGTACAGCGGCCGCACGATCGGCCCGGTCGACCGCAGCAAGCCGGTGCTGCGCAAATATTCCCTGCTGCCGATGGCGCGGAATTTGAAGAAGCCCTTGCTGCTGGTACATGGCATGCAGGACCCGAACGTGCTGTACCAGGATACGGTCAACGTCTACCGCGCCTTGCTCGCATCGGGCAAGGAAGCGCTGGTCGATCTGTTCCTCGATCCGGACGGGCTGCATGGTCTGGGCGGCACGGTCAAGCCGGTCGGCTTGCACCGCAAGTACGAGGCCTTCTGGTTGCGACAGCTGGGTAGCGCCGCAACCCCGCCTTGATTACGCCGGTTTGCGTTTGGCGTAGATCGCCAGCACCGAATCGAGCACCGCACGGCTGATCGCGTCGCGCTGCAGCGGGTCGGCCAGACGGGCGCGGTCTTCGTCGCCGAGCTGGGTTTCGTCAGCGCCGAGCAGCGCGATCGGTGCCAGCAAAGGCCCGATCTCGGCATCGGCAAACAGCGGCTCCCAGGCCTCGGGCGCCAGATCAACGGCGGTCAGGAAACCGATCGCCCATTCCTCGGCATCGATCAGGTCTTCGCCTTCATGCTCGGCAACGCTGAAAATCGGCTCCCACGAACTCGGCTGGGCGGCCCATTGCCAAGCGATCGATTGCAAGTGGCGCAGCACCAGCAAGGTCACGCGCTTGCGCTGCTTGCCGCTGGCGAAGGGATAGTTGTCGGGCTTGCGGCCGTCATCGAGGTCCTCGCCATCGCCGCCCCAGACCATGGGCATCCAGGCCGCACCGGCCAGGTCGCTCAGATTCCTGGGGCTCAGCAGCAGGCCTGAGAGGTAGCCGTCCATGGCCTCGATGTTCATCGAGGCGTCGCTGGGCAGCTTGGTCAGCATGTCGTCCAGCGTTGACAATTCCTCGTCGGAGAGCGGGAGATTGTCTGATTTCGGGTTGTATTGGGGATAGTCCATCGCGGTATTGTCGCTGCTCGGCGCAGCAGTGGTTTGTCAACGCTGGCTGCGGGCCTTGCGACCGTCCAATTCCACCAGCTGCGCTTTTAGCAAAGCCATCAAAACCCTGGCATTGACTTCGCTGATGCTGATGATCGAGCTCGGCTCGATGCCGTCGATCGGCGCCTTTGGTGTCACCGTCGCGTCGACCTTGAACATCACCAGACCGTTGCCATGGCTGGCAGCCTTGAACTTCTGGATTTCGATCATATTGATTTTCATGCGGGCATCCTACAACGGCGCATTCGATGGCGGTTTCGACTCTGCCTCAACCGGCATGGCAAACTCCATCTCCCGAACTGGAAAACTGCTGATGTTGAAATCAATCGCCCTTTGTTCAGCAATGCTGCTCGGCGCCATGCCGGTCTTTGCCCAGGCCACGGCCAAACAGGTTTACAAGGAGCAGGTTGATGCCCGCGCCGAGCTGAATCTGGCGCTGGCCAGCGCGCAGGCGCAGCAGAAAAACGTCCTGGTCGTGTTCGGCGCCAACTGGTGCGCCGACTGTCTGGCGCTGGACCAAAAAATGGGCGAAGGCAAGCTGGGTGCTTATTCGGACAAGCGCCTGGTTGTCTTGAAGGTCGATGTCGGTCGCTTCGACCGCAACACCGATCTGGCGGCGCAGATGGGCGTGCCGCTCAAGAAAGGCATCCCGGCTGTGGCCGTGCTGAAAACCGATGGGTCAGTGATCAGCGCCACCGGCGCTGGCGAACTGGCGAATGCCAGAGGCATGGGCGACGTCGCGGTATTACAGGTTCTCGAAGGCCTGCACCGCTGACTTTCAGCGCCTCTTGGCGGGCCGCTTCCAGCCGCTGATCGCGACTTGCTTGGCCCTTGCTACTGCCAGATCACCGGCTGCAACATCCTTGCTGATGGTCGAGCCGCCGCCGATGGTGGCGCCGTCGCCGATCGTGACCGGCGCGATCAGCACGCAGTTGGAGCCGATATGGACATCGGCGCCCAGGCTTGTGCGGTGCTTGTTGGCGCCGTCGTAATTGGCGGTGATCGAGCCGGCGCCGAAATTGACGCGCTCGCCGACATTGGCGTCGCCCAGATAGGCCAGGTGATTGGCTTTGGCGCCGCGTGCCATTGTCGAGTTCTTGACCTCGACGAAGTTGCCGATATGCACTTCGGGGCCCAGATCGGCGCCCGGACGCAATCTGGCGAACGGGCCGACCAGCGCGCCAGAACCGACCTTGACGCCGAGGCCTTCGCCGTCGATATGGGTGAATTCATGGATGCGGGCACCGGCACCAATCGTCGCATTGCGGATCACGCAATTGGCGCCGATCCGCACGCCATCGCCCAGGCTGACCTGGCCCTCGAAGACACAGTTGACGTCGATCTCGACATCCTGACCGCAGTCCAGCTTGCCGCGCAGATCGAACCTTGCCGGGTCGGCCAGCCGAACGCCGGCTTCCATCAGGGTTTCGGCCTGCTGGCGCTGGAAGCGCCGCTCGAGGTCAGCCAGTTGCACCGGGCTGTTGACGCCGAGGACTTCGGTCTCGTCGGGGGCCTTGATGCCGAGTACAGGCACACCTTCAGCCACTGCCATCGCCACGATGTCGGTCAGGTAGAACTCGCCCTGCACATTGTTGTTGTCGAGTTGTGCCACCCAGCGCTTGAGCTTGCCGGTCGGTGCGGCCATCATGCCGGTATAGCCTTCAATGATCAGCCGCTGCGCTGGAGAAGCGTCCTTGTGCTCGACGATGGCTTGCACGCCGGCGGCGCTGCGGATGATGCGGCCATAGCCGCTCGGGTCGGCCAGATCGATCGTCAGCAGGGCCAGACTATGGCCGCCGCAGGCTTCGATCAGACTCGCTGCGGTTTCGGTGCGAATCAAGGGCACATCGCCGTTCAGGATCAGCGTCGTGCCTTCACCTTGCAAAGCCGGCAGAACCTGCTGGACGGCATGCCCGGTACCGAGCTGCGGCATCTGGCGAACAAAGCTCAGGCAGGGCGCGCTGACGGCCGCTTCGACCTGTTCGGCGCCATGGCCGGTGATGACGATGCGGGACTGCGCGTCCAGGCTGGCGGTGCTGTCGAGCACATGTTGCAGCAAGGAGCGGCCGCCCAGGCGGTGCAGCACCTTGGGCAGCGAAGACTTCATGCGGGTGCCTTTGCCCGCTGCCATGATGACGATGTTCATTGCCAAATCGCGACTCCTGTCTGAGTCCGCGATTATGGCCGGGCTGGCTGTAGTCAGCGTTGGATCTGCACCGCGACCCGGTGGGGTTCAGGCTTGACCTTGGGGAAATCGCTGAGTGCAGCTTCGAACATTGCAGCGGTCAGCTGCTCATCGCCCCGCGACAGGCCGTCATTGCTGGCGCGTGCTTCGTACAGCGGTTCGGCAGTCTGCCGGTCGCGCAGCAGCAACGCAGCATTGCGCTCATAGCGGCGTTCCCACATCGATGCCGACTGGATCATCAGCGTCGAACGCGGCCAGCCGCCATAACGCCAATGGCTGTAGCTGCCATGCCAGCGCCACCAGAGCGGATCATCCCAGGGCGCGAGATCCTGGGCGCTGATCGTCATCCCAAGGCTTACCAGCACATCGGCCGATTTGGCATCAGCTGCCGGCTTGAAGCCGGCTTTGGCCAGTGCGGCCGCAGCCGCTGCTTCCAGCTTGAGCTGCTGTTCTGAAGGTTTGCCCATTTGCTGCGATGGCAGTCGCTCGAAAAAATAGCTCCCGGGCGGCCTTTGCGCAGGCCAGCTGCCGAAGCTGGCGACTTCGCTGCTGACCATATAGGGGCCGCTGCAAGCGCCGAGCAGCATTGCGGCGGCGCTGATCAAGACCATCTGGCGTCGGTTCATGGTTTCCTCCATCGTTGACGGGTAAATTGTGATCGATTTCAGGCGACCTTGGCTCGGTCGATAAAATCGTCGCCTGACTCGAACGGCATAGCCGATCAAAAACTGACTTCGCCATCAAGATGCTGCCAGTCCATCAGTCAGCCGCACCATTGCCTGATCAAGAGGGCGTTGTTTTGCCAGCACATTTTGCCAGTCGTTCGCGTCGTTCGCCCGTCACCCTGTTGGCTGGGGGGCTGGTTGCATTGACCTTGGGCGCTTGCGCGACAGTCAAGCCGAAAACCGCACCAGATGCCTGGCTGCTTTCACCCGGCTGGACAGCTACGGCGAAATACAAGGATTCCAGCCTGAAGGGCAGAAGCGGCCAGCTTTATGTCATCGAGGGCAGGGCATTGGAAAGCCTCAAAGTGGTGGCGCTGGATCTTGCCAAACAGAGCGGTTTGCGGCCGCGGATGGCTCTGATGGCCGCTGAAGGCCCCAACGCCTTTGCCTCGCGTCAACAAGCTGAGGGGCTGATCGGGCTCACCTTGCCGATGTTGCAGGGCTTCGGGGCTGATCGCGATGCAATCGCCACGACGATCGGGCATGAACTCGCCCACCTCAAACTCAAGCATGGTGACATCCGCCAGGAGCGCAGCGATATGGCCAAGGGTGTCGGTAACGTCCTGGGATCTTTGCTGACGGTCGCCGGCGTGCCCTTGGGTGGCCTTGTTGCCAGTCTCGGTGTGGGGGTCGTCACCACGGCTTACTCGCGAGAAGAAGAGCGTGAAGCCGACCTGCTCGGTCTTGAGTGGGCCGTGGCTGCCGGCTACAGCGCCTGCGGTGCCGTACGGACCATGGCAATGCTCAAAGCCAGTCAGGCAGCGGCTGCTCTGCCTTTTCTTTCATCCCATCCCGGGCATGATGAACGCGTTCAACTCGCCAACCAGTTTGCCATCAGGGAAACCGGCAAGCCCTGTTGAAGCAAGGGATGCTCTGCATAACTCAACGCGAGTGTGTGTAGTGCGGAACGGGATGGGATGCAAGGCGCATTTTGCGGCCAATAGCGCGTGCTATCGGCAATAAATGCAACGCCGCAGACCGCCCGAGGCCGCGCTATCACAAACCGTGAGGGGTTATGCAGAGCATCCCTAGCGGTGCAACTTGATCACAGTCGCCGCAACCGGGGTCGCGCAAGCGTCTTCTTCATCGAAAGCGATGTCGCCGTTGGCATCGGGCAGGCCGGTCGCCTTCAGGTTCTGGAAGGGGAACAGCTTGCGGTCCATCATGTGCGAAGGCACGACATTGCTCATCGCGGTGAACATGTTTTCGACCCGGCCGGGGAAGCGCTTCTCCCAGTCGTTGATCATGGCCTTGATCTGCACGCGCTGCAGGTTTTCCTGGCTGCCGCAGAGATTGCAGGGAATGATCGGGAACTGGCGATGCTCGGCCCAGCGCACCAGATCGGGTTCGGCCACATAGGCGAGCGGCCGGATCACCACATGGCGGCCGGTGTCGCTGACCAACTTGGCCGGCATGCCCTTCATGCGGCTGCCGAAAAACATGTTCAGGAACAAGGTGACGATGATGTCATCGCGGTGGTGGCCGAGCGCGATCTTGGTGGCACCGAGCTCATCGGCGACGCGGTAGAGGTTGCCGCGGCGCAGGCGCGAGCACAGGCTGCAGGTGGTCTTGCCTTCGGGGATCAACCGTTTGACGATCGAATAAGTGTCCTGCTCCTCGATATGGAAAGGTACGCCGCGGCCCTTCAGGTATTCGGGTAGCACATGCTCGGGGAAGCCGGGCTGTTTCTGGTCGAGGTTGACCGCGATCAGGTCGAAAGTGATCGGCGCGCGTTGCTGCATATTGATCAGGATGTCGAGCATCGCGTAGCTGTCCTTGCCACCCGACAGGCAGACCATCACGCGGTCGCCTTCCTCGATCATGTTGAAGTCACCGATCGCCTCACCGACCTGCCGGTGCAGGCGCTTGGAGAGCTTGTTGATTTCGAGCGCAACCTTCTTTTCGGCCGCCTGATTCGGTATTGTTGCCTGAGCCTGCTGCGTCATGGCCTGGCCTCCTGCTTGATGCCGAAGACTTCGACCCCGACGGCCTCGCAGTCCGGGTAGACATCAGGCTTTTCGGTCGAGACCCGCGCCGCCTTGACCAAGGGATGTTCGAGCATCAGCGCCAGCACATCGTCGCAAAGCGTTTCCTGCAAATGGACATGGCCTTGCGCGACCCGATCGGCAATCGTGCGCCGGATGAAGTCGTAGTCGACCACTTCGCTGAGGTCGTCGGCCAGCGGCGTCGAATTGCGCAAGGGGATGTAGAGGTCGACATTGATCAGCACGCGCTGCTCGCCGCGCTTTTCAAATTCATGCACGCCGATATTGATATTGACGGTGTAGTTGCGCAGAAACAGCCGGCGGCAGTCGAGCAGGGCAGGGTGGGACAGGGGGCTGTTCATATCAGGGTCTGGGTAAGGGGGTCTAGAAACAAGACGTCACGGGCCTGGGCGGCCAGATGCTGGCCGCCGTCGACCAGCAAGGTGGTGCCGGTGATGGCAGGTGATTCGATCAGGAAGCGCACGCTGCGGGCGATGTCCTGCGGTGTCGATGAACGCTGCAGCGGCGTTTGCTGGTGCGCTTTCTCGAAGCCTGCGTCATCCATCGTGCCGGAGACCAGCGTCACGCCAGGAGCGATGCCGCAAACGCGCAGCTGCGGCGCCAGCGCCTGGGCCAGCAAGGTATTGCAGCATTCCAGGGCGGCTTTGGAGAGCGTGTACGAGAGGTAATCCGGATTTGGGTTCCAGAGTTTCTGGTCGAGCAGGTTGATGATGCAGGCCGGCCGGTTTTGCGCCAGCGCGATCCGGTGCAAGGCCCGCGCCAGCACGATGGCGGGCGCTGTGTTGGCGCGCCAATGGGCTTCCATGGCGGCGTAGCTGAAAGTTTCAACCTTGTCATATTCGAACAATGAGGCGTTGTTCACCACGCTGTCCAGACGCCCGAAGCGTGCCAGCACGGCGGGCACCAGGGCTTCGCAGGCCGCTTCATCGGCAAGGTCGGCGCAGAAGGCTTCAGCGTCAGCGCCCAGGCCTTTCAACGCATCGACCAAGGCCATGGCCTCGCTGCCGGACTGACGGTAATGGACCGCGATGTCGTAGCCATGGGCTGCCAGGTCGAGGGCCATGCAGCGGCCCAGGCGGCGTGCGCCTCCAGTGATCAGGACGACAGGACGTTCGGTCATTGCGGTTTCCTCAGACCCTGGATTTTCGCCTGCAAGTGGCGCCAGACTCGCCAGCCCAGCAAGATGGCCAGCAGCGCCGCATAAATTGCCGGTTCGCCGAAATTGTTCTTGCCCGAGCGCATCCAGATGAAATGCGTCAAAGCGACCAGGCTCAGCAGGTAAACCGCTCGGTGCAGCAGCTGCCAACGCTTGGCTCCTAGCGCCTTGACCGCGCGGTTGAACGAAGTGGCGGCCAGCGGCAGCATCAGCAGCCAGGCGCAAAAGCCGATCAGGATGAAGGGGCGCTTGCTGATGTCGCGGGCGATGTCGCCAGCATCTAGCCCCATATCGAGCCAGCTGTAGGCCAGCAGATGCAGGCAGGCGTAGAAAAAACTGAACAAACCGAGCATGCGCCGCAGCCGCGCCAATGCCGGCTGGCCGGTGATCACCCGCAGCGGCGTGACGGCCAGGGTCAGGCAGAGCGCGCGCAAAGTCCAGTCGCCCAGGCTGCGGATCAAGGCTTCGGCGGGATTGGCGCCCAGACGATTGCTGGCCGCCCCCCAGATCAGCCAGGCCAGCGGCGTCAGGCAGAGCATGAAGAACAGCGGCTTGGCCGCCGGATGCAGCAGCAAGGGCCTGGCCATGGATTCAATAATTGCTCTTCAGATCCATGCCGGCATAGAGCTGCCCGACCTGCGCTTCATAGCCATTGAACATCAGCGTCGGGCGTTTCTTGGTGAATAAACCGTCTTCGCCGATGCGGCGCTCGGTGGCCTGGCTCCAGCGGGGATGGTCGACCTGCGGATTGACATTGGAATAAAAACCATATTCCCGCCGGTTTGCATGCATCCAGCTGGAGTCGGGCTGCTTCTCGACAAAGCGGATCTTGACGATCGACTTGGCCGACTTGAAGCCGTATTTCCAGGGCACGATCAGCCGCACCGGCGCGCCGTTCTGGTTTGGCAGGACTTCGCCATACATGCCGAAGGTCAGCAGACTCAGCGGGTGCATCGCCTCGTCGATCCGCAGGCCCTCGACATAGGGCCAGTCGAGCACACCCGAGTCCAGCCCCGGCATCTGCTTCTTGTCGGCCAGGGTGACGAATTCGACATATTTTGCGCGGCTGTTCGGCTCGACCTTCTTGATCAATTCGGCCAGCGAATAGCCGACCCAGGGAATCACCATCGACCAGCCTTCAACACAGCGCATGCGGTAGATGCGCTCTTCCATCGGGCTGAGTTTGAGCAAGGCGTCGAGGTCGAAGACGCCGGGCTTCTTGACTTCGCCTTCGACGCTGATCCGCCAGGGCCGGGTTTTCAGTGAACCGGCCGTACGTGCCGGGTCGGCTTTGTCGGTGCCGAACTCGTAGTAGTTGTTGTAGCTGCTGGCGTCCTGGAAGGGGGTTTGCTTGTCCAGCACCATGGCCCCGGCCACTGCGCTTTTGGCCCCCGGCAACTTGGCCGTCTGACCTGCGGCGCGGGCCTCAGGCCAGGCTGCCAGCAGCGAGCCTGCGGCGCTGCCTGCCATCAGTTGCAGCCATTGGCGTCGCTGCGCATAGACCTCCTTCGGGGTGATCTCGGAACTGGCAATCTGGAATGATTTGCGGATTGAATTCATCGGGCCTCCTGGCAATGCTGATCCGGCACCTTACGCGAAAGCAAGGATTCTTGCTCGGCAGGCTGGCGCTACCCTTGCGGGCCAAAAAAAAGGCCGGTGCTTGTCACCGACCTTTGCCTTGCCCGGCAGCACCGGACATTGATCGTTCAGGTGCTCAGCGCAGACCGGCGGTGTAGTCGGCGACAGCCTTGATTTCCTTGTCGTTCAACTTGGCGGCGATGGCAGTCATCTGCGCGCTGTTGCCGCGAGCGCCTGAGCGGAAGCTGTTCAGCTGGGCTTCAAGGTAATCGCCATGCTGGCTGGCGATGCGTGGGTATTGGGCCGGGATGCCAGCGCCGTTCGGGCTGTGGCAGCCTGCGCAAGCGGGGATCTGGCGATCAGCGACGCCGCCGCGGTAGATCTTCTCGCCCAAGGCCACGCTGTCCTTGTTCTTGGAGAAGCCTGGCTTGGCCTGCTTGGACGCGTAAAACGCGGCGACATTCTTCATGTCTTCCGGCGACAGCATCGAGGCCATGCCGGTCATGACCGCGTTGACGCGCTTGCCGGCCTTGAACTCGGCCAATTGTTTGACCAGGTATTCGGCATGCTGGCCTTGCAGGATCGGGTTGGCCGCGGCACCGCGCGAACCATCCGCCGTGTGGCAGGCGCCGCAGACCGCAGTGGCGGTGGCTTGACCCTTGACCAAGTCGGGTTTTGAAGCGGCTTCAGTGTTTGCAGAAGCCGAACTGGCCAAGGCTAAGAGGAGGCTGGAGAGCAGGACGGAAGCAATCTTCATCATGAATATATTGATTTGGTAGGCTTAACCGATAGATTTTACAATAGCAAATTGCAAAGCCAACGATCTTCATGACCAACAATAATTCATTGCCGCAAGAAACCGCCCGGATTGGGGCCCCAGTGACGGAAAAAGTGGCACTCGGCTGGACCCACACGGCACGCTTCCTGACCACCGCCAGCCAACTGGTGCATCTGCCGCCCAATGAGTTGCCTGAGATCGCTTTTGTCGGCCGTTCCAATGCCGGCAAGTCCACCGCGATCAACACGCTGGCCCAGCAAAAGCGCCTGGCCTTTGCCTCGAAGACGCCGGGCCGCACCCAGCACCTCAACTTGTTCGAGCTGGGTCCGAAAGACGCTGCTGACACCTGGTTCGCCGACTTGCCGGGCTATGGTTATGCGGCAGTGGCGCGCTCGGCCAAGCTGCGCTGGCAGAAGGTGATGGCTGATTACCTGGAAGTGCGGCGCAGCCTGTCAGGCGTCGTGCTGATGGTCGATTCGCGCCTCGGGCTGACCGACCTGGACAAGCAGTTGCTCGAATTCGTCAACGCCAGAATCATCAACGGTGAGATCAAGTTGCTGGTGCTGCTGACCAAGTCAGACAAGCTCAACCGGACCGAGTCGAATGCCGCGCTGGCCTCCTGCAAGACCTTTCTGGCCGGTATTGCTACGGCCGAATCGGATGTGACGGTGATGCTGTTCTCGGCGCTGAAAAAGCTCGGTGTCGGCGAAGTCGCCGGCATCCTGCACAGCTGGGTTCATCCCGAAGGCAAACCGGTGTTGCCCTGACCGCTTGGCCGTTCGAGGTGAGCTCAGGCTTTCTTCAGGAAGGCGGCCTTGAGCATGAAGCTGACGCCGTCGATCTTGCAATCGACTTCATGGTCGCCTGCGATCAGTCGAATGCTCTTGACCTTGGTGCCTTTCTTCAGGTTGATCGAGCTGCCCTTGACCTTCAAGTCCTTGATCAGGAAGACCGAGTCGCCATCGGCGAGCGGCTGACCATTCGAATCCTTGATGATCTTGCTGTCACTGCCTTCAACCGCGGCATCGGACTCAGGCTGCCACTCATGGCCGCAATCGGGGCAGATCAAGCGCTCGCCGTCGGGATAGGTGTTTTCGAGGCTGCAGACGGGACAAGCGGGTGGGGTAGGCATCGGGGAGTTTGCTCGGGTCGGGTCGGCCAATGTAACCTGCAGCCTGCGCGCTGACGGCTGACAAGCCATACTTGAGCCAAATTGAAGGAGTGACGATGAAGCGATTGATTTCTGTTTTGCTGTCCCTGCTGGCCTTTGCCGCAATGCCCGTGCAGGCTGATGAAGCCCTTCAGGCTGCGATCAATGGCGGGCAGCGCACGCCGGCTTTCGCGGCGCGCGATGGTTGGCGCCATCCCTACGAGACCCTGAGCTTTTTCGGCATCAAGCCGGACCAGACCGTGGTCGAGATCACCCCGGGCGGCGGCTGGTACAGCGAGATCCTGGCACCCTACCTGCGTCAGCGCGGTCGGCTGATCCTCGCCGGCGATGACCCGCAGTCGGCACGAGCTTATTCGCAGCGCAGCGCTGCCCGTCTGAAGCAAAAGCTCGAAGCGCAGCCGGCGATTTATGACCAGGTCCAGCTGGGTGTTTTCGATGCTGCCAGCGGCGGCTTGAAAGCAGTGCCGGCGGCCAGCGTTGATCTGGTGCTGACTTTCCGCAATGTGCATAACTGGGTCGCCCTGGGAGAGGCCAGGACCGGCGAGGCCTTCAAGAGCCTGTTCGATTGCCTCAAGCCGGGTGGTGTGCTCGGCCTGGTCGAGCATCGCCTTCCGGCCGCACGCGAGCAGGACGCCAAGGCCAGCAGTGGTTACGTACACCAAGACTATGTCATCCGGATGGCCGAGAAGGCCGGCTTCAAGCTGCTTGCCGCAGCCGAGATCAATGCCAACCCGAAAGACAAGGCTGACCATGCCGGCGGCGTCTGGGCCTTGCCACCGGCCTTCGCCAACAAGGACAAGGACCGGGCAAATTACGAGGCGATCGGCGAGAGCGACCGCATGACCTTGAAGTTCATCAAGCCTTGAGCAGGCTGGCCTTCATCGGCGCCGGTCGTCTGGGCCAGGTGCTGGCCCGGGCCATGGCAGCGCAGGGCGAAAGCGTCGTCGCGGTCGCCAGCCGTAATCAGGAGGCGGCTGAGGCGCTGGCCCTGCGTATCCCGGGCTGCCAGGTGATGACGCAGGAGCAGGCCTTGCAGGCCGCCGATCTGGTTTTCCTGACCGTTTCTGACGACGCGATCGAGCCAATGGCGCGCGCCCTGCCCTGGCGCAGCGGTCAAGCCGTGGTGCATTGCAGCGGTGCGACCGAATTGACCGCCTTGGCTGCAGCCGGCTCGCGCGGCGCAGCGGTCGGCGGTTTTCACCCCTTGCAGATTTTTTCTGACCCGGAAAATGCGGCGCAACTGCTGGCCGGCAGTGCGGTGGCGATCGAGGCCGAGCCGCCGCTGCGCGAAGAGTTGTTGCGTCTGGCCGCATTGCTGGGGATGCAGCCGCTGCAGTTGCCACCTGGCACACGCGCGGCCTATCACGCTGCGGCGAGTTTTTCAGCCAGTTTCATCTTGTCGTTGCTGGACGAAGCGGTGCAGATCTGGGCTGGCATCGGCTTGCCTCAGCAACAGGCTTTGCAGGCCATGCTGCCGCTTGCCAGGGGGACCTTGCAGGCGGCCGAAAAACGCGGTCTGGCAGGGGCCTTGTCAGGGCCGGTTTCGCGCGGCGATGTTGGCGTGGTCGCTGGTCATCTGCAGGCGCTCGATTCGCTCGGCGCCGAGCATGGTGCTTTCTATCGTGAGCTGTCGCGCCGGCAATTACAGCTGGCACGCGCCAGCGGTCGTCTCGATGAACAAGCTTTGCAGCGGTTGGAGGCGCTGCTCCGTCACTGAACCTTGCCGGACGACGGGGTGACCACGTCGATGGTTTTTTCAATCACTTTGCCGGTCACCTTGACACCGGTGCTGACCACCGCGCCGGTGACTGAGATCGCCGCGCCTGCCGCGGCGCCCGCGATGCTGACCACCGCGCAGCCGCTCAAGGTGATGCTGAAAATAGCGGCTAGTGCAAGGCGTTGTATCGGCATGATCTGAGGCTTTCGAGAGTTTTTCCTGGTGGGTAGTGTATGTTCGCGGTTCGATCTACTGATGTCTGAGTAACTCGGCAAGGTGATAAACGATGTTTGAATGCCATGTTTGACGTCTACGGCCTGAGCGGGCGCATTTTTACCGGCCCGATCGACGATTTGCGCGATATGCACCAGGTGCATGCAGTGGCGCGAATGCGGGCGCTCCAGCCAGTGGCCCCGCAGGAGTCGACTTCACCGGGCCTGCTGATGGCAGGCGAAGCGCTGGAAGCGGTCTTCATACAGGACTATGTTGACCTGCGGCAGCGCGGCGCGCTGAATGCCTATGCGCAATCGCAGACCTCCCACGTCACCCGGCAACCGCTGGTGCTGGTCGAGCAACTGATGAGCCGGCGTTTGATCACCGTGCCGGTGCAGGCGACGCTGGCGCAGGGCATGGCGCTGCTGGCGCAGGCCCAGGTCGGGCAGGCGCCCGTGGTCGACGATGAGAGTCGCTTGGTCGGGCTCTTGCTTCGCGCTGACCTGCTACCTTTGCCGGCCGACCTGCTGGACCTTGAAGCCGGCGGACAGGCCTGGCGCAGCTGGCTGCAGCGGCCGGTCGCGGACCTGATGTGGACACCGGTACCAGCCGTGCGGGCTGAGGTGCCGATAAGGCAGGCAGCCCAGGTGCTGATCGATCTGCACCTGCCCGGCTTGCCGGTGATTGACGCTGAAGGACAGTTGCTCGGTTTCCTGTCGCGCAGCGATGTGCTGCGGGCGATCACCCGCGAGCCGCCGCTCGACCTCTGGTCTTGAGATGCAGGCAATCTCCGCTTCCCCCCGCCCGCTGCATGCCTGGCAGGTCATCCTTGGTGGCATCTGCGGCCTGGTGCTGACCATCGGGCTGGCCCGCTTTGCCTACACGCCGCTGCTGCCGCTGATGCAGGCGCAAGCCGGGCTGTCGGACAAGCTCGCTGGCTGGCTGGCCGCGACCAATTACCTTGGCTATATGAGCGGAACTTTGCTGGCGGCCTGGGTTGACGATGCGCGCTTGCGGCACCGGCTCTACAGCGCGGGGCTCTGGCTCAGCCTGATCGTCACGCTGCTGATGGGCTTGAGCAGCAATGTCTGGGTCTGGGCGCTGTCGCGCTACCTCGGCGGGCTGTGCGGTGCATCAGGCATGTTGCTGGGCTCCGGCTTGGTGCTGAATTGGCTGATGCAGGCGGGCCGCAGGCCTGAACTCGGCCTGCATTTCACCGGCATCGGCATGGGCGTCACGGTGACTGCGGTGGGGGCGATGCTGATGTCCTTGCTGGGTCTGGACTGGGCGCAGCAATGGCAAGGGTTTGCAGTGATCGGCCTGGTTTTTTTGCTGCCGGCCTGGGGCTGGCGCCCGCCGGTACCGGCGAAAACTACCAGCCACAGCCAGGCCAGCGCCGGGACTTCATCGCAGTGGATGATCTTGATGCTGGCGATCTATTTTTGTGCCGGTTGGGGCTTCGTCATCGACGCCACCTTTACCGTCGCCATCGTTGAACGCCAGCCTTCGCTGGCCGGACAGGGCCCCTGGGTCTGGCTACTGGTCGGCCTGACCGCAACGCCAGCAGTGTTCCTGTGGGACCGGGTGGCGCGGCGTAACGGCGAATTGCCGGCCTTGCTGATTGCGTTTGGTTTGCAGGCGCTGTCGATGCTGCTGCCGGCAGTTTCAGACAGCCTGGCTGCGGCCATTGCCGGTGCGTTGCTTTATGGGGCGACCTTCCTGGGCATCGTCAGCATGACGCTGGCCCTGGTCGGGCGCCATTCACCGGCCAATCCGGGCAAGGCGATGGCAAGGCTGACGCTCGGCTACGGTGCGGCGCAAATCACCGCACCTGCGCTGGCCGGCAGCATGGCGCAGCACAGCGGCAGCTATCACGGCGCGCTCTGGTTGACGGCGGCCGTGCTGCTGCTCGGCATGGCCTTGCTGGCTTTGCTGATGCGAATTGAAAGCAGGCCCTGCTGACTCAGACTTCGCGATACAGCTTGGCGTGTACGCGCTGAGTGGCTTTCCAGACGCACCAGAGCACCACCGGCACGGCCGCGCCGGCAGCCAGTTCGGGGTTGATGTCCAGCCCGGCTGATCTCATTGCCTTGCCAGCGTAAAGCAGCAGGCTGACGACGTAGTAGGAAATCGCCGCGATCGACAAGCCTTCGACGGTTGTTTGCAACTTCAGCTGCAGTTGCTGGCCGCGCGTCAACTGGGCCAGCAATTGCTGGTTCTGGTTTTCGGTGGCGATGTCGACCCGGGTGCGCAGCAAGCTACTGGCGCGCTCGGTGCGCTGCGACAGTGAGGCCAGCCGCTGTGCAGTGGCCGCTGCAGTCGCGATCGCCGGCGAGAGCCGGCGCTGCATGAAGTCACCGATCGTCTGCGTTCCCGGAATCGGCGCTTCGCGCAACTCGTCGATGCGCTGGCGAACCAGGGCTGCATAGGCCTGGGTGGCCGAGAACCGGTACATATGCTCGGCGGTGGCGCGTTCCACGCTCGCTGCCACATGGATCAAACGGTCCAGCAAGTGCTGCTCGCTTTCCTGCATGGTTTCCAGGCAGGCCGTGATCTCGGCCAGAGCCGATTCCGACGCTGCCAGCATCGGCGCCAGCGACTTGGCCACAGGCAGGGCCCGCAAGGCCATCAGCCGATAGGTTTCAAGCTCGAGCAGCCGCTGCGAAATGCGTCCGGCGCGCGATTCGCCGAGCCCGGCAGGAGCGATCACCAGCATGCGTTCGAAGCCACTGGGCAGCAACCTGAAGCCGGTCAGCGCGATCGAGTGGCCCTGGCCCAGTATCGACGCCACGACATTGCGCCCGCCCAGCCATTGCTGGCCCAGCTTGAGTATGGAATGAGGGTCGTTGATGTCATGTTCGACCAGCGCCAGCTTGATCGCTGCAACGGTGCGGCCGGGAATACCGCGCAACCATTCGGGGTCGACGCGCAAGGCGCTGAACAGTTCAGGCTCGACAGAACCAAGCCAGGCCGACTGCGGCAATGGTTGCACCACGGTGTAGCGGGTGAACTCGCTGTGGCGTTCCCATTTGACATGGCAGCGGTCGAGGCGCAAGCGCAGGAAATTGCCCTGCATGGCGGCATCGCTCAGCTCGCTCTGGCCCGGCAGCAAGCGCAGATGCGCGCATTCTTCGGCGCGTGTCACGCCGTCATTGAGTACGGCAATATAGACCAGCAGCGCAGGTAATTTGATCCTGGCTGCCGGTCTTGCATGGACCTCGTTGTGCAGCAACTCACGCAGTGCATCGTCGGGCGGCAACGCTGAGCGAAGGTCGGGATTGGCATCGTTGGACATGGAGGTCGAGTCCTTGCTGTGATGCGCCATCCTAACCAGTCGTTGCTGCGGCCCGCTTTCAGGCGGGCCGCCTACCGGCTTAGAAGCGGTGGCGCAGGCCGACCGAGTAGCTGGTGCCGGTGGAAACACCGGTCTTGGCATCGTTCATATAGACCGCATACAGATCGCTGCGCTTGGACAGGGTGTAGTCATAACCGAAGCTGAAAGTCTTCAGTTCGGCGCCGGTGTTGGGCTTCATGTCGCTGTACTCAGCAATGAACTTGCCCGCGCCGACCGGCACCGCGATACCGAAGGAGGTGATCTTGTAGGTGTTGATGACGGTGTTGTTGTCGACCTTGCCGTATTGGCCGAACAGCTTGGCAGCACCCAGGTCATAGGAAGCACCGAACTGCGTGGTGGTGGTCGCCTGGACTGCACCGACGGTGTTCTTGCCGACCTTCTGGTAGACCGCAGTCGCAGCCAGGGGGCCGCCGAAGTACAGCGCGCTGATGCCGGTGCTGTTGTCGCCGGTGCCTTCAGCAGCTGCCGTGAACAGGCTGACCGAAGCGCCGCCCATGTTCGGGGTCGTGTAGAGGACCGAGTTGTTCCAGCCCGAGTCGCCGCTGACGGTGCCGCTGGTGTAGTAATGGCGGATGCTCGGCGAATAGCCGAACGAGTCGCCGAAGGCATTGAAGATCAAGGTCGAGACGAACAACGGCGTCGTGTTGCGGCCGAGCTTGACATCGCCAAGATCCTTGCTGGCCAGGCTGACATAGGCGTTGCGGGCCCAGTAGGCGTCGCCATTGAAGCGGCCGGCCGAACCGTTGTCGGTGCGCATGAATGACTCGAGCGCGAACGAAGCGCTCAGGCCACCGCCGAGATCTTCCTTGCCCGAGACGCCGAAATGACTGGTGCTCATATTGCCGCTGGCCACGTTATTGACCGATGAACTGCTACCTTGTGCCTTGCTCGCACCGACGCTGAGGTCCAGCAGACCGTACAGGCTCACCGTCGATTGGGCTTGTGCCGCACCGGCAATGCTCAGGATCGCTGCGGCAGCCAGCATTGCTTTTTTATTCACTTTCATCTTCAGTTCCTTTGGTGGTTGGTAAATCAGTGCATGTCATTGCGATGGGCCCAGCCTGTCAGGCGCTGTTCCATCACGGCAAAAACTTCGTACATCAGCATGGCCATCGCGCCGACGACGACCAAGCCGGCAAAAGCCAAGCCCATCTGCATCGACGCTCCCGCCGACATCAGCAAGTAGCCGATGCCCTCATTGGCGGCAGTCATTTCAGACACCGTCGTGCCCACAAAGGCCAGGGTGATTGACACTTTCAGCGCGGCGAAAAAATAGGGCATCGACCGCGGCAGGCCGACTTTCATCAGGATGTCCCAGCGCCGCGCTCCGAGGACGCGCAACACGTCCTCGAGTTCGGGTTCCATCGTCGCCAGGCCGGTGGCGATATTGACCATGATCGGAAAAAAGCTGATCAGGAACGCAGTCAGCACTGCCGGGCCGGCGCCGATCCCGAACCAGACGACCAGAATCGGCACGAAGGCGGCCTTGGGCAGGGCATTGAAGCCGGTCATCAATGGGTACATCGCCTTGTAAGCCAGACGCGAGCTGCCCATCAGGAAACCCAGCAACAAGCCGACGATGATGGCCAGACCGAAGCCGAGCATCGTGACCCAAAAGGTCCGCCAGGCGTGGCGCAGGATTTCGCTGTGGAATTCCAGCAAGGCCTGAGCGATCCGCCAGGGGCTTGGGAAGATGAAGTCCGAGACCTGGAACAGGCTGCAGACCGCCTGCCAGAAGATCAGCATGAAGGCCAGCAGCAGCCAGGGCGCAGCCGCCTGTACTTTGCTGTTCATGGCAGCGCCGCTCCGGTTTTGCGCAAGGCGCCGATATGGCCGCGCAACTCATGCACGATGTCGGTGAATTCGGGGGTGTAAGTGACTTCGAGGTCGCGCGGACGCGGCAGCTCGATCCTGCGCTGATGCAGCAGGCGGCCCGGGCTCTTGCTCATCACGTAGACGGTGTCAGCCAAAAAAACGCTTTCGCGCAGGTCATGGGTGACGAGAATCACATTGAATTGCCGCGCCGCCTGCAGATCGCGCAAGGCGCACCAGAGCTCCTCGCGGGTGAAAGCATCGAGGGCGCCGAAGGGCTCGTCGAGCAGCAGCAATTGGGGCTCGTGAATCAAGGCCCGGCACAGACTCGCGCGCTGCTGCATGCCGCCGGAGAGTTGCCATGGGAACTTGTCCTCATAGCCAGCCAGCCCGACGCTGGCCAGCAAGGACATCGCGCGGGCTTCGAATTCAGCCTTTTTTGCCTTGAACTGCTGGCGAAAGGGTTCGACGATTTCCAGCGGCAAAAGCACATTGGCCAGCGTGCTGCGCCAAGGCAGCAGCGACGGCGCCTGGAAGGCCATGCCGCTGATTTTCAGCGGTCCGCTGACCGGTTTTCCATCGACGAAGATGTCGCCCCGGCTCGGCTTTTTCAGACCGGTCGCGAGTTTCATGAAGGTCGACTTGCCGCAACCCGAAGGCCCGACGATGGCGACAAATTCGCCGCGGGTCAGTTGCAGCGAGATGTCCTCGACGGCGAACTTGCCCGCCGCCAGCAAAGCCTCGTTGTAGGCCAGCCAGACGCCGCGAAAGTCGACGAAGGGAGCGATTGTCATCAGCGCTTTGCTGGCAGAACGTTCAACTCGGTGCTGCTCGGCAGCATGCTGCCGTTCCATATGGCATCGGACGAAACCCGCGTCTTGGTGTTGTAGACGTCCGAGATCTGGCTGGCCATCAAAGCCAGGCGCGGCGCTACCACTTGGCCGAAGCCTTCAGCTCTGGCATCCGGGCTCGCCACCACCGCGTCGATGGCCAGGCGCAGACGGCGTTTTTCCAGCACCTCGTTGATGATGCCGTCGCGCTCCTTGACAAAGGCAATCGCTGCATCCGGGTCGGCCATCACCTCCTTGGCGCTGCGTGCAAAGGCCTTGAGGAAGGCTTTGACGACTTCCGGGTGTTCCTTGATCAGCTTCGGGCTGGCGATGATTGCGTTGCCGTAATGCTTGACGCCGTATTGCGCGTAGGGGAACACCACCACCTCTTCAGCTTTGATGCCTCGCGCTTCGAGGTTGAGCAGCGAAGTGAAGGAAAAACCGGTGATGGCATCGACATCGCCGCGCACCAGCATTGTTTCTCGCAGCGGCGGATCCATGCTGGTCCAGGCCACGGCGCCGAGCTTGTTCGCCTGGGCAAAGACCGGGAAGCCGCGGCGGCCCGCGTCGAAGACCGGTGCGCCGAGCTTTTTGCCGCTCAAGCCTGCCACCGTCGTGATGCCGGACTTTTTCAGTGCCAGCACTGCGGCAGGCGTGTTGTTGTAGACCATCATCACCGCCACCGGCTTGTTCGGTGCATCCGGATTGTTGGCATGGAATTCCATCAAGGCCGCCATATCGGCAAAGCCCATGTCGTAGCTGCCTGAAGCCACTCGGGTCACGGCACCGCCCGAGCCATTGCCCGAGTCGACGCTGACGTCGAGCTTGGCCTCCTTGAAATAGCCTTTGGCGATCGGTGCCAGAAAGAAGGCCGCCGGACCTTCAAAGCGCCAGTCAAGCTGGAACTTGATCGCGGTGACTTGCGCCTGGGCGCTGCCCGCCAGCAGCAGCGCGGCAATTGCGCAAAAAAGAGGATTGGAAAGAATGGCACTGCGACGGGTGAGAACTGGCACTGATGACTCCATCAAGGATTGACGGGTCAGAAAAATTCAACCCGCAGCATGACTTGCTATGCAAACTTCATGCCTGAATCCCTGATGGTTGCTTGTGGCCAGGTGCCCGACCTTGGCCTGAAGTCTGAAGCCAAACCGCATCGCAATTGATGCACAGTCGGCTGACCAGCTTGGTGCATCAATGCCCGAAAACGGGCAAGGCCCCATGAAGGGGCCTTGCTGGCGCGCTCAGCGAGTCGATTTAACGAACGACCGGTGCGCGTGTGACTCTGGTCTTGTTGCCGCTCGTGATCAGAATCACGGCATCGCCAACGTTCAGGATTTCACTGCCTTTGCCTTGGACGATCATGCGCCTTTCACCATTGCGCAGTTGCAATAGCAATTCAAGCGCTTCCTCCTTGGTGCCGCTGCGCTCGACCGCATTGCCGATCATGGCGCCTGCCACGGCACCGAGGATGCCGCCGACTTGACCATCGCGCCGTCCGCCAACCGAAGAACCGGCCAAGGCGCCGACAACACCGCCCGCTGCCGCGCCGGCGCCGCTCTGCGCGCCGTCAACCGTCACGGCACGGATTGACAAAATCACCGCATCCTGTACCTGCGACATTTGCTGTGCATCGCCACGCCGAATCATGTCCGGGTTGCTGGTGGCGCAAGCGCCAAGGGTGACAACGAAGGCTGCAATCAATAATTTCTTCATCAAATACTCCTGGGAACTGTTCAGACAACGCTTTGCATTGTGCCGCCGTTGACTCGCGTACAAGTCTTTACAGCGTCAATCGCGCAGACGGCTGTGGCGCGGCACGCTGGCGAGCAGGAATTCCATCTGGTCGGCAAGGATGCGGCGGCCGCGCAGGATCATGTCTTCATGCAGGCTCGGCACATAGGGCAGGTAGAGCAGATTCATCTGTGCTTCTTCGGGCATGCGGTTGCCTTTGCGGCCATTGCAGCCACGGCAGGCGGTGATGCAGTTCATCCAACTGTCCAGGCCGCCGCGCGAGCTCGGCCGGATATGTTCGCGGGTCAGGTTTTCGATTGGGAAGCGATGGCCGCAATAGGCGCAGACCAGACGGTCGCGGACGAACAGCTTCATGTTCGACAAGGCCGGCGCCTGGCGCCAGGCGCGGCTCGGGACAGCTCCGCGCACCGCAACGATCGGGTGCAATTCGATCCTTGATTGCAGGCCCGTGCGCCGCTGCATGCCGCCGCGCAAGACATGAAATGGATCGCCCAATGTCCAGGCAATGCCGTCGCTTGCATAGATCATTGCCGCTTCTCTTGAGCTGATCCAGGCTTGCGGCCGCCCGGACATATCGAGTTGCAAGATGTCCATCGATTGACCTCCAAGCGCAAGCGTACTGCATTTGCCGTGACAAGCTCAAGCGTCACTCACATGGCGGCGGTTGCCTCGACGCTCAGCGCACAGATATGCCGGCACAGCAGCCGCCGGAAAGCGCCTGGGTCATCGGTCTTGGAAGCGCCGGCAGGCCTGGGGTCTTTCAACAAGGGATGGGCCTGAGGCGCAGCGCTGCGGCTGAAGTCCGGCTTGTAAATTCTTGCCGCACCGGCATGCAGGGCGAAATCAGCACCGACCTGGGCCTCGACCGCGGCCGTCATCTCGGGTGCGACGTAGGCGACATGGGCCAGGCCGCGCACCACCTGGGCCAAGCCATGAGGATCGACGCCATAAAAGCGCGAATGCGGGTTGCTGGTCAGGGCGATGATCGGCAGCTTGCGTTCAGGCGAATGCACATGCTCGCAAAATCCTTTCAGCTGGTCCGCGTCGCAGACCTCGCGCGGCTCGCTGAGCACGGAAACCCCGCCATCCTCAAGCTCAAGCCGCTCGACCCACAGGCCCAGCACCCCAGGCGGCGCGACCACCAACGGCGCATCGGGCCGGCCAGCGCACGAAGTCTGCACGTCGAGCAAATCAGTGTCACCCTTGGCGGTGACCATCGCGCTGGTCATCCAGGTGCGCGTGCCGTCGCGTTCGTTGTTGGCCACCGACAGCGTCCAGGTATTGCTTTCTGGATTGGTGGTGACGGACAACTGGACGCCTGGCGCGGTGCGTTCCAGTTGTGGCAATCCGCGCTCGTCCATCGACACACCCAGGCGGGGCCATTTGGTGCCGACCCAGGACCAGACCAGATCCTGAGCTCTGCGGCGGTTCGCTGAGGAACCGGTACTGCTGCGCAGCGATGAGCGAACCAGGATCTGTACCTTGGCCTGGCTGTGCGGGCGGCTCTGAATCGTTCGGGTCGGGACGGGCATTGTTTGTGGCATGGGGTCGTTTGAACCTGGCTCGGTAGCCAGGTCATGGTGAAGTTTCATTCCTGGCAGCAAGATTCAGGCCAAAGGGTTCGTGGTGATCCGGGTCATGCGGCCTTGCGCAGCGTTTCCATCACTGGCCGCTGCAGCACAGCGCGCAAGCTCCACCAGCCCGCCGCCTGCGCCAGCAGCGCCCCGGCAACCGCGCTGATCAGCGGCACCCAGGGCTTGGCCTGCCAGCTGAACTCGAACACATAGCGCGCCAGCAGGCCGCCGATCAGCAAGGCCATGCCGCCGGCGAGCAGTCCGGCCAGGGCGCCGACGCCAAGCAGCTCGGCGCGTTGCACCTGCGCCAGCAGCTTTGAGCTTGCGCCCATCGCCCTCATCAAGGCAAATTCATGGGTGCGCGCTTCGCGCGTGCTGCTGACCGTCGCCAGCAGCACCAGCAGGCCGGTGGCGAGGGTAAAGCTGAACAGCAATTGCACCGCTCCGATCACCTGATCGAGCACTGCCTGCACCTGGCCCAGCTGGGCCGATACATCGACCACCGTGACGTTGTGGAATTCGCGGCTCAAGGCCCGGTCGAAGCCGACTTCGGGTGGCGCACGGAAAGCCGCGACGAAGGTACTCGGCAGCTCGGGCATCGCAGCGCGCGGGAACAGCACGAAGAAGTTCACCCGCATCGATGCCCAATCGACCTTGCGCAGGCTTGTGATGCGGCCTTCGACCGGCACGCCGGCCACGTCAAATTTCAATTGGTCGCCAAGCTTGAGTCCCAGCGTCTTTGCCAGCCCTTCTTCGACGCTCAATCCCTGCGGCTCTTCTTCGGACCAGGCACCAGTGACGACCTGGTTATGCGCCGGCAAGGCCAAGGCATGGCTGAGGTTGAACTCGCGTTCGACCAGACGCTGGGCACGTTCGTCGCCATATTGCTTCGGCTTGATGTCGAGCGAGTTGATCGCCAACAGCCGGCCGCGGATCATCGGGTACCAGTCATAGCTGTTGACCCCGTTCTCAGCCAGCCTGGCGCGAAAGGCAGCACCCTGGTCGGGCTGGATATTGATGACGAAGCGGTCCGGCGCATTGGCTGGTGTGGCCTGACGCCAGCTGTCGATCAGATCGGTGCGCAGCAGTACCAGCAAGGCCAGCGCTAGCAGGCCTACCGCCAATGATGCAACCTGGATCACCGCAAAGCCCGGTCTGGCTGCGACCTGGCGGGTTGCCAGCAACAGCCAGCGCGGTGCACCGGCCTGCGGCACCAGGCGGCGCAACAGCAGCACAGCGCCCCAAGCCAACAGCGCAAAAAGCCCCAGCGCCAACGCAAAACCGCCGGCCGCGATCAGGCCCATCTGCAGATCGCCAGCGAGCAGCACCAGGATGCTTGCAAAGCCCAGCAGGCCGGCCAGCAGCACCATTGTCGATCCCGCTTTCAAGCCGCCGAGGTCGCGCCGGATCACCCGCAGCGCCGGCACTGCGGCGAGTTGCAGCACAGGCGGCAGGCCAAAGCCCAGCAGCAAGCTCATGCCCAGCCCGAGACCGAGCGCAGCAGGCCAAATGCTGGGCGCAGGCAGGCTGACGTTGAACAAGCCCGCCAACATACCGACGAAGGCATAGTGCAGCGCCAGCCCGGCCAGCATGCCGGCGAGGCTGGCGACCAGCCCGGCAGCCCCGAACTCCAGCCCGTAAGCCCAGGCGATGCGGCGTTGCGGCTGGCCCAGTACGCGCAGCATTGCGCAGTCATCCAGATGCCTGCCGGCAAAGTCGCGCGCCGCCAGCGCCACAGCCACTGCGGCGAGCAGTGCTGACAGCATCGCCACCAGCTTGAGAAATTTGGTCGCCCGGTCGAGCGTCTGGCGCATCTCGGGTCGGCCGCTCTCCAAGGAATCAAGGCGCACGCCGCGCCAGCCCTGTTGCTCGATCAACGCTGCCGCGCGGCTCAGGTACTGCTTGGCCGCCTTGGCCGAAGTCGAGGCCAAGGCCAGCCGGTAGGAGACCCGGCTGGCTGGCTGCACCAGACCAGTAGCGGCCAGATCAGATTCGGCCAGCATCAGCCGCGGTGCGAAATTCATGAAGCCCGCACCCCGGTCGGGTTCGTTCTTGATTGCGCCGGCGATGCGCAAACTGACTTCGCCGAGCAGCAAGTCATCGCCGACCTTCAGCCCCAATGCATCGAGCAGGGCAGGGTCGGCCCAAGCCTGGCCGGCGGCCGGTGTGGCGGCGCTGCGCCCGTCGACGAGCAGAAATTCGCCGCGCAGCGGATAGCCCGGGCTGACCGCCTTGACCGCAACCAGCGTACTGGCGCCGCCTTGTGCATCGCTGGCCCTGGCCATGCTGGGGAAGTTGACGCTGCGCACCTGCGCCAGACCGAGCTCGGACGCCAGCGCAAGCAAGGGCGCCGGCGTCGGCTGGTCGCTGATCAGGACGGCATCTCCTCCCATCAACTTGGCCGCATCGCGGCGCAGCCCCTGGTCGAGCCGGTCGGAAAGAAAGCTCACCGCGCACAAAGCCGTCACCGCCAGGCTGACCGCCAGCATCAGCAGCCGCAACTCGCCGGCACGCCAATCGCGCCAAAGCTGTCGCCAGGCGATGCTGGCGATGCTGGGCGGGCGGGGTCTTTCGGGGTGAAAAGAGGGCAGGGCTGGACTGTGCGAATTCGAATTCATTGCCGACAATATAGCGAGTCCGGGTGACAGTCGTGCAAAAGCGCTGAATGACCGCTGCAAGCTGACGCAATGATGGCCACCCGGATCGGCGCTCCAATCGAGGCATGACCAGCCAATCCACTGACTTTGCGCCGCTCTTCATCTCGCATGGTTCGCCGATGACGGCGCTGGAGCCGCGCGAAGCCGGCGCCTTCATGCAAGAACTCGGCCGCAAGCTCGATGCCAGCCATGGACGTCCGCGTGCCATTCTGGCGATCTCGGCCCATAGCTTGGCGCGCCAACCGACCCTGCTGGCCGGCGCCAGCCATCAGGCGGTCTACGATTTTGGCGGCTTCGACCCCCGACTGAACCAACTCCGCTATGACGCGCCCGGCGCGCCCTGGCTGGCCGCGCAGGTGCAGGCAATGGCCGCGGCTGCCGGCATCGCGATGCAAAGCCGCGACCAGGGCGGGCTCGACCATGGCATCTGGACGCCGCTGCGCTACCTCTACCCGCGAGCCGATGTGCCGGTGCTGCCGCTGGCCTTCGCGCCTGATCAAAGCCCGGCTCAGCAGTTCGCCCTGGGCGAGATGCTGGCGCCCTTGGCCGCACAAGGCGTGCTGATCATCGGCAGCGGCAGCATCACTCACAACCTCGGCCTGGTCTTCGGCCAGGGCCGCATGGCCGCCGTCGATGCAGCGGAGATCCCGGCATCGATCGCTTTCCGGCAATGGCTGGTCGAGCGCAGCGCAGCCCGCGATTGGGACGCCCTGCTGGACTACCGCCGGCAGGCGCCGCATGCGGTCGACATGCACCCGAGCGATGAACATTTCCTGCCCTGGTTCGTCGCCGCTGGCGCCGCAGGCCGCAACTTCGCCCCGCTGCGCATCCATGCCAGCCTGACCTATGGATCGCTGGCGATGGACGCCTTTGCCTTCGGGTCTCAGGCGCCGGACGTGGCTCGCCAAGGCTGACATTGGTCAGCTGATTTCAGCTTAAATGAGGCTTGGTCGGCGTTCCAGCATTTGGCAGCAAATCCGATTTGATGTACATTTACTTATACATGTATGACGAAACTTATCGACTGGCGAGGAAGTTCACTGAAGGACCTCCAGGCGTTCCCGGCGGACGCCAAGCACAGAGCCGGGTATCAACTGCGCAAGATCCAGCAGGGTGATCAGTCGGATGAGTTCAAGCCGATGCCGGAGATCGGGGCTGGCGTGAATGAAATTGTTGTGGATACGGCTGACGGGTGGTTTCGAGTGATGTATGTCGTGAAGTTCGAAGAGGCCTTGTACGTGCTGCATTCTTTTCAGAAAAAGACCAACAAGACCTCACCGGGCGACAAGGATGTTGCCAAGCGCCGGTATGGTGCAGTGTTGATCGAAAGGAAAACCAAATGAAAACCGCGCGAGTTGATGATGATTTGAAAAGTGGGCATATCACTCCGGCCGACGGCAACTTGTTCGCCGATTTGGGTTTCTCACCTGAGCAGGCAGAGGCACTGCTGAAGCAAGCCGACGCGCGGATTGCCAAGTCGCAGAAGTTGAAGAAAGAAGCGGCAATGGCGATTGCGCAATGGATCCAGTCCGAAAAACTCACCCAGTTTGCTGCGTCCGAAATTCTCGATGTATCGCGCCCGCGTGTCTCGGACTTGGTCAACGAAAAGCTCGAGCGTTTTTCGCTGGATACGCTGGTCGCGATGCTGTTGCGTACAGGCAAGACCGTTGAGTTGGTCGTTCACTGAAAGCACCCTCTCGCCATTCGGAGCAATGTCGCCCGGCAATGAACCTCTGCCTATAATCGGTGGCATCGCGGGTGTAGTTCAATGGTAGAACTCTTGCTTCCCAAGCAAATCACGTGGGTTCGATTCCCATCACCCGCTCCATCTCAGTGAATCACGGTGGCGTTGGAGGCGGACCCATGATGCGTGAAAAGCGCGGCGATCTGCCCATGAGTGACCGTCTGCGCCGATGTCGAGAGCCCGAACATACGTTCTGTCTGCTGGCGATGTCGTGCTGAACTACTATCTGACGTTGCCCGAAAAGAAAGCCGCGCAGAGTAAGGTCTGAAATTGTTTTTGCGTAGGAAGCGAAAAACTATTGCCACTAGAGCCGATGGATTGGCCTGTCTGCCCGAGTCAATTCGGTGATCCCGATCACAGGCATGAAGTTGATGAGAGCCGCCGACGCTTCGCTCAGACTGGGCCCCGCTGCGGTATCCACCAGCAAGGACCGCCATCTAGGCGGCTGACTTGGCTGTGCGCCGTGCGCGGGCCTCTACTTTCACGGCCGCGGGGTTCCAGGGCTCACTGGCTCCGCTATCGATTCCCTTGCGCACGTCTCGCCGGAGTTCTTCAAGTTTGGCTTCCCGGAACTTGTCTTGCTCCTGCATAAGGCGCAAGGCCTCACGCACGACTTCACTGGCGGAGGTGTACATGCCGGAGGTGACTTTAGAGCGCACCAAGTCCTCCAGTTGTGGAGTCAAGTTGACATTCATACCCATAGAGGTTCTCCAGTCATAAACCGTAAAGACTCTATCAGAAAATGTCAAAGCTTGACATTCCTGGGATAGGAGAGGTGCCTCACCGGTCGTTGGCGCGCGAGCGAAAGCTCACTCATCAAGGTGGGCTGGAAATGACTCATGTCCAAGGGACTGATTGCCGGTTTCAATGCGCCAGGAGCAGGTTGGTTCCAGGCACTGGCGTTCAATCGCATTGATCTGCTTGGAAATCCTCCAGCCATCCAGCCCACTTCATTGGCATTAGCTGTACAGCGTCGGTTTGAGTCAAATAATGTTCAACCTCACATCCAGTGGGCGGAACGCCTTACTTAACCGTGTCGGCCAGGCGCCGACCTTCGCGAAAAGTCGGATTTGAGGTGCTGCAATTGCATCCCTTGAGCCTTGCTTCCAGCGGCCACCCGTCTTCAACGGGCACTCAGTCGGTGCTAACGAGCGGCAGGGTTTCAGAAATTCTGGTCAGGCGATGCGAACGTCAGGTTCAGAGCACGCTGATTTAGCCCGGACAGATTCTCCATCGAAAGACACACCACGGCCTTCTGGGCTTCGATGACCTCGTCCTTGCTGAAGGGAGTCTTCATGCGCAGGGTCTTGGCGCTGTTGAATAGGCGTGTTGGCTTTGGGCAACCTTCGGCATTCACAAGCGCGTCATCCTCGATGCACATGCCGATGTTCCAGAAAAGAAAGGTCCGTCGAGCGCGGCACGTTGAAAAGTAGTTTGAGAAAATTTAACTAAAAGTCAATAAAATGTGTAATTGAAATTGACAAAAATTCAAATTTTCATTGCAGAATAAGGGTTTTAGAGCATAAATTCGTTAGAAAAATAATTGACTTATAGTTAATTTTTTGATGGAATTGTCTCTTCAGGTACCCGTCTTGAATAGATCGCCCACCAAACCTTCAGGAGACTTTGCATATGTTGACCCCCATGCTTTATCGAGCAGTTTCTCCACCTCGCGGGCCATACGCGCGACATGCCGTTGCGAAGATGAATTACATCGCACAAGCTGTTGCCAGCACGCTCGCTTTGAGTGTGTGCTCCATGGCGGCGGCGCAGGAAGCTGCGAAACCCGAGGAACTTCAGAGAGTCCAGGTGACCGCAAACAAGCGCAAGGAGCCCATCCAGCAAGTACCGATGTCCGTCAAGGCCATCACTGGCGACCAGTTGGAGGAAAGAGGTGTTTCCTCGTTGGAGGAAGCATTGCCAGGGGAGCCTGGCGTCGTCATCAACAAGGGCGCGACCGCGGTCAGCCGCAACATTGCGATCCGTGGGGTCACCGACACCGGGTTCTCGCTCACCCAATCAACGGTGGCGATCTACATCGACGAACTGCCGACCAGCGTGGTGCAGGCCTCGGGCAATGTGGACCTGGCGCTGTACGACATCGACAAGATCATCCTGATCCGTGGCCCGCGCAGCACGCTGTACGGCTCGGCGGCGTTGGGCGGCACGATCAAGATCGAGACGCGCAACCCCAGCCTGACTGCCATGGAAGGGTCCGCTCGGCTGGGTCTGTCGAAGACGCAGGGCGCAAGCGACTGGAACCAGGAACTCGTGGCCAGCGTGTCGACGCCGCTTGTGAAGGACCAGATGGCAGTGGGCATCACGGCGTACCGCAACAAGCAGGCCGGCTATGTCGACCACCCGACCCTTGGCAAGGATGTCAATGAGGTCACCACGGAAGGCGTGCGAGTCGCACTGTTCGGCCAGATCACGTCGCAGTGGAGCGTGTCGGGGCGGATCTACTCGCAGGACATCAAGGCCGGGAACGGTTCATTGTTTCTTCCTGGCACCGACTTTCAGGCCAAGCCGACTGCAATCCTTGAGCCCTGGAGCGACAAGCTCAGTGCAGGCAGCGTGGCACTGAAGTACAGCGGTTCGGCATTTGAGTTCGTCTCGGCCACGTCGTACTTCGACAAGACTGCCAAGTATGACGCCGACAACACGGGATTCTTTGGCCCATTCGGCCCCGGGTTCGGGCTGCCCGCCAACCAGATCTACCGCACGATTGGCGAGTTCGACTCCAAGGTATTCGCGCAGGAGTTCCGATTCCTCTCGCCCGATGTGAAGACTGGCTTGACTTGGTCGGCTGGCCTGTTCTACTCAACCGAGAAAACGATCAACAATGGGGAAACGCCGGTGCCCGTGATCGGCAACTTCTTCGGCTCGGCAAGCAGCACCGACCGCAAGCAATCGGCCGCATTCGGCGAACTCGGCTATAAGTTCGACAACGGCCTCACCGTGAATGCAGGGCTGCGCTACACGAAGTACACATCCGACGACAGCAATACGCTGATTCAATTCGGCTTCCCTTCTCCTGCAGTAGCCCGCCTTAGTGAGAAGCCGGTGACGCCGTATGTCTCGGTTTCCTATGCTGTGGGCAGAGACATCTA
Source organism: Roseateles toxinivorans (assembly GCA_945898095.1). Taxonomy (GTDB): domain Bacteria; phylum Pseudomonadota; class Gammaproteobacteria; order Burkholderiales; family Burkholderiaceae_C; genus Paucibacter_A; species Paucibacter_A toxinivorans_A. The sequence goes on along the minus strand of CAMDHE010000014.1, from coordinate 20,429 downwards.
CTACGCACAAGCTAGCAAGGGCTTCCGCATGGGCAAGACGAACTTCCCGCTCTTCGTTCCGCCGGGCCTGAACTTCACGCAGCCGGCATTTGCGGGCAGTGACAGCCTCTGGACCTACGAGGCCGGCGCCAAGACAAGCTGGCTGGCGAACAGGGTAAACCTCAACGTAGCCGTCTATACGACCCGCTGGACGGACCCGCAGCTGACGGTATTCGCCCCCACGGGCTTCGCCTATGTCGACTCGCTGGGTCGCCGCAACCCTGGTGCGGGCATCGACGTGAATGGCTTTGAGATTGACCTGGCTGCAAGGCCGATTTCCGGGTTGCTGGTGTCGGCCGGCGTCGGCTATGTTGACTCCCGGATCAACAAGAACGTGATTGGCTTGGACACGGTGACGGATCCGGCGACTTTTGCAGTCCAAGAACGCGTCACGCCCAAGGGAACGAGGGTGGTTGGTATTCCACAAATTACGGCGAACGCTACGGCACGTTACTCATTTGCCGTCGGCAACCTGCCTGCGTTTGTCGGTGGCAGCGTGCAGCGTGTGGGTAGCTACAACAGCGATTTCCGCACGAGTCCCGGTGCCAACCGCGTGCTCGGCGGCTACACAGCCCTGGACCTTCGTGGCGGCGTGGACATTAGAGACCTTAGCTTGACGATGTTCATCAATAACGCCACAAACGCGCGGCCCTACGTGTTCCAGAGCTCACTTCCGCCTGAAACCGTGGGATCGATCCGTCCGCGCACGACGGGCGTTGTCGCAACCTATCGGTTCTGAGCGTGGGGCGAGTCGTGGACAATCGGGTCATGGATGCAAGTCGAGATGAACCGCTGAATGACCCGAACGAAGACGAGGGCTCGCCGCTGATTGCCAATCTCCGTAAGGCAATCGGTGCGAGGCTGCGCGGCCATCGCATCCATCGCAACATGACCGGGGTGACCCTGTCGAGCGCGGCGGGCATCTCGGGTGCAATGTTGTCCAAGATCGAGTCGGCCGAACGCATCCCCTCGCTGCCGGTGCTTGCTGCATTGGCAGCCGCATTGGGTGTGGAAGTGGGCGACCTGTTCGGCAGTTCGGCCGGATTGATCGAGCCGGTGGTGGTGCGTGCCGGTCAACCCCAGGGCACCCAGAAGCCGCACGAGGACGACCTGCTGCACATCGAACAATTGGGCATCATGGAGCTGCCCGACGTGCAGATACGTCTGCTGCGCATGCGGGCTGCCAAGGGCTGCAAGACCATGAAGCCAGTGCAGTTTGACGGCTTCTGGATCGACCATGTCGTCAAGGGAGAACTCGTGATGTGCATCGGTGAGCGTGAGTACCACCTTCGCGCGGGCGACACCATGACCTACCGGGGCGAGGTGCCGCACTACGGCAGGTTTCCCGCGGGTGCCACCGAGATGCTGGTAGTGCAGGGCTGGGTCAACACCAATGCCCAGCGCAAGATCAAGCTCGATGGTGCCCTGCTGTCGCCTGGGCAACGCTGACGGATGGACTGCCGTGTTTGGCGGCAGTTCGCAGTGACGACGACCCTGGGTAGAGCGCGCGCCGTCGGGCCCGAGGGGACGCAGTAGTTGACGCGCATGGCACCGGCTGCGACCTGATGCTGACCACTACTCACGGCCCGCAGCGCATGGTCTAAGCCGACTGGACCGCCAGCGACCGCCAGCAAGCCGATGCCGGCGCGAGCAACGGGCGCGGGGAAGAACCAGCGACAAGGGCGGCCGCGCCGACCCGGGGTGTACGGAAACTCTGCGACATGGCGGATCGTCATTCTACGGAAGGGGAGGAGTGGTTGGGCTCGGTGACCGTCATTCATCATTATTTGACTTTAAGTCAAGTAATGGCTATACAAAGTAACCTGAAAACGGTCCCGGAATGGCAGCCAAACGTGATGCGAAAAATGCAAAAATCGCCAGGATTCCGCACGGATCAATAGGAGAGTGAGAATTCGGCGTTACGCCGGACTGCATGGAAGTGCATCGCCCTCTCCGCTCGAAGAAGTGAAAGCCAAAAATTGACAAATAGTTAAAATTTGATATGCTCCAGCGGATGAACATAACACCTTTCGTGTCGAACGCCGAAGTTCCCCACGCGCCGCGCATGGCAGCCAATGGTTGGCGGATGCTGTGCTGCCCGATGCACATGGCGATGATGTTGCCGATGGGCATGGGCGCCGCGCCGCCGGCTGCTGCACCCAGCGAGCCGCCGCCGAGTTTCTTCGACGGCACACCGCAGGAGGTGAGCGACTGGGTGGGCCGCAGCGACGCTAACACCCGCGACCTGTACGACGTGATAGAAGCCGGCCGACTGCTGGTGATCCGCAACGCGACGCTGTGGCCAATGACCGACGACCGACCGCTGCCCGCGCATGACCTGCTGGTGCGCGATGGCGTGATCGTCGGCACCCAGCCCAGCGCGGCGACGGTGCCCGAGGGCGCGCGCGTGGTCGACGCGACCGGCCTGCACGCCATCCCGGGCTTGGCCGACAACCACGTGCATCCCGTTCTGATCGGTATGAGCAACGCCTGGTCCAAGCTTCTCGGTCCGGGCGTGGATGGCAGCCAGTTACAGCTGCCCTACGACCTGGTGCTCTTCCTCTACCTGGCCGGAGGCACCACCCGCATCCAGGTCATGTCCGGCTCCGCTGAGGAACTGGCCCTGCGCGCTGCGGTGCGCGACGGCCGCCTGCGTGGCCCGGCGATGCGTGTGGCCTCACCGGTAGTCGACGGTTACCCAGTGGTCTGGGGCACGCACATCACCTATGCCGTCGGCGACACCGAAGGCGCTGCCACCGCGGCGCGGCGAATGAAAGAGAAGGGCTTCGACTTCGCCAAGCCCTATACCCGGCTGCCGCTGGAGGCCTACGACCGCCTGATGGCCGAGTGCAAGGCGCTCGGCATCGAGGTCAATGGCCACATTCCGGCTGCGGTGCGCGTCGACCACGCGCTGCGCAGTGGGCAGAGCGGCGTGGCGCATGTCATCGAGTTGTTCTCCAACCTGCCGATGCCCGAGCGCGCCAGCGCCGAGCACATGACCCGCGTGGCCAGGCTGGCTGCTGAACGCAATGTCACGGTTTGCCCCACGCTGTCGGTGTCCCGAGTCTTCGAATACGACATCGGGCAGCGCAACGACATCAGTTTTTCCAACGTGCTCGACCCCATGCTGCGCTACCTGATGCGGCCCAACGGTCCGATCGTGCAGATGTTCAGCAGCCAGCCGCAGTTCGTGATCCAAGGCACCGACATCCTGGCGCACTCGATTCTGATGATGCAGGCGTTGCGCGCTGAAGGCGTGCGCTTCGTGTCCGGCACCGACTTCGGTAACGGCAACGTCACGCTCGAGCACAGCCTGCACGACGAACTCGAGATGTACGTGCGCGACGTGGGCATGAGCCCGCTCGAGGCATTGCGCAGCGCCACGGTCGAGTCGGCGGCGCACCACGGCGAATCGGCCGTCTCCGGCACGCTGGAGGTGGGCAAGCGCAGCGACCTGGTGCTGCTGCGCGCCGACCCCAGCCGCGATATCGCCGCGACACGCCAGATCGAGGGCGTGATGCTGGGCAATGCCTACCTGAGCCGCGACGCGATGGCGCGCGGTCTGGAGCGGGCCAAGGCGATCTATGCGCGCATGCCCGTTCCGGCGGCGGCCTGAAGGGCGCAGCCGATGACCACACACCTGTACATCGTCACCAGTGCAGCGCGCGGCCTCGGCCGTGCGCTGCACAGACGGTTGTCGCCGTTCCCTATGAGTTGAAGATGAATCCAGTCCTTCCTGCCGCCCCCGTCTCGCTCCACCTGCACCCCGAGCCCTACCTGTACAGCGATTGGGTGCCCTTGTGCGCCAGCGGCCTGGCGCCGGGGCAGATCGTCACGCTCGAGCTCGAGCATGTGGACGACTTCGGCCAGCGCTGGCTGGCCAGCGCCGAGTTGAGTGCCGATGCCGCAGGCATGGTCGACACTGCCGACGCCCCCAGCCGCCGCGGCAGCTACCACGGCACCAGCCGCGACGGGCTGCTGTGGTCCATGGCCCCGGCGGGCGTTGCCGACCGCACCGCCTTCATGGCCCAGGCCCGCAGCTTCATGCACATGGCCGGCCAGCCCGGCGGCGACAAGCTGCAGCCGCGCCGGCACACGTTGCGCGTGCTGGACGGCGGCCGCGTGCTGGCCGAAGGCCACTTCAGCCAGACGCGCCTGGGCCCGGGCGTGCGCGTGCAGGAGCTGGCCGAAGGCCCCGTGCGCGGCCTGGCCTTCCACCCCGCGCCTGGGGCCGCGCCAGCCCGCGGTGCGGTGCTGTCGCTCACCGGCTCGGGCGGCGGCGTCGAGAACAGCTGGGCGCCGCTGCTGGCCTCGCACGGCATTCCGGTGCTCAGCGCCGCCACCTTCGCCTGGCCCGGCCGGCCCGAACTGATGCAGCACATCGACCTGGCCTACTTCGAGCAGGCCGCGCTGTGGATGCGGCAGCATTTCGGCGTGCAGCGCATCGCCGTGCAGGGCGGCTCGCGCGGCGGCGAGCTGACGCTCGTGCTGGCGGCCTACCGGCCCGACCTGTTCTGCGGCGGCGTGGCCATGGTGCCCTTCCACAACGTGGTGGCCGGCTTCGACCACCTGCGCAACGTGCACGAGGGGCCCAGCTGGGTGCTGGACGGCCAGCCCCTGCTTTATGCCGACGTGCGCGTGACACTGAGCGGACCCGAGGCCGTGCACACGCCCGACGGCATCGCGGTGACGCCCGACTACCAACGCGACGCAGCCAGCGCGGATGCCGATGCGCGCTGCGGCATCCCGGTGGAACGCTGCGGTGGGCCGCTGCTGCTGCTGTCGGGCCGCGAAGACGCGATGTGGCCCAGCGCCTATGGCGGCGACCGTGTCATCGACCGCCTGCGCCGCCACGGCCTGGCGCACCGCGCCGAGCATCTGGCCTTCGAGAACGTGGGCCACTACCTGGTGCCGCCGGGCCAGCCCACGGCAATGTGTACCTCGCTGTACCACCCGCTGGCGAAGATCACGCTGGCCTGCGGCGGCCAGCCGCGCGCCACGGCCGAAGCGGGCCGCGTGGCCTGGGACCGCGTGCTGCGCTTCTATCGCGAACTCTTTAGCCCACGTTGAGCCAGAAAAGGAAACACGATGAGCCCGATCAATCCCCTTGCCGCACCTGCCAACGCCACTTACCGGTGGCGACCGTACTGCTGTCCCTTGCACCTGTTCAGCGGCGCATTCTCGCCAGACCGGCAAAGGATTCTCGCCAGCGCCGACGCTTCCACGGCACCACCGCCGCTGTCGGATCAAACGCCCAAGGAACGCAGCGCACTGTGCACCACCAGCCGTCCCTTGATGGCGGACTTGTTCCAGCGCATCGACCGCGACCGCGCGCTCGTCTTCCGCAATGCCCGCGTGCTGACGATGCGGGGCGCCGAGGCGCTGCCAGCACACGACGTGATCGTGCGCAACGGCCGCATCGAGGCCGTTCAGCCAACCGGCGCAGCGCTGCAGGAAAACGCCATCGAGATCGATGCAACTGGCAAGACGCTGATGCCAGGGCTGTCGGACATGCACAGCCATCCAAACGTCGTGAACTGGTCCAAGGCCTTCGCTGCGATGGTGCGCGACGGCGGTGACGGCGCCTGGTACACGCTGCCCTACGAGCTGCAACTGTGGGAGCTGCTGGCTTGCGGCATCACCCGCATCGAAGTCATGGCCGGATGCCCCGATGCGCTATGGATGCGCGACGGCGTGAACGACGGCAGCCTGGTCGGCCCGCGGATGCAGGTCGGCAGCCCGTTGATCGACGGTGCACCACTGATCCATTCGCCGCTGATGAGCTATGGCGTAGGCGATTTTGAAGGCGGCCAACGTGCCGGCGAAACCATAGCCGACATGGGCTTCGATTTCGCCAAACCCTACAGCAACTTGCCGGCCGAAGGCTACGAGGGCCTGATGCAGGTGCTGCAGCGGCGTGGCGTGCGCGTGATGGGGCATGTGCCGGTCGCAGTGGGCGTGGAGGCAGCCGTCCGGCGTGGGCAGCAGGGTATCGCGCACGTTGCAGAACTGTTCTACAACGAACGCGGCCCCGAGCGCCACGACGAGGCCAGGCGAGAACGTCTGGTGCGGCTGATGGCGGAACACGGCACCTGGTTGCAGGCCACGATCGTGGTCAGTGAGCGGGTTGAGGCGATGTCTGGCAAACGGCCTTTGGGTTCGCGCGACGAGGCTTTCATGCCGCGCTTCCAGAAGGCCATGTTCAGCCGCGACAGCGCCATGATGAAGATGATGGCGTCCAACCCGGACAAGCAATACCTGTTCGTCGACACCTACCGCCTGAGCTGCCTGGCCACGGCAGCAGCGCACCGCGCCGGCGTCAAGGTGCTGACCGGCACCGACTACCCCAACCCCTACGTTATCGCCGGTTACTCGCTGCACGAGGAACTGGTGCACCTGACGCAACAGGCTGGTCTGCTGCCGCACGAGGCGTTGTTTGCCAGCACGCGCCGCGCTGCCGAATACCACGGTGGCGAAGAGACCGATGGCTGTGTCGCCTCGGGCGGTGTTGCCGATCTGCTGCTGCTGGACGGCAACCCGCTCGACGACATCCACCACACACGCGCCATCCACACCGTTCTCGCGGGCGGCCACCTGATCGGCCCTGAAGCGCTGGCCGAAGGCAAGGCGCGCGTGGCCCGCTGTTATGCAGCGATGCCGCCGATCGTGTTGCAGTCGCCCGAGGCCAACCCCTATGTCCAGAAGTCTTGACCACGTCATCGTTTCGGTGCGCGACCTCGACGCGGCCGCCGAGGCTTATTGCCGCCTGGGTTTCGCGGTGATGCCGCGCGCCGTGCACCACAACCTGGGCACGGCCAACCACATCATCCAGTTCCACGGCAACTATTTCGAGCTTCTGGGCGACTTCCACAAGTACGCCGACCCGGCGATGCGCGAGTTCATGAGCGCGCGCTTCGAGGGCGAACCCGGCGGCGACGGCCTGTCGATGCTGTCGCTGAGCTGCACCGACCTGGCCGCCGACCGCGAGCGGCTGATCAGGCTTGGCCACACGCCCTCGGCCATCATGAACTCGGCCCGCGAAGTGGTGCTGGCCGATGGAAGCCCCGACGCCACCGCCAGCAGCTCGATGCTGAACTGGCGCGCCGCGCCGCGCCGCTGGAGCACGCTGTTCTACAGCTTCCACGGCAAGCCGCACACCATCTGGTTCGAGCCGTGGCAGACGCACCCGAACACGGTGCAGACGCTGGCCGGCATCACCTACTGCAGCGACGACTTCGCGGCCGACGTGCCCTACGTCAACGACATGCTGTGCGCCGAGCCGGCCGAACGCACCGCGCAGCGCTGCCTGTGGCAAACGGCGCAGGGCGAATGGCTGGAGATGCTGAACCCGGCCGCGCTGTCCGCGCGCTTTGCCGTGCCCGTGCCGGCCACGCCCTTTGCCGTGTGGCCGGTGGCGCTGCGTTACCGCGTGCGCAACCTTGGCGCCTGCAGGCAGGCGCTGCGTGACGGCGGCGTGCCCTTCGTCGAGCACGCCGGCCTCATCACCGTGGCGGCCGAGCACGCGGCCGGGGCGATCAGCGAGTTCAGCGAACGCAGCGACACCTCATCACTACCCCAAGGAGCCCGGCCATGAAGATCCTTAAGCGCGAACCCAGCAACTCCATCGCCCTCACCGAACTCTGGACAGTGCAGGGCGATGCCATCGAGCACCCGTTCCTGGTCTACGTCACCACGCCGATGCCGATGGTGCCCAGGCCCGAGAAGGGCTGGCACGGCATCGTCGTCACCGACGGCAGCCTGGGCGCCGGCGGCATGATCCAGGTCGCCAGCTACCTGGGCATGGGTGAGATCCCGCCTGCCGTGGTGGTGGCCATCGGCTATCCGCTGGACAACCCGATCCCGGCCGTGGTGGCCCGCAACCGCGACCTGACGCCCGTGCCCTGGCCCGAGTGGGACGCGCCCTACGGCCAGCTGCTGGGCGCGCCCGCGCCGCTCTCGGGCAGCGCCGAGGCCTTTGCCGCCTTCGTGCACGACGAGTTGATGCCCTTCGTGGAGGCCGAGGTCGGCGTGAATCCAGCCGAGTGGACGCTGGCCGGACATTCGCTGGGCGGCCTGTTCGCCACCTTCTGCCTGCTGACCCGGCCGGGCCGCTGCCGGCGCTACCTGGCGGTGGGCTCGTCATTCTGGTGGAAGCGGCCGTACCTCTTCGACCGCGCGCGCGAATTTGCGGCGGTGGAACGGCCGGTGAACGTGTCGGTCTACCTGGCCGCGGGCGACCACGAAACCACCGCGGGCTTCAGCACCACCTGGCACCGCTACATGGACAGCGATGTGTGGAAGGACTACCTGACCGTGTTGCGCGGCATCCCCGACATCGTGGCCGAGACGCGCGAGATGGCCGGCCTGTTGGCCCAGCGCTGGGGCACACGCGTGCGCTGCGACATCCTCGACGAAGAGACCCACGGCAGCGCCGTGTTCGCCGCCTACAGCCGCGGGCTGCGCTGGCTGCACCAGGTGTAGCCGCCCCGGCCCCAAGCACGCCCGCTGCCACGCTGCACACCGCCGTCACCCGTCATCAGGAAGACCACCGCATGAATACCCCCGCGACGCCCACCCTTGCCGCCATGCCCGCCGTGGCGCTGCAACCCGCGCCCATCGGCATCGTCGCGGCCGGCTTTGCGCCCGGCCAGCGCGTCTGGCTGTCGTCACGCCTGGTCGACGACGCGGGCGTGCACTGGACGGCGCGTGCGCTCTTCGTGGCTGACGCCGCCGGACTCATTGACGTGAACGAAGCCCCGGCCGAGGAAGGCCACTTCACCGGCATCGACCCCGCAGGCTTGTTCTGGAGCCTGCGGCCCGAGCCGGTGAGCGACCGCCGCTTCATGCTGGGCGCCACCGAGAAGGCGCACAAGCTCGGCCAACCGCACATCGCCCCGATGAAGGCGCACGTGTTCGAGCTGGAGGCCACCGTGGAAGGCCAGCCCGCCGCCAGCGCCGCCACCACCGTGACGCTGCAGCGCCTGGTGGACGGCATCGAGGTGCTGCCGCTGCGCGACGGCCGGCTGCGCGGCCAGGTGCTGCGCTGGAAGGAACGCCATTTGCCCGACGGCCGCAAGCGAGGTTGCATCTTCAGCTTCACCGGCTCGGGCGGCGGGCTGGAGCTGGGTTACGCGCCGGTGCTGGCCTCGCTGGGCTACGACGTGGTCAGCCTGGCCTATTTCGCCTACGAAGACCTGCCGGCCTTCATCGCCGGGATTCCGCTGGAGTATTTCGAGGAAGGCTTTGCCTGGGCACGGCGCGAGCTGGGCTGCGAGCGCATCGGCATCCAGGGCGCGTCGCGCGGGGGAGAGCTGGTCATCACGCTGGCCAGCTACTTGCCCGAGCACATCCAGGGCGTGGTGGGCATCGTGCCGATGTACACCACCAGCATCGGCTGGGACCCGGCCAAGGGCATGGGCGGGCCCAGCTTCACCTTCTGCGGCCAGCCGGTACCGCACAGCAAGGCCGGTGACTCGCCGTCGTTCGACGAGATGAAGCGGCTTGGCGAGAGCCAACCCAACGGCTTTGCCGCCACACCCGGCTACTTCGCGACGCTGAACGACCCCGAGACGCGCGCCACCGCCGCGCTGCCCATCGAGCGAGCGCGCTGCCCGGTGCTGCTGATCAGCGGCGTGGACGACCAGATGTGGCCCAGCGCCTGGGGCAGCGACCTGATCGTCAACCGCCTGCGCGCCCAGGGCTTCGAGCACCCGTTCCAGCACCTGTGCCTCCAGGACACCGGCCACATCACGCCGCTGCCCAACACCGTGACCAGCTTCTGCCCGGCGCTGCTGCATTCGCTGCTGGGCATCTTCCTGGCCTGCGGCGGCACGCCGGCCGGCACGGCACGCACCAGCCGCCAGACCTGGGATGCGATGGTGGCGCACTACCGCTCTGTGTTTGGCCACTGAGGAAGATTGACCATGCGCAACCTCGATCACTTCGTCGTCACCGTCGAAGACCTGGCCGCCGCGCGGCCCGCCTATCAGCAACTCGGCTTCGCCGTGATGCCCAAGGCACGGCACGAAGCCATCGGCACCGCCAACCATGTCATCCAGCTGCACGACACCTATGTCGAACTCCTGGGCGACATGGATCAATGCCGCTTCGAGCCACTCAGGCAGCGCTTTGCGAGCCGCCGCGCCGCGGGTGACGGCTTCTACATCAACTGCCTGACGTCAACCGATCTGAAGCCCGACCGGGACGCCTTGCTGGCCAAGGGCCACGCCTGCGGCGAGATCATCAGCGCGCGGCGCCAGGTGACGATGCCGGACGGCTCGCTCAACGAAACCGCCAGCGACTGCTTCTACGTCTGGCGCGACGAGCCACGCCTGACATCGACGCTGTTCTACGCTGCCCACGGCAAGCCACACGTCATCTGGTTCGAGCCCTGGCAGAGCCACCCGAACACCGCCATGACGACGCTGTCGCTGACCTATGCCAGCGACGATCTGCAGGCCGACGAGCGTTACTTCAGCGATCTGTTCGGTGCCGCGCCCGCCGAGCGTGGTGCCGCCGGCCTGATCTACAAGACGCCGCGCGGTGAGCGCTTCGAAGTCTTCACGCACGAAGCCCTGCACACACGCTATGGGCAACACACACCGGCCCGCAACGGCCTGGCCGTTCTCGGCGTGGGCATCCGCTACGGCGTGGCGAGTCTCGATGTCTGCCGGGCAGCGCTGCTGGGCACCGGCACGCCGTTCACCGAAGACTCAGGCGTCATCACGGTGGCAGCCGGAGACGCCTGCGGCGTCGTCAGCGAGTTCGAGCAACTGCCCCGAAAGCCCCTATGAACACAGTAAACGCCCGTGACTCGACTGCGCCGCCCTGGCTGTGGGTCTATGGCCTGGTGGTGCTTTGCGCCGTCATGGTGCTGGGCATCGCCGCCAGTCAACTGTTGACCTTGCTGGTGCAGCCCTTGCGTGCCGACTTGAAGCTCACGGACTCGCACATCGGTCAACTGCAAGGCTCGGTGATCGCCGTGGCCGCTGCACTGGCTGCGTTTCCGATCGGTTGGCTGTCAGACCGACTGGACCGGCGCTGGGTGCTGGCCAGCTGCGTGGTGGTGTGGTCGGCTGCCACCTACGCCGCGGGCATGGCACCCCACTTCGATGCCCTGATGTGGGCGATGGTGGTGCTTTCAGTGGGCGAAGCCGCGCTGATTCCCATCATCTACGCCGTCACGCCGCGGGTGGTGCCAGCGCGCCGGCTGGCGATGGCCAACCTGCTGGTCTACTCGTCGATCGTGTTGAGCAGCGGGGTCGCCCTGGCAATGGGCGGCGCACTCTACGAATGGGTATCTGCCAACCGGGCTGCGCTGCCTTGGCGCGATGCCGGTGAATCGTGGCGCTTGATCTTTTTCATCGCCGGGCTGGCCGGGCCCGTCGTGGCGGTGATGCTGCTGCTGGTCAGGCTACGCCCGATTGCCGCAGTCGCGGCGTTGGCAACTTCGCCATCGGCCCCCGCTTCACCGATCGCCGGCCCGCAGAGCTACGTCGACTTCCTGCGCTCCCACGGCGGATCCATCGTCTTGATCTTTACCGCCCTCGGAGCCATGAACATGGGATGGTTCACCTTGGTGATCTGGATCCCGGCCGTGCTAAGCCGCAGCTTCGGCAGCGAGGTCGGCGCCGCCGGTGTGGCCTTCGGCAGCGCCAGCATGGCGGCGACCGCTGTGGGCATTGCAGCGGGTCTGTGGTGGGCGGCCCGCACCAAGGGGCCACCCGATCCCGTGGCTGGCCTTCGCATGGTTCGCAACGGCTCCCTGGCGGTGATCCCCGTGATAGTGCTGATGGCCTGGGCGCCGAACCAGCCCGTCCTGCTGGCATTGACGGCGATAGCAATTGCCGTCCTCGTCGTGGCAGCGGCCCAGGCGCCCACCATGATGCAGGGCATCGCGCCGATGTCGTTCGTCGGCCGCACGATCGCACTCTTTGTGATCGTGATCCTTCCGGTGCGAGCCGGAGCGCCCGTCGCCGTGGGCATGCTGTCAGACCACTTCGGCGCCGACACGCCTGCCGGCTTGCTGCACGCCGTGGTGCTGGTGAGCCTGGCGATGCTGCTGTTGGCTGTGGTGCTGCTCTTCGTCTGCGAACGCCACTACGCGCGGTTGGTGGCGTCGAATCGCCGAGCCGATGGCCTGGACCCCTGGCCTGCAGCTGCAGCGGCTTGAAGGGCTTGAATGACATGAGCAACCGCAACCACCAAGACTCGATTCGCGAAAGTGGCACTGCAACGCACCCTGCCCTGGCCCAGTTCATCGACGAGGCGCTGTCGCGCAGCCGTGCGCACGCGGACCCGTCGGACGCGGTACTGGCCATCGCGCCCTTGATGATGGCGCTGAGTGCGTGCGCCGACGAGGTGCTGAAGGAGGCGCACTTGCGCAGCGATCCGGACCACTACACCCGCAACCTGATCTACTGCGCGCCGGACAACTGCCTGTCGCTCTACGCCCTGGTGTGGCTGCCCGGCCAGTGGACGCCGGTGCACGACCACGGCAGTTGGGGCGTCGTCGGCGTGGTCGAAGGCGTGCTCGAAGAGCGCAGCTTCGTGCGCCTGTCGGCCGACGACGGTCGCGACGAGGGCATCGCGCTGGCGCGTGGCGGCGTCGTTCTGCAGTCGCCGCGCGCCGTGAGCACCTTTGTGCCCAACCCGGACCACATCCACATCACCGGCGTGCCTGCCGGGCGGCCGCGTGCGGTCAGCCTGCATCTGTACGGCCGAACGATGAGCGACTTCAACCTCTACGACGTCGAGGCCGGCACGCGCCGGCGCATCGCCATCGCCCACAACGAAAGCTGAACCCATGAGTCTTCCAAACACGATGCGCGCCGCTGTTGTGCGAGCCCACGGCGGCCCCGAGGCCACCGCCTTCGAGCCGACCTACCCGCGCCCGTCGGTCAAGCCAGGCCATGTGCTGCTGCGCGTGCGGGCCTGCTCGTTGAACTACCACGACATCTTCACCCGCCGCAGCATGCCCGGCATCAAGGTGCCGCTGCCCATCATCATCGGCTCGGACATCGCTGGCGAGATTGCCGAAATCGGCGCCGGCGTCAGCGGCTTTTCGGTCGGCGAGCGCGTGATGGTCGATCCGTTGCCGCTTTCAGGCGAAGGCGCCCCCAAAGGCATGATCGGCGAGATGTACGACGGCGGCCGCGCAGAGTACTGCGTGGTCTACGCGCCGCAGTTGGTGAAGCTGCCCAACGACGTGAGCTTCGAAGTCGCCGCCAGCCTGCCCCTGGCTTATGCCACTGCGCATCGCATGATGGTGACGATCGGGCAAGTCACAGCCGGCGAGACCGTGCTCGTGCTCGGCGCCTCCGGCGGTGTCGGCACGGCCTGCGTATTGCTGGCCAAGCTGGCTGGCGCCACTGTGATTGCCTGTGCCGGCTCCGACGATAAGGCCGCGCGACTCAAGGGTCTCGGTTCTGACCACGTCATCAACTACCGAACGGCCAAACTGATGGAGGCCACCCACGCCCTAGTCGGCAAGCCGCGTATCAGTGGCAGCGGCGGCGTGGACGTGGTGGTCAACTTCACCGGCGGCAACTCCTGGCAGGAGGGCATCCGCTGCCTGAAGGTCGGCGGCCGGCTTCTCACATGCGGCGCCACAGCGGGCTACGACGAACAGATCGACGTGCGCTATGTCTGGACCTTCGAGCTGAAGCTGATGGGCAGCAACGGCTGGCGGCGCGAAGACATCACGGCTTTGATCGAGCTGGCGCGCAGCCAGCGCATGCTGCCGGTGATCGACAAGGTGTTGCCGCTGGAGCAGATTCGCGAAGCCGAGCGCCTGATGGAAGAGCGCGAGGTGTTTGGCAAGATCGTGGTGACGCCATGAGTGCTGACCAGGATCTTGTAGCCGCACTGCAGGCGCAGTGCGATGAGTCGCCGTTCATCAAGTTCGCGGGCGTGAAGGTGACGGCTCTGGACCGCGAGGCGATGCGGGTGAGCTTCCGCATGCCCTTCAAGCCCGAGTTCGAGCGTGGTGCCGGCACGGGCCAATGGCATGGTGGGCCGATCGCTTCGCTGATTGATACGGCAGGCTGCATGGCGCTCATCGCCGTGGCCGGACGGGGTGCGGGCACGATCGACTTTCGCACCGACTACCTGCGTCCCGCCGGCGGCCCTTTTCTCGACGCGGTGGGCATCGTGCGCCGTGCCGGCCGCACCATGGGTGTGGCCGACGTGGACGTGTTCGACAGCACAGGCAAGCTCGTCGCCACTGGCCGCGGCAGCTTCTTCATGGAGGCAGCCAAATGAGCGACGAGCTACCGCTGGACCAGCGCACCGACTTGCCCGCCAACCTGGGCCTGACGCTTGATGCATCGCTGGACCCGCAAGCCACAGCACTGATAGATCTGTCTGACCCGGCGCAGCCACGCCGCTGGTCCTACGGCGAGTTCGACATACTCATCAACGCCGTGGCGCGCGGCCTTCTGGCAGCCGGCCTGCAACGCGGCGCCAGCGTGGGCGTGATGGCGGCCAACTCGGCGTATGCCCTGGCGGTGATGCTGGGCACGATGCGCGCCGGTCTGGTGAGCGTGCCGCTGAACCCACGCGCCGGCAGCGAAACGCTGGCTTACATGGTTGCCAACTCGGCCGTGAAGTTGATGTTTGCCGACGAGGCCGCGATGCCGGTGGCCATGGGCCTGCCGGGGCTTGGCCGCGTGGTGGCGTTGCACGGCTCTGACTTCACGGCCTTCACCTGCCCGGGTCCCTTCACATCAGTTGTGCCCACTGCTGACGAGACGGCGCTTGTGCTCTACACCTCAGGCTCCACCGGGCGGCCCAAGGGCGTCCTGCTGTCGCACAGCAGCCAGGTGCTGATCGCGGCGGGTTATGCCACGCCCTTCATGGCCGAGTGCCTGGCGAGCGGGCCGACCATCGTGGCCGCACCGCTGTTCCACATGAACGCCACCGTCAACACGACCTATGTCTTCATGCTGCAGGGCGCCATCGTGTTGATGCCGCGCTTCGAAGTGCGTGGCTTCATCGACGCAGTGTCGCGTTATCGCGTGAGCGTGCTGTCCGGAGTGCCGACGATGACGGCGATGATGGCGCAGGAGCAATCCGCGCTGGCCGCGGCCGACTTCAGTAACGTGAAGCTGGTGGTCATCGGATCGGCGCCGCTGTCGGCCACGGTGTTGGCGCAGGTGAAACAGTTGTTTGCAGACGCTGCCGTCATCAACAGTTACGGCACGACCGAGACTGGGGCGGGCTACTTCGGCGCGCATCCGCAAGGCAAACCGCGCCCTTTCATGTCGGTCGGCCATGCGCAGCCGCACGCCAGGCTCCGGCTCGTGAACGGCAAGGGCCAGGAAGTCGACGAGCAAGGCGTGCTCGAAGTGCATTGCGCCACGCGAATGAGCGGCTACCAGAACCTGCCCGAACTCACCGCTGAGCGGCTGCGCGATGGCTGGATCCACACCGGCGACATCATGGGGCGCGATGCCGATGGCTGGTACTACTTCATCGGCCGCGACGACGACATGTTCGTTTGCGCCGGCGAGAACATCTATCCCGGCCAGGTCGAACGCCTGCTCGAGCGCCACCCCGATGTGCTGGAGGTCTGCGTAGTGCCGCTGGCCGACGAGCTGCGTGGGCACATGCCGGTGGCCTTTGTGGTGTCACGGCCCGGTTCGGCGCCCACCGAGCAAGAACTGAAGGACCATGTGCTGGCGCTGGCCGCGCCCTACATGCACCCGCGCCGGGTTTGGTTCATCGAGCAGATGCCGCTCGCAGGCACCAACAAGATCGACCGGCACGCGCTAAAGGCGCGCGCGGTGCAGCTGGCTGCGGCGACGTGGGCTGCTTGCCAGACCCTCTTCCTCCCACCGACGGACATTGACGATGCATGAGACCGTGACCCTGGATCACTTGGTGTGCGTCGTGCCCGACGTGCAGGTGGGCAGCGCAGAGCTCGGCGCAGCACTGGGCGTCACGCCCACCGTCGGCGGCTCGCACCCCGACCACGGCACCTGCAACACCTTGTTGTCGCTGGGCAGCGGGCGCTACCTGGAGCTGTTAGGTCCTGATCCGAAGGCCAAACGACTTGACGCGATCGGCCACCGAGCTGCCGCCGTGAGCCTGTTCGATATCTGGACGTTTGCGGTTGCTTCGCGCGACCTCGAGGCTGTGTCACAACGAGCGTTGGCGGCGGGACTGGAAGTGCCTGCGCCGATGAGCGGTGCCCGCGCCACGCCATCCGGCGCCGTGCTGCGCTGGCGCAGCCTCTATCTGCTGCATCCGCTGTACGCCGGACTGGTGCCCTTCGCGATCGATTGGCAAGACACCCCGCATCCCAGCCTAACGTCGGCGCAGGGCGCCCACCTCCGCAGCTTGCTCGTCACTCACCCGCAACCGGAGGGCCTGCGCGCGATCTACCGCGCGATCGGCCTGGACATCGCCGTGCACCACGGCCCCCAGCGCGCCATCGTGGCCACGCTGGCCCACGGCGAACAAGTGAGCACGCTCATCGGCGGCGCCCAAGGCTTGTTCTGATGCTGTTCCCCAACGTCGCACCACCCATGACCCCATCCTTGCCCCTGGCGATCGAACACACCCGCGTAGCAACCCTGCGCGGCAACGAAGTGCTGCAGGACCACACCGTGCTCGTGCGCAACGGCCGCATCGAACGACTGGGCCCGAGCGCGCTGCTGCCGGCACCCGCCGACGCGACACGCATCGACGGCAGCGCTTGTACGCTGTTGCCTGGCCTGTGCGACATGCATGTCCACCTGCTGCCGAGCGGCATCGACCCGGCCGAAGGCGTTCCCGACGAAGCCAGTGCCTGGGCGCAGGCCGAGGCCTACCTGAAGCGTCTGCTCGACGCCGGACTCACGACGGTGCGCAACATGGCCGGCACACCGTGGCATCTGAGGGTGCGCGATGCCGTCAACGCCGGCCGAATCGCCGGGCCGCGCATCGTCACCGCGGGGCCGATCCTCGAGACGCGCTTCACCTTCCCCGCCATGGCGGCCTTCGGCAAGCTCGTGACGAGTGCCGAGCAAGGCCGTGCCGAAGTACACGCCCAGGCCGCTGCCGGCTACGACTTCATCAAGGTCTACAACGATCTCGACCCCGAAATCTACGACGCAATCGTGGCCACCGCGCGCGAGCTGGGCCTGCCGGTTGCTGGGCATGTGCCTTTCGGCAAAGGCCTGTTCGGGGCACTGGCGGCGCGCCAGGATTCGATCGAGCACTTCCGCTCCTACGACTTCGCGCTCGATATGCGTGAACCCGCGGGGAAGGAGCGTTTTGTCGGCTGGCTGCACAGCACGCCGGCGCGCATGCGCGAGCTGGCCGAGCGCACCGCCGAGGCGGGCAGTTGGAACGTGCCTACGCTGGTGATCGAAGAAGCCTTGGCGCGCAGCATCAACGGTGACAAAGCCGATGCGCCGTGGATCGAGGCGACGACCGATCAGACCGACTTGCGTTCGGTCTTCAGCCCTGCCGCGTTGGCAGCGATCGCTGAAGGCCTTCCCTTGCGCCAGCAGTTGCTCGCGGCGATGGATCAAAGTGGCGCGCGGCTGCTTGCCGGCAGCGACTGCCCTGGCTGCGGACTGATCCCCGGCCAGTCCCTGCACCGCGAACTGCAGTTGATGGTGCAGGCGGGCCTTTCACCATTGCGCGCGCTGCAGACGGCCACTGCCAATGCCGCCGAGTACCTCGGACTGCGCGGGCGGCAGGGCCAGATCATTGAGGGCCAGCGCGCCGACCTGGTGTTGATCGAGGGCAGCGCGACGAGCGATTTGGCGGCGCTCTCGAACGTACGTGGCGTGGCGACCGCTGGAACTTGGCACACCCCCGCAGGAGAAAGCTCATGAACCCAGACTCGGGCAACAAGGTCTTTCGCGCTCGCGTGCGGTACGCCGAGTGCGATGCCCATGGCGAGTTGTCCATGGCGAGTTGCGTGACCTACTTCAGCGAGGCCGCAGCAGCCGCCTTGCGTAGCGTCGACATCGATCTGCGAGCGTTGACGGCCAAGGGCGGCCCATTGCGCGAGTGCGCCGTCATGACCCAGTTGCACCGGGCGCTGGACTATGACGACGAGATCGAAGTGTCGGCACGGCTCGAAGAACAGCAGCCACAGGAATTCACGCTCGCTTTTGAGATGAGTCTGTTGCGCGAGCGGCGGCTGGTGGCGGAGGGGCGAATGCGGTACGTCGCGCGGCCTTCGCCATTCGGAGATGCCCGCGCGCTCGCGGACGACCTGCTCGCACGACTGCCGCTGCTGAAACAGCAGACAACTGCTCGCACTTGACAAGGCAGGCACCTGCCCTCGATTCGCAATCCGTTATTCACGATCCGTTGGGAACGCTATGGCTAGTGCTAATCCGAATTCGCATTTGAAGATTCCGGGGTTGAAGGCGCTCGCCGCCGGGCTCATGCTTGCCGCTGGCGCGTGGTGCTGGCTTGCCTTGAGCAGGCCAACAGCAGAGCAGACCCGCAATGAAGGCTGCGTGTCTGGGCACCAGATACGGACTCCCGATGACATGGCTGCGGCGCAATTCACGTACACCAGTGCCGTGGGCTGCGAACCATTGCCCTCGATGGTGGTGAGTTGGGATCAGGTCTTCCGAGCCGGCCACCAATGACTAAGTCTCCAAGCCGCACATGCGGAGCACCGCCGTACCTGCCACTCCAGCAAGTGCCTGGTGCCTCGACGCTCTCCATGTAAACGACGACGATGTCTGGTCACTGATCGTCGTGGAGGCTGTGCGTCCCAACACAGCGGTCCAACTGCGCACGATAGCTTCGATGGCGAAGACCGAAACGTTGCTGAGGGATGTCAAACCGGACGTGGCCCTTCTCGATATGCACTTGGGCAACGGCATGTCGTACCAGAGCGTGAACAGCAGCGCGCCCTTGAGCAGAAAGTGGTCCGCGTACGGCGACTTTGTCAGGCGGTAGAGGATGCGTTCCAGCGCGAATCGCACCAGCACCTGATTGAAATCGACACCCTGCGCTTTGGCAACGTTGAGCAGGCGCGCACGGACGGACGCGGCGCCGTGTCGATTGGCGGGGTTCATCCGATGCTCTCCAGGTAGGGCCGCATCACGTTGGCCACGCGGCAAACCTTGGCGAAGCGCCAGATGTCATCGATGGATACCTTGGTGCGGGCCCGGGCGTCCTTGAGGGCCGCCAGCGCCACGTCCAAGCCGATCTCGTTGCGGTGCTTGAAGCGGTTTACCCGTGAGTCACGGGCTTCATGCCCATGAAGCTGGCCTGCCTGCCGCCCGTCGTTCAGCCAGCGAACGAGCGCACGTAATAGGCCTGCCACTCCCGCAAGTGAGTTGTCATCGCGACGCGCGCGGCTTGTGGGTCGCGGGCATCGAGTGCGGCCAGCAAATTTTCGTGTTCAAGCAAGGACTGGGGAATCAGATCGGCCGTGAAACGGTTTGTGTTGAAGCCTCGGTGCACCAGTCGATAGCGAAAGATGTCCTGCGCCAAGCGCCGGTTGCCGGAAGCCAGAGCGATCTCGCGGTGAAAGCGCTCGTCCAGGTCTGCCCACCGCGTCAGCACGTCCTGTGCCTTGAGGTTGCGACGCAGCTCGGCGCAGTCGGCCATCAACTCTTGCAAACGCGGCCGGTCTAGCCGCAGGGCGGCCAGAGCTGCAGCCTCGGTCTCCAGCAGTAGCCGCATCTCATAGATCTCTTGCACGTCCGCCGAGGTGAAGGTATGGAAGACGGGGCGCCGGTTAGGCGCCTGTGTGAGCAGGCCGTCCCTCACCAATTCCCTTACCGCTTGATGCACCGGCGTGCGGCTCATGCCCAGTCGGCGCGCCAATTCCACCTCGCTGATTGACTCGCCCGAGCGCATGCGCCCGGCAAAAATCTCGGCCAGGATCGCTTGGTACGCGGCATCGGCAAGAGCGTCGCCGCTGTCTGCATGCGGCGCCGATGGCGTAGCGCGGGCGGGCTTGGCCGCCGACTTCCTGGGAACCTTTGTGATCATCGTCAGGGCGCTTTGGTTGGGGAAACGGAGCTGCACTACGCAAGGGGCTGCAGCCGCATTGACTCGATTCTGTATGCAGAATACACTTTATGCATGCATTTCAATCAAGCAGATTGTAAGTCCGAGACCGGGCGCATGGTCGTAATTGCCGACGACCTGTCCGGTGCGGCCGAATGCGCTGCGGAATTCACGCCTGCAGGCGCCGCTGCCTGCTTGCGGCTGGTGCCGGGGTCGGGCCTGTGTGATGCGGCCACTGTGGTCTGGGACCTCGACGCCCGCGGCGCTATGCCCATGCCCACGCTGCATGCCGATGTGGTCGCCTCGATCGCATCCTCCCGCCGGATCTACGTGAAGATCGACTCCCTGCTGCGCGGCAACTGGGCGGCCCTGGTGGCGGCGGTTGTGCGCGCGACGGGGCGATCGGCGCTGCT
>CAMDHE010000013.1 GCA_945898095.1 Roseateles toxinivorans | reverse complement strand
GCCGTCGGCATTCATGGCGCTTATGAAGGCGCTTTGAAATTCGTCGGTAACCCGGAGCTGATTTCGCGCACCCATTTCGGACGCTTCCTGGTCGAGGCCGGCCATTGCAGCGACATCGGCGAAGTCTTCCGGCGCTATCTGACCGAGGGCAAGCCGGGTTATGTCGAACACCGCTGGGCACAACTCGGCGATGCCGTGCGCTGGATCGTCCAGGCCGGCGGCACGGCAGTGATCGCCCATCCGGCGCGCTATGGCTTCAGCCCGACCGTCGAATACGCGCTGTTCACCGAATTCATTGCCCATGGCGGGCGCGGCGTCGAAGTCGTCACCGGCAGCCATACAGCGGCCGATGCGGTCCGCTACACCGAGACCGCGATCGAGTTCGACCTGCTCGCATCGCGCGGCTCGGATTTCCATTCACCCGAAGAAAGCCGCACCGATCTGGGCAGCTTGGCCGCCCTGCCCGGCCGCCTCAAACCGGTCTGGCAAGCGCTGGAACAACGTATCCATTGGCCTGCGTGAGGACGCCGCGTCCAGCGCTCGGCATCGCCCTGATCATCGGCAGTTGCAGCTGCTTTGCTTCGATGGATAGCGTGGTGCGCTACCTCGGTGGTTTCCTGCCTGTGCTGCTGATCCTGTGGGCGCGCTACAGCTTCCAGGCGCTGGCGATGGCACTGTGGCTGGGCTGGCAATGGGTCAAGCAGCCGGGGGCCAAACCGTTTCACGCCGCGCATCCGAAATTCCAGGCCATGCGCGGCATGCTGCTGCTGGCCACCAGCGCAATATGTTTTTACGGCGTCCAGCAAATGCCGGTGGCCGAATTCACGGCCATCAATATGCTCTCGCCGGTGCTGATCACGCTGCTCGCCGGCCTGTTGCTGAAGGAGCAGGTCTCGGCCTTGCGCTGGGCCCTGGTGATCGGCGGCTTTGCCGGTGCCTTGATCGTGATCCGGCCAGGCAGCGGGCTGTTCGGCTGGGTCGTGCTTTACCCGCTGTCTTGCGCGATCTTTTATGCCTGTTTCCAGATTCTGACCAGCAAACTCGCGCTGCTGGAAAGTCCGTACACCACGCATTTTTATACCGGCCTGACCGGCATGCTGCTGTTGAGCTTGCTGATTGCCGGCGGCGATTTCAAGTTCCTTGCGGCAGTCCAGTCCGCCGCACCCTGGCAACTGGGTCTGCTGGCGCTGATCGGTCTGCTCGGCACCTTCGGGCATTTATTGCTGATCCTGGCCTTGGGACTGGCGCCGACCGGCACCTTGATGCCCTTTGTCTATGTGCAGATCGCGGTGGCAGCCGCGATTGGCTGGCTGGCCTTCGACCATGCGCCGGATGGCTATGCCTGGATCGGCATCGGCGTGTTGTCAGCCAGCGGCGCTGCCGCAGCCTGGCTCAATCTGCGTCAGGTCGAGGCCAGGCAACTGCCCGATTCCATCGTCTTGCGCGATACCACCGCAGATTGACCCAAGCCTGAATGCCGGTGAATGACCCGGGCGACAATCGCTGATGGCCCAGCTATTTGAAGTCCACCCCGATAACCCGCAGCAGCGTTTCCTGAAACAGGCCGCGCAGATCCTGCAGGCTGGCGGCATTGCGGCAATCCCGACCGACTCCAGCTATGCGCTGGTCTGCCGGCTTGACGACAAGGCAGCGGCGGAGAACCTGCGCCGACTGCGCGGCGTCGACGACAAGCATCATCTGACCCTGCTGTGCCGCGACCTCAGCGAGCTGGCCAGCTATGCCCGCGTCGACAACCGTCAATACCGCTTGCTCAAATCAGCCACGCCGGGACCGTTCACCTTCATTCTGGAAGCCAGCAAAGAAGTGCCGCGGCGGCTCTCGCACCCCTCCAGGCGAACGATCGGCTTGCGCGTGCCCGACCACAAGGTGACACAGGATTTGCTGGCCCTGTTCGGTCAAGCATTGCTGGCCACCACGCTGATTCCACCGGGTGAAGCCGAGCCTCTGAACGATACCCAGGAAATCGTCGATCGCTATGACAAGCTGGTGCAGGTCATCGTCGACGCGGGCGCCTGCCCGATGCAGCCGACAACGATTGTTGACCTGAGCGGTGATCAGGCCGAAATCTTGCGCATCGGACGCGGTGACCCGGCCCTGCTGGGACTCTGAAACCGAACCAAGCGGCCGTCAGGCCAAAGCATCCGAACTCACTGCGCCGCAGTGACGACGATCTCGATCTTCCACTCGGGCCTGGCCAGTTTGGCTTCGACGGTGGCGCGCGGCGGCGTATGGCCGGGCACGACCCAGGCTTCCCAGACGGCATTCATCGCAGCGAATTCAGCCAGATCGGCAATGAAAATCTGCGCGCGCAGGATCTTTGACTTGTCGCTGCCGGCGCGGGCCAGCAAGGCGTCGATGGCACCCAGCACCTGCGCGGTCTGGCCGGCGATGTCCTGGCTACCGTCGTCGGCGATCTGGCCTGCCAGGTAAACCACTCCGTTGTGCACGGCCATTTCGGACATGCGGGCGCCAACGTCAAATCTCTCGATCTTCATTTTTTTACTGCCTTTTTGGAATGATGGTGCGAATGGCCAGGGGCATGGGGACCCAGACCATGAGGATGTTTCTTGCTGCTGTCGGCCGGCGCTGCCAGGGCCTTCTGCCCCAGACGGCTTTCAGTGCCGCGCAGCAGCTTCCTGAGGTTGGCCTCATGACGCCAGACCAACAACAATCCCATCAGTACCAGCACGCCGACGACCGGGCCACCGCCCCAGACCAGCATCTGTAGCACCGGCGCAAAGGTGGCCGCGGCCATCGATGCCAGCGAGACATAGCGAGAGAAATAAACCACCACCAACCAGGCCAGCAGCGTCGCAGCGCCAAGCCAAGGGTTCAGGCCCAGGATCACGCCAGCCGCCGTCGCCACGCCCTTGCCGCCCTTGAAGCGGAAAAACAGCGGCCACAGATGGCCGAGGAAAGCACCCAGCCCGACCAGCGCGGCCGAACCTTCGCCGAGCTGATAGCGCTCGCCGTAAAGCTGCACCAGCAGTACCGGCCCATAGCCCTTCAGCAGGTCCAGTGCCAGGGTCAGGATGGCCGCGAGCTTGCTGCCCGAGCGCAGCACATTGGTGGCACCCGGATTGCCGGATCCGTAGCTGCGTGGGTCGGACAAGCCCATCAACCGGCTGACGAGCACGGCAAAGGAAATCGAGCCGATGAGGTAGCCGCCAAAACCGGCCAGCAATGGAAACAGTAGTTCTTGCATAGGTCGCTATTCTGCACTGCCGCAGCTGACCGGCTTGGCATTCAGCAGTTCGAGCAAAACCGCCGGCTTGATCCCGACCAGATAGCCGCGCCTGCCACCGTTGATGCACAGGCTGGGCAGATCCAGGATTGCCGCCTCGACATAGACCGGCATCACCTTGCGGGTTGCGAATGGCGAGGTGCCGCCAACCTGGTAACCGCTGTGTCGCGAGGCCACATCAGGGCGGCACATCTCGACCTTCTTGCAGGGAATCTGCCGCGCCAGTTCTTTCAGGCTGACTTGCCTGTCCCCTGGCATCAGCATGATCAGGGGCTGGGCGCGTTCGTCCTGCAGCAACAGCGTCTTCACCACCTGCTGCTCGGGCACACCAAGTTGGCGCGCCGATTCTGCTGTGCCGCCATGCTCGACATAGTCATAGACATGCTCGCTGAAGGCGACACCATGCTGGCGCAGGAACTGCGTCGCCGGCGTCTCGCTGATATGGATGTTTTTCTTGGCCATGAGGGATTTTCGCCGATTGGCCGGGCTGGCCTGCAGGTAGGAAAAAGACTAGGGATTGCAGCCAGGAACGAGCGTCCTACCCTTCGAAATCTTGCCTTCCCGAATTGCTGGCAAGGAGTAGCTGCTGTTGAATTGCCTTGACGACCTGCTTGGCAGGCCTGAGGCGATGAAAGGGCAGATGGAGACGCCGGCACAGCCTTGCGCCTCGACCCGGTCGCCGAAAAGGGTTCCTAGAGTAGGCACACATCGGGCTTGGCGCCTACAGTCCGGCCCGTCAGGAGTTCACCATGGAAGAGCATCTGGATCTAAACAAAGAGTTCATCGCCCCTTGCCTGAACGACGAGGCCATCAAGCTCAAAAGCCGCAAAGCCTCGGCCAAGCTGAATCAGGGCCTGGTCGAGAAATTGGCGAGTCAGGCGACCGCGATGATCGAAGTCGATGGCCGCCAATATCCGCGCGGTTGCGAGGCGGTCGAAATCGCCGCCCTCGGCAAGGGCAAGGCTGACAAGGCGATCGATGGCGGCACCGAAGGTTTCATCCCCGACCATGCCGATGTCGAATACATCGCCAGACTCGAGCCGCAAAGCCTGCGCCGCCCGAAATTCATCGAGCGCAATGACTTCATGAAACTCGAAGAAGGGGCCAAGACCATCTTCGGCAGCGATGACCGCCGGGTCTTCTACAGCAACGCCTATCCTTGGCGCTGCAATGGCCGGGTCGAAAGCTCACTGGGCAGCGGCAGCGGCGTGATGGTGGGGCCGCGCCATCTGCTGACCGCATCACACATGATCGACTGGCGGCCCGGTAACACCACAGGCTGGCTCAAGTTCACGCCGATGTATTACAACGGCAGCGCACCGTTCGGCAGTGCCTTTGGCGTCAGGACCTATTTCAAGGTCAAGGTGACGCCGCCGACGATCGACAGCAATGAGATCAAGTACGACTATGTGGTCGTGGTGCTGGATCGGCCGGCTGGCAACGCCACCGGTTGGCTGGGCACCAAGTCCTATAGCGACAGCTGGGACGGCGGGGCCTACTGGACTCATGTCGGCTACCCGGGCGACTTGACCGGCACGCAGCGGCCGATCTGGCAGAGCGGCATTGCGCTGGACGGCGACTTCTGGAGCCCGGATTCGCATGAAAGCATGAGCCACAAGGGCGATGTCTGGCCCGGCCAGAGCGGCGGACCCTTCTGGGGCTACTGGAATGGCCAGCCCTATGCCGTCGGGGTGCAAAGCGCGCATAACCCGTCGAACAACTTCGCCAGCGGTGGTTCGGACATGGTCGATCTGGTGATCAGGGCGCGCGCCGATCTGCCCTGAGCCTGGGCGCGTTCAGCCAGTCATCGACTGAGACGCGCCGTTTGCATCAAATCCGGCGGCCCGATCGGGCTGCCGGCCTAACATCACTGCGCCGGGTCGCGGATTTCCCAGCGGATCTGGTCGATTTCGGCCAGCAACTCCGGCGACAACTTGGCACCAAAGGCTGCCAGGTTTTCATCGAGCTGAGCGATTGAGGTCACGCCGATGATGGTGCTGGCCGTCTGCCAGCGACTCGCACACCAGGACAGCGCCAGACTGATCGGGCTCAGGCCATGATCGCGCGCCAGCTGGTTGTAGCGCTTGGCCGCACGCAGCGAATCAGGTCTGGCCCAGCGCTGTTTTTTCATGCTCTCGAAAATCGCCAACCGCCCTGGCTTGAGCGGGTCTGCCAACCCCAGCAAATCGTACTTGCCGGTCAGGCTGCCGAAGGCCAGCGGGGAATAGGCCAGCATCGAGACCTGATGGCGGTACAAGGCTTCATCAAGGCCGTTTTCAGGGATGCGGTTGAGCAAGCTGTAGGCGTTTTGCACCGAAACAATCCGCGGCAGACCATGCTGCTCGGCCAGGCGGATGAATTCGCAAACGCCATAAGGCGTTTCGTTCGACAAGCCAATATGACGAACTTTGCCCGCCCTGACCAGTTGCGCCAGCGCTTCAAGTTGTGCATGGATACCGGTCGTCGAGGTCTCCTTGGCCGGGTCGAAATAGACGCCGCCGAACATCGGCACATTGCGGTTCGGCCAATGCAGTTGGTACAGGTCGACCACCTCGGTCTGCAGGCGACGCAAGCTCGCTTCACAGGCTTCGATGATGTCAGCGCCGCTCAGATCCGCGCCACCGCCGCGGATCCAGGGCATGCCGCGCGAAGGACCAGTGACCTTGGTGGCCAGGATGATCCGCTCCCGCGCTTGAGGTTTTTTGGCCAGCCAGCTGCCAATCAATTTTTCGGTCGCGTTATAGGTTTCGGCGCGCGCCGGCACCGCATACATTTCGGCGGTGTCGATGAAGTTGATACCGCTGGCCAAGGCGCGGTCCAGGATGGCATGGGTGCCGGCTTCGTCGACTTGCTGGCCGAACGTCATCGTGCCCAGGCAAATGCGGCTGACCTTCAGGTCAGAGCGACCCAGCGTGGTGAATTCCATCGATTTCCTTGGCTACTTTGAACAAGCCGTGGAGTGTGCCGCATTCGCCCGCAGCCTGCCGTGGGCAGGTTACTTTCAAGCGCCGAAACGACTGACCGAAAAAGGCGCCAGATCGACCGGACTTTCTCCCGACTGCATCAAATGCGTCATCGCACGAGCGGTCACTGCCGCCAGGGTCAGCCCCAGATGCTGGTGACCAAAGGCAAAGAACACATTCGCATGGCGGGTTGCGGCGCCAAGTACCGGCAGATGGTCGGGCAAAGACGGCCTGAAACCCATCCAGTGGCTAGCCTGCCTGCTGTCAATACCCGGCAGCATTGCCTGCAGTTGTCGCTGCAGCAAGTCAAAGCGCCGCGGATCGGCAGGCAGCTGCAGGCCGCCAAATTCCACCGTCCCGGTCATGCGCAGCCCCATCGACATCGAGCTCATGATGACCTTGCGCTCATTCGATGCAACCGGCAACGGCAGCCTTGGCGGCATCACGCCGTCAGCCGGCTTGCCGATGGTGATGTGATAACCGCGTTCGACCTCCAGCGGCACGCGATAACCCAGACTGGCGGCCAGCGGCCTGGACCAGGCGCCGGCGCAGACCAGCAACTGCTGCGCCTGCAAACGGCTGCCGTCCTCCAGCAAAACATTGGCATAGTCCTTGTCGGCATGGAGCTGCAATACCCGGCCTTGCCTGATGCGCCCGCCACTGCGCCGCAACGCAAGGTGCAAGCCGCTGCAGACCGCCCAGGGGTCCTCGACATGGCCGCTGCCCGGGTAATGCATTGCCCCCTGCACAGACTGCCCGAGTTCAGGCAACTGCGAGCGCAAATCAGCCAATGACCATGGCGCCGTCTTGATGCCGTATGCACCCAGCCGCTGCGCCTGAGTGAGCGCGGCAGCCTCACCGGCTGGGGTCTCCCAGACCTCCAGATGGCCTCGCTGGTGCAGCAAATGTGCCAAGCCCGCATCCGCCAGCAAATCCACCATATCGACCAGAGCGCTTTGCTGCAGCGACAGCAGGGCGGCCACACCGCGCTTGAAAGAAGAGCCTCTTGCCGCCCAGACAAAACGGGCCAGCCAGGGCAGCAGCGCCAACAAATATGCGGGTCGCAGACGCAAGGGACTGTCGGCGTCCAGCAGATAGCGCCAACTGCTGCGGATCACCTCGGCGCTGGCCAGCGGAAACAGCTGCTCGATCGCGATATGGCCGGCGTTGCCAAAACTGGCCGCGCGCTCGGGTGTACCGAATTGCAGCAGCAGCACATCGCGCCCGGCCTGCGCCAGCCTGAAAGCGCAGGCCGAGCCGATCACCCCGCCGCCGATCACGATGACCTGTGCGTCGTGGCGGTGGATCAAGCTGGCCATGAATCGACTCAGACTGTGGGCAAAACCGGCCTGCTGGCCAGTGCCACAGTGATTACCGCTTCGGCCTGCGCCAACTCGTCACCCGCGAGCACAAGGCGCGGTGCCCGCACCGCCTGACTGCCCATCTGCACCCGCGACTGCGCCAGCTTGATCAGCTGCACAAACTTCGGCACCACGTCCATCCGCAACAAGGGCAAGAACCAGTGGTAGAGCGGCTGCAGTTCTTCCCAGCGGCCTGCCCGGGCCAGCTTGAACAAGGTCATCGTTTCTGCCGGAAAGGCGTTGACCAGCCCTGCGACCCAGCCGGTGGCTCCGGCCGCGATGCCCTCCACAATCAGGTCGTCCACCCCGACCAGGATTTGCAGGCGCGCGCCCAGAGCCGATCTGATCGCCGCGATGCGGCGCACATCCGTACTGGACTCCTTGACCGCCGCCAGATTGGGATGGATTGCGGCCAGTTCCTGCATCTGCTGCGCAGTGAAGTCGGTCCGGTAAGCCACCGGGTTGTTGTAGAGCATGCAGGGCAAGTTGGTGCTGGCAATGACTGCGCTGACATGAGCCTTCATCTCGCGCCAGTCGGTCGAATAGACATAGGGTGGCAGCACCATCAGCCCTTGGCAATTTTCAGCTTCAGCCATCTGAGCCAATCGCACCGCATCGGCAGTAGCCAGGGCTGCCACGCCGGAGACGACTGCGCCGCGCCCGGCCACCGCCCGCACCACCGTGCGCAGCACAGCGCGCTTCTCGTCAAAACTCAAGGTCGCCGTTTCGCCCAGCGAACCCAGCGGAACGATGCCGGTGCAGCCAGCCTCCATCATCAAGTTGACATGCTGGGCCAGGAAGCCATGATCCACTTCGCCGTTATCCAGAAAAGGTGTGGTGATGGCGGGCAACACGCCTTGCCAGAAATTGCTCATGGTGAATCCTCTTCTTGGGTTGGACCGGTTTCAAGCCTGCTCGGCCAGACCCCAGCAAAACGGATCAGCGCTGTCCAGCAACAGCGAGGTTTGTGCCGACAGATGGGCCTGGCCGCGAATGTTGGGTATCAGCTGACCGTCCAGCCATCGGTAGCTGGCTTCAAAAAGGCTGCCGATGACGCTTTCCTGTCGCCACAACTCGCCTTCGGCCAACTTGCCTTCGCCCGCCAGACAAGCCAGCTTGGCGCTGGTGCCGGTACCGCAGGGCGAGCGGTCGTAAGCGCCACCGGGGCAAAGAACAAAGTTGCGGCCGCTGTTGCCCGGTTGATGCGCCGGCCCCATCAATTCGATATGGTCGATTTCGGCCCCGCCAGCGCCAGTGATCCCGCGGTCACGCAAGGCCTGGCGGATTGCCATTGAGAAACCTGTCAACTCATGCACCCCGGAATGCCGCAGCGGCAAGCCCGCCGCATCGGTCAGAAAAAACCAGTTGCCGCCCCAGGCGACATCGCCGACCACCCTGCCATAGCCGGCAACATCCAGCGCCACAGCGGCCAGATGCCGGTAGGCTGCCACGTTCTCGACCGAGACGCGGCCCTGGCCATAGAGGCTCGCCTGCACCGTACCGACCGGCGTATCAATAGCGTAGCTGCCCGGTGTTGCACGACCCAGATGTTCCAAGGTTGCCATCAGCCCGATCGTGCCGTGGCCGCACATGCCCAGATAGCCCACATTGTTGAAAAAGATCACCGCAGCCAGAGACTGCGGATTCACTGGCGGCAGCAGCAAGGCGCCGACCATCACATCATTGCCGCGGGGTTCGCACACCGTTGCCCGGCGGTATTGGTCATGCTGGTCGCGCAGTCTTGCCACTGCCTGCGGCAGCGGCAGGCCGGCGAGGTCAGGAAAGCCCGACAACACCACCCGCGTCGGCTCACCCCCGCTGTGGGAGTCTATGCATTCGATCGTTTGCATTAAATTTTTCCTGCGGCTGAAGCAGGGGGAGGGAAAGCCGGCTCATCATGCCAGCTAACAAGACCTGACTTGGCGCGTAAAAACCCGCAGCGGCTCAACTGGCAATGCCCATCGATGTCTTGTTATCCTCGAGGACCTGCCATCGGGCCAGACCTCCCGATCGAGAAAATCCTGAATCACCATTTCCCTGCCCCAACAACAAGCACCAGCCAGCGCACCCTGCTTTTGGCCTTGCTGGCTTCGGCGCATCTGGGTCTGTGGATCTGGATTGACGGCCGGATGCAGCCCGGCAAACATCCGGCAACCCAGGCCAATCGCAGCGACTTGCAACTGATTGAATTGCGACTACCGCCGCCCCGGAAACTCGCGCCACCTGCGGCGCTGCGGGTCGCTTCAACCATGACAGCGCTGCCGATCCCCAGGCCATCCGCCCTGCCAGAAGCCAGGCCGGTGATCGTCGAGCCGCCGGTTGTCACGCCAGCGCCGGTCGCGCCAGCTCAGGGCAGCTTGCTCGACAGCGAAGCGACCCGACAGGCCATCCGCCAAGCTGCGCGGGCACCCTTGCTTTCTGAGCGCGCAGCCTCGGCGATGGGCGATGGCGCACCGCTGCGCCCGGAAGACAAGCTGGGCGGGCAAATCATGCAGTCAGCCAGCGGCGATTGCCTGAAAGGCGAATTTGCTGGCGCTGGCATGGGTTTGCTGAGCCTGCCCTTCTGGGCCTTGGCCGAGGCCCGTGGCAAATGCCGACGCTGAATCAGCCGTGGCTGTTCGCGGCTTCCTGTGCCCGCTGTTCTTCCTGCAGGCGCAGGATGCGTCGCTGCAACTTGCCGGTCGTCGTCATCGGCAAGGCCTCGATGAATTCGATCTCCTTCGGATATTCATAGGGCGCCAGCCGCTGCTTCACATGGGTTTGCAATGCCCGCACCAGGGCCGGTGAAGCGGTGAAGCCAGGCGCCAGCACCACATAAGCCTTGACCAAAGCACCGCGCTCGGCATCGGGCTTGGGCACCACGGCAGCATTGGCGACCGCTTCATGCTTGACCAGACAGTTCTCGATTTCACTCGGGCCGATGCGATAGCCGGCCGACTTGAACATATCGTCACTGCGCCCCTGGTACCAGAGATAGCCATCGGCGTCCATCAGCGCCATGTCGCCGGTGCGGCACCAACTGTCGTCCGGATCGCCGGTGAACTTGGCCCGCGTTGCCTCCGGCTGGCGCCAATAGCCGAGGAAAAACACCGGATCGAGATCGCCATGCAGATCGCGGCGATGCACGGCAACGTCACCCGCCACGCCGGTCGGGCAGACCAGGCCGGCAGCGTCGATAACGGCCACCCGGTGCCCCGGATAGGCGCGGCCCATGCTGCCCGGCCGAGCCGGCCAGAGCATGCAGTTGCCGACCACATAGTTGATTTCAGTCTGGCCGAACATCTCGTTGACGGTGACGCCGAGCTGATCCTGGCAATAGCCGAATACCGCGTCGCCAACCGCTTCGCCGGCGCTCATGATCGCCTGCAGCTTCAGCGCATAGCGCAAGCGCGGCTCGGGCACCGCTTTCATCATCGCCTTCAGCGCGGTCGGGAACAAGAAGCTATGGGTCACGCCATGGCGCTGCATCAGCTCGAAAGCGCGCTCCGGCGCAAAGCGCCCCTGGAAGCCGAGGATGGTCCGGCCGAAATAAAGCGTTGGCAATAAAGCGTCCATCAGGCCGCCGGTCCAGGCCCAGTCGGCCGGCGACCAGAAGATCGTCGACTCCTGCAGCGGCGAAGGCTCGGGCCAAACCGGCTGCGCGCCGGCCGGGAACGGCTCGAAACCAAACCAGTTCTGGCTGGCGATGAAGCCGCTGAGGTTGCCGAGCAGCGCGCGCTGCGGGATCAAGGCACCCTTGGGTGGTCCGGTCGTGCCGCTGGTGTAGACGAGGATCGCTGCGTCGTCAGCGCTGGTCTTGACGGCACTGAAGCGCGCGTCCTCGGCCTGCAGGGCGGCCATCCATTCGATTTCGTTCTCTGCCGCTGTGCCGCTGACGACGATCAAGCGGCGCAGATCGGGCAACTGCTGGCGCAAATCACGCAATGCCGGGACCGTCCCTCCTTCAGCAATCGCCAACACCGCGCCGCTGTCGCGCAGCCGGTATTCCAGCGCCTCAGGGCCGAACAGCATTGACAGCGGCATCGCCACAGCGCCGAGCTGATTGATCGCGATATGCGCGACCGCGGTCTCGAAACATTGCGGCAGCAGGATGGCAACGCGGTCACCTCGCTGCACGCCCTGACGCTGCAAGGCATTGGCAAGCCGGTTCGCTGCACGCTGCAATTGGCCGTAGCTGTAATGCGCCTGAAACCCGGCTTCGTTCTCGAACCGGACCGCAATCGCCGAAGCTTGCTCGCGGGCCCAGCGCCCGCAGCAGGCTTCGGCGATGTTGAAGTCTTCCGGCACCTGCCAGCGAAACTCCGCATACAGCCCGGCGTAACTGTCCATTATTCGTTCCGACCGCCAAAGTTCGCCAGCGCCTGTCCGTCGAGCCGGCAGATACGCCATTCGGGCATCACCCTGGCGCCCATTTTTTCGTAAAAACCGATGGCCTGCTGATTCCAGTCGAGCACGCTCCACTCGAAGCGGCCGTAGTCGCGCGACACCGCAGTCTCTGCCAGCCTTGTCAACAAGCGTCGGCCGACCCCTTTGCCGCGATGCGCCGGCTGCACATAAAGGTCTTCCAGGTACAGCCCCGGCTTGGCCAGGAAGGTGCTGAAGTTGGTGAAAAAGAGCGCGAAGGCGATCACTTCAGCACCGAGCTCGCCGACCAGCGCTTCGACCACCGGCTTCGGGCCGAACAGATGCGGATGCAGCTTGTCGGCACTCAGCACGGCCAGATGGGACAGCTGCTCGAATTCAGCCAACTCCCGGATCAGTCCGGTGATGGCCGGCACATCGCGCGGCTCGGCTTGACGCAAAACATATGGGTTCATGGCCGCGATTTTGCGCCCAACTGGTCGGCACCCTGTCACCTCACCGACAGCCGCTGGACAAGGCTTGGCCTATATTGCAGTCCATGACCCATTTACCCTACAGCACCCGCCGCAGCCACCAGAGCGAATTCATCCAGTTGCGCGGCCTGCGCCACCATCTACTGCGCTGGGGTGAAGCCAGCCTGATTACAGAGGCCAGGCCGATGCTGGTGATGCTGCATGGCTGGATGGATGTCGGTGCCTCATTCCAGTTTGTCGTCGATGCCATGCAGCAGGATCGGCAAGTGGTGGCGCTCGACTGGCGCGGCTTTGGCCTCAGCGAAGCCAGCGGTTCGGACAGCTACTGGTTCCCCGACTATTTGGGTGATCTCGATGCCCTGCTCGATGCGGTCAGTCCCCATGCCGCGGTCGACCTGCTGGGCCACAGCATGGGCGGCAATGTGGTGATGACTTATGCCGGCGTGAGGCCGCAACGCGTGCGCCGCCTGATCAACCTCGAGGGCTTCGGTCTGCCCGAATCCCAGCCCGAACAGGCACCCGACCGACTGACAAAATGGCTCGACGAACTGAAGCAGCCGCAGCAGTTGAAACCCTACGCCAGCCTGGCCGCCGTGGCCGATCGCTTGATGAAAACCAATCCGCGGCTGACGCGTGCCAAGGCCGATTGGCTGGCGCCCCATTGGTCGCGTCCCATCGATGACGCAACCGGGACTGCATGGCAGATCCTTGGAGATCCGGCGCACAAGCGCAGCAATCCCGTCCTGTACCGCAAAGCCGAGATCCTGGCGGGCTGGGTCCGTATCACGGCACCTACCCTTTGGGTTGAAGGCGACAGCACCAATATCGGCACGATCTGGGGCCAGCGTTACCCGCGCTCCGATTTCGACGCGCGCCTGGCTGTGGTGCCCGATCTGGTTCGCGCCGTCCTGAAAGATGCCGGCCATATGCTGCACCATGACCAGGCCGAAGCGCTGGCAGCTCAGCTCGAGGCCTTTCTGGGCTGAAAAGCCTCAGAGGTCGCTGACGCGCAGAATCACCGGCGTTCGCGACCCCGCCTCGACCTTGCGGATCACTGCCGCATCAATGGCGGTGCGGTTCTGCAGGTAGATCTCGTGCAGGCTGGCTTGATCGTCCGACCTGCCATGGCGCGCCTGCCAGGAACTTTCAGAAAAATAGGCCGGCACCGCGTCCGGTCCGATCTGGACCATGAAGCAAAGGCTGCGCGTGGTTGGATTGAAGTGCGGCGGCAAAATCATCTGGCCAGTCATCGGGGATTTCAACCGTTGCAAAGGCCGCAACAATGGTGCCGTCGCCAGCCTCGGGCGTTGAGGCCTGTCAATCGAATCGCGCAGGCCGGGCCGATGTGCAGTGGTCGTGAATCTCATCGCCTTTGCTCCGCTGAGGGCGAATCTGCCCCGGCCGAAGCTTAAGAGCAGACCCGTAACAGGGCCGGCGGATACCTCGATAGCGCGTGAACAATGCACGCTTTTGAGCCTGTTGATTTAGTTCTTGTCTGGCGCCTGGTCCTGCTCATCAAGCTTGCGCATCGCGTGGGCATAAAAGGCCACGATCAGGCAAAAAACCAGCAGCGCGCCTTGCGAGGCGACCCAGAAACTGAAGGGCCAGCCGAAGAAACTGAAGTTAAGGTCGCGGGCAAAATAGGTCAGGCCGAAGCTGACCAGCGCCCAGGCCAGCAGCAGCCAGGCCGTCAAGCGTTTGACTCGCAGCCAATATTGCTGCAAACGGATTGCCTCGTGGGCAGCGTGATCTGCATCGATGGTTTTCATCCGGTTCCGATCATTGGCAAAGCGCTACGCCGATGCGCAAACAATAGCTGACCTTGAGGGCGGTGCTGAGCAACCAGATCAGCAGCAGCGCCGCGCCGGCAGCCAGCCCAAGATGTCGCTCCAGCAGGAAGCCCGGCATCGCTGCGCGGGCACCCCGCAACAAGGGATCGGTCAGCCATTGCAGCAAGCGGTAGACCGGATTGCCGGCCCTTGCCGGGCCGGCCAACAGTGCCAGCAGGCCCCGCCCAAGCAGCAGCATCAAGGCGATCTCGGCCAGCATCTTGACGGCGGTGATGAACAGCAACATGGCCTGCAGTGTGCCCCAAATCAGCCTGGTGGCGCCGTTTCTCGAGGCCATGTGAAAATACGGGCTAACCAGGAACCAGCATGGACATCGAAAGAATCAATTTGATCGGCACAAGTCTGGCCGATCTGTCAGCGCGCACCGCCGCGCTAAGGGGGTATCTTTGACTACGACCGGAAAGCATTACGCCTGAACGAAGTCAATGCCGCGCTGGAAAATCCCAAGATCTGGGATGAGCCCAAGCGCGCGCAGGAACTGGGCCGCGAAAAGCGCACGCTGGAAAATGTCGTCTCGACCATCGATCACCTGACCAGCAACCTCTCTGACAACATCGAGTTGTACGAGATGGCTAAGGAAGAAGAAGATCTGACCGGCCTGGAGGGCATCGAGGCCGATGCCGCCAAGCTGCAGGAAACGGTTGAACAGATGGAATTCCGTCGCATGTTCAACAAGCCCGAAGACCCGAGCAACTGTTTCATCGACATCCAGGCGGGTGCCGGCGGCACCGAAGCCTGCGACTGGGCCAGCATGCTGCTGCGCCAATACCTGAAATATTGCGAACGCAAGGGCTTCAAGGCCACGCTCGAAGACGAAACCTCCGGCGATGTCGCAGGCATCAAGAGCGCCACGATCAAGGTCGAGGGTGAATATGCGTTCGGCCTGCTGCGCACCGAAACCGGCGTGCATCGGCTGGTACGCAAGAGTCCGTTCGACTCGGCCGGTGGCCGCCACACCAGCTTTGCCTCGCTGTTCGTCTATCCGGAGGTCGATGATTCGATCGAGATCGACATCAACCCTGCTGATGTTCGCGTCGATACCTTCCGCGCCAGCGGCGCCGGCGGCCAGCACATCAACAAGACCGACTCGGCCGTGCGGCTGACCCATTTGCCGACCGGCATCGTCGTGCAATGCCAGGATGGTCGCAGCCAGCATGGCAACCGCGATGTCGCCTGGAAGCGGCTGCGTTCAAGGCTTTATGACTTCGAAATGCGCAAGCGCATGGAAGAACAGCAAAAGCTCGAAGACACCAAGACCGATGTCGGCTGGGGTCACCAGATCCGCAGCTATGTGCTGGACCAGAGCCGCATCAAGGATCTGCGCACCAACTACGAAACATCGGCCACGCAAAAAGTGCTCGACGGGGATCTTGATCCCTTCATCACGGCCAGCCTGAAACAAGGCGTTTGAACGCCGACCTTCCCGGAGCCTGGCTCCGGGTCTCGATCTGAACCGAACAGGATGCACCCATGCATGAAGGCCAAGCCCCGCTGATTCGCCGCGAAGACTACCTGGCGCCAGCTTTCTGGATTCGCAGCGTCGAGCTGACATTCGACCTCGACCCGGCCAAGACCATCGTCGCCTCGAAGATGAAGGTCGAGCGCAACCGCGACGTGCCGCATGGCCCGCTACGCCTGCATGGCGAAGAGTTGAACCTGCTGCGCGTGCTGATTGATGGCGA
Organism: Roseateles toxinivorans; assembly: GCA_945898095.1. Taxonomy (GTDB): domain Bacteria; phylum Pseudomonadota; class Gammaproteobacteria; order Burkholderiales; family Burkholderiaceae_C; genus Paucibacter_A; species Paucibacter_A toxinivorans_A. Next base: position 47,089 of record CAMDHE010000013.1, on the reverse strand, counting down.
AAGCGTCTCCTTCCGCGTCGAAGGCCAGATGCTGGTGATCGAAACCGCGCCCGATGCCGACTTCCAGCTGGAAATCCGCAACACCTGCGCGCCGGAGAAAAACAGCTCGCTGACCGGTCTCTACACCTCGGGCGGCAGCTTCTTTACCCAATGCGAGGCCGAAGGCTTTCGCCGTATTACCTATTTCCTCGACCGTCCGGATGTGATGGCCGAATACACCGTGTTGCTGCGCGCCGACAAGGCCAAGTACCCGGTGCTGCTGTCAAACGGCAACCTGCTCGAGTCGGGTGACCTCGACAACGGCCGCCATTTCGCCAAATGGCATGACCCCTTCCCCAAGCCCAGCTATTTGTTCGCCCTGGTGGCGGGCGCTCTGGTGGCGCGCGAGCAGGCCATCCGCACCCGTGCGGGCAAAGACCATCTGCTGCAGGTCTATGTGCGCAGCGGCGACTTGGGCAAGACCGAGCATGCGATGAACTCGCTGATCGCATCGATCATCTGGGACGAAGCGCGCTTCAAGCTGCCGCTCGATCTGGAGCGCTTCATGATCGTCGGCGTGTCCGACTTCAATATGGGCGCGATGGAAAACAAGGGCCTGAACATCTTCAACACCTCGGCCCTGCTGGCCAGCCCGGCGACTGCCACCGATGCCGATTTTTCGCGTATCGAAAGCATTGTTGCGCATGAATATTTCCACAACTGGACCGGCAACCGCGTCACCTGCCGCGACTGGTTCCAGCTGTCGCTGAAAGAGGGCCTGACGGTGTTCCGCGACCAGGAATTCAGCATGGACATGGCCGGCAGCCCCTCGGCTCGCGCGGTCTGCCGGATCCAGGATGTGCGCGGCCTGCGTGCCGGGCAGTTCACCGAGGACGCCGGCGCGATGGCACATCCGGTGCGGCCAGACAGCTATGCCGAGATCAACAACTTCTACACCTCCACCGTCTACGAAAAAGGCGCCGAAGTCGTGCGCATGATGCAGACGCTGGTCGGCCGCGCCGGCTTCGAGGCCGGCATGGCCTTGTACTTCCAGCGCCATGACGGCCAGGCCGTGACCTGCGACGATTTCGCCCAAGCGATTGCCGATGCCAACCCCGGCTCGGCGCTGACGATACGGCTCGACGCCTTCAAGCGCTGGTACTCGCAAGCCGGCACGCCGCGCGTGCAAGCCCATGGCACCTACGACGCCGCAGCGCAGACCTACACGCTCAGCCTGCAACAACACAACCCGGCCAGCGCCGGGCAGCCGGAGAAATTGCCGCAGGTGATTCCGCTGGCCATCGGCCTGCTCGGGCGCGATGGGCAGGCAATACCTATGCAATTGCAGGGCGAAGCTGAGGCCGGTGGCAACGAGCAGGTGCTGGTGCTGGAATCGGCCGAGCAGCAGTTCACCTTCGTCAATGTCGCCGCTGAACCAGTGCCATCCTTGCTGCGCGGCCTGTCGGCGCCGGTGGTGCTGGTCGATGCGCTGAGCAACGCCGACCTGCTGGTGCAACTGCAGCATGACAGCGATGCCTTCAATCGCTGGGAAGCTGGCCAGCGCCTGGCGTTGAACCAGATTCTGGCGGCCTTGCGCGCCGGCTTGCCGCTGCAACTCGACCAGGCCTATATCGAGGCCATGCGCGCGCTGTTGAACCACCAGGAACTCGACCCGGCCTTCAAGGAACTGGCGCTGACATTGCCCGGCGAGGCCTATGTGGCCGAACAGATTGCGGCGACAGGTGCCGGCATCGACCCGCAAGCAATCCACAAGGCCTTGCTGGCAGCGCAGCAGCAACTGGCCGCAGCGCTGCATGCCGACTGGGTGGCAGCCTTCGAAGCCAACCAGATCATCGGCGGCTACCAGCCCGACCCGGTCTCGGCCGGCAAACGCGCGCTGGCCAACCTGGCCCTGGGCATGCTGGTGCTCGGCGCCAGCAGCAGCGCCGACAGCCTCTGGCCAGGTCGCGCCTATCAGCGTTTCAAGGATGCGGGCAATATGACCGACCGCTTTGGCGCGCTGTCTGCGCTGGTCAACGGCCATGCCGAACTGGCCGAACCTGCCCTGGCCCGCTTCCACGCCTTGTTCAAGGACGAAGCGCTGGTCATCGACAAATGGTTCGCCCTGCAAGGCCGCACCCCCGAGCTCGACGGCCGCAGCTTTGCACGCGTCAAACAGCTGTTGCAGCACCCGGACTTCACGCTGAAGAATCCGAACCGTGCGCGCAGCCTGATCTTCTCGCTTTGCCTGGCCAATCCGGCCGCCTTCCACCGCAGCGATGCGGCCGGCTATGTATTCTGGGCCGAGCAGGTACTCGCCATTGACGCGATCAACCCGCAACTGGCCAGCCGGCTGGCGCGTGCGATGGACCGCTGGACGGCGCTGGCCGAGCCCTATCGCAGCGCCGCCGCGGAAGCGATCCGCCGGGTCGCGGCCAAGCCCGACCTGTCGGGCGATGTACGCGAAATCATCAGCCGCGCCTTGGCTTCCTGAACAGCTTCTCGACATTTCAACCATTCCGCCACCATATGAACCGACGCATCAGCCTGACCCAATACCTGATCGAGCAACAGCGCCAGCATGGCAGCATCCCGCAGGAACTGCGCCTGCTGATCGAAGTCGTTGCGCGCGCCTGCAAGCGCATCGCCATCAGCGTCAACAAGGGCGCGCTCGGCGATGTGCTGGGCTCGGCAGGCAGTGCCAATGTCCAGGGTGAAGTGCAAAAAAAGCTCGACATCATCGCCAACGAAGTGCTGATCGAAGCCAATGAATGGGGCGGCCACCTCGCTGCGATGGCATCCGAAGAAATGGAAGCCATCCACCTAGTGCCCAACCGCTACCCGAAGGGCGAATACCTGTTGATGTTCGATCCGCTTGACGGCTCGTCAAACATCGACGTCAACGTCAGCATCGGCACGATTTTCTCTGTGCTGAAAAAAGCCGAAGGCCACAAAGGCGTGTCCGAAGACGACTTCCTGCAACCCGGCAGCAGCCAGGTCGCTGCCGGCTATTGCGTCTACGGGCCACAAACCACGCTGACCCTGAGCTTCGGTGACGGGGTCTCGATGTTCACGCTCGACCGCGAGCAGGGCTCATTCGTGCTGACTGTTGAAAACATGCGGATCCCGGTCGAGACGCAGGAATTCGCGATCAATATGTCGAACCAGCGCCATTGGGATGCGCCGATGCAGCGCTATGTCGAGGAATGCCTGGCAGGCACCACCGGGCCGCGCGGCAAGGATTTCAATATGCGCTGGATTGCCTCGATGGTCGCCGATGTGCACCGCATCCTGACCCGCGGCGGCATCTTCATCTACCCCTGGGACAAGCGCGAACCGCACCGTGCCGGCAAGTTGCGCCTGCTCTACGAAGCCAACCCGCTGGCCTTCCTGGTCGAACAAGCCGGCGGCGCCGCCACCAACGGCCGGCAACGCATCCTCGATCTGCAACCCACGCAGTTGCACGAGCGGGTCGCCGTCATGCTCGGTTCCAAACGCGAAGTCGAACGCGTCACGGCCTACCATCTACAAGCCGAATGAGAATATCCTGGCTATAATTCAAGGCTTGATGCCGGTGTAGCTCAGTCGGTAGAGCAGCTCATTCGTAATGAGAAGGTCGGGTGTTCGATTCATCTCTCCGGCACCAAAAAAATGCAATTAAATCAAGCACTTAGCGAAAAAATGCTAGGTGCTTTTTTCTTGGCTTGCTTGCTTTATGACTCCATGTAGCCACCATGTAGCCAACGGTACATGCTTTTGTACCTTGCCGCAGCGACCAACAAACAACACTCGCCAAAATTTTTTAAGGTGTGCAAGTCCAGCAGGTGGGGTGCCCACGGCTTTTGGCGTGGTCAAAGCTCGCTACTTCCAGCACCAGGTCCTTCGAAATTGAATCTTTTCCTGAACCGGATCCGGCGCAGTTGATGGAAAAGCGGCAACGCGCTTCAAAGCCACCATCGCTCCGATCAAGCGACAAACAAGGGTTCGCAGTGAGGCCAACCCATTCGATTCAGCATGGCGGACTTGTTTGCAGCGTCGATCAATTGCCGTCCGCCCGAGAGCCATGGCAATTTGAATCATTCAACGCCTGCGATTGGCAAAAAATGCAACACCGCAGACCGCCCGAGGCCGCGCTCGCACAAGTCGTCAGAGCTTATGCAGAGCATCCTAAGCAATCCCGTCTACCTTGCGAGAACTTGAGCGAATATACTGATTTGATGAATCTGTCCGAGTTTCCTGAACGCTCCTGGCTCCTCGACCGCGAAGAACTTCTTGAGATTTTTCGCGCCGATACCGATCAGCCGTTTCCGCTGGAATGTGGCATTCGGGTCATCCCAAAGGCGACCGGCGCCGTAGGGCATCGGGATTTCGTACTCCTTGACGATGGCTTGGCAATCATCGTCAGCGATGTTCGCTACACCGAACAGGTGACGATTGAGCATCCCGACCGTGCGCTGATCAAGTTCCACTTCCGGCTAACCGGCGGAGGTGGCATCGATTTCGAAAATCGCGGCGTGACCCGTGTGGCCGAGCACACCGCTGTGGCATTGTTCATGCCGACGCCGCTGCGCAAGCGTGAGATCGCTTTCGCGGGAAAGCACGAGCAGTCTGTGACCATAGTGTGCACACCGGAATGGATGGTGCGAGAACTCGGCACAGAACTCATCAATGTCTCGCCGCAATTGGCTGCCTATGCACAGGGCGAGTGCAAGGAGTTCTTTTATCTGCCCATCACGATGCGTTCGACCATCTCGCAGGCCGTTTCGGCGTTGCTGTCTTGCGAATTGGTCGGGTCTCTGCGCCGCATCTACTTTCTGGCCAAGGCCAACGAAATCCTGGCTTTGAGTCTGGACGTCCTTGCCAACGAGTTGGCACAGCCAGAACATATCGAACATCGGATCTCGAAGAGCGATTTCGAGCAATTGCGCGAAGCCCGCCGCATACTGCAGACCGAGTTCAATGCGGTACTGAAGGTCGGTGAATTGGCCGCACGTGTCGGCATGAATGCATCGCGGATGATGCAACTCTTCAAGCGTCTGTTCGGTGAAACCATCTTCGACTTTTCTCAGCGCGTGCGCATGGAGTTCGCCGCCAAGTTGCTCGAGGCCACCGACCGCTCCATCACCGACATCGCCTTCGAGGTCGGTTACGACTACCCAAGCAACTTCACGACGGCGTTCAAACGCCATTTCGGATTGCCTCCACGCTCCGTACGGCAGAGTGCCGGCGTTCCGCCAGCGCGCGCATAAGTCCGCCGGGGTGCTGCAAAGGCTGGACGGCGCCTGCGCCTATAGGCTAGCAACACCTGAGAAAGCTGCTTTTGGCGGCGCCGGGTGACACCTCCGAAAGGCAAGCATGGCGACATCGACATCCGACGGCCCCAGCCGCGCAGCGCTGCTGAGCTACGCATCGCCCGCCATACCGCTGGCGATGCTCATCATGCAAATCATCGTCTACATCCCACCGCTGTATGCGATCGAGGCGGGCGTCAGTATTGCTGCGGTGGGCGGGATTTTCTTCATCGCACGGGGCGTGGATGCCTTCGTCGATATTTGGGTTGGCAGCATGTCCGACAGCACGCGCACGACCTGGGGCAGGCGCAAACCCTGGATCGCGGTGGGCGTTCCGCTGCTGATGGTCATGGCCTGGGTGCTTTGCGCGCCACCTGCAGGCGCGAGTACGACCTATCTATTAGTTTCGGCGGTGGCGTTCTACATCTGCCTGACGCTGGTGCAAATTCCGTACTTGTCCTGGGGTGCCGAGCTATCACGTGACTATGCGCAGCGAACACGCATCAACGGCATGAGGGAAGGTGCGGGCATGCTCGGGACGGTACTGGCCACGGTGCTGCCACTGGTCGTGCTGGTGCTGATCGAAGGCAAGACCAACCCCAGCTTGCGCGAGATCGCCTTCGTGTTTGTAGTCACGGTAACGGTGCTGTTCCCGATCACGACATTCCTGGCTTTGCGCAATGCACCGATGGGAGAGTTCGTCGATACCGGCAAGCAATCGTTGCTGCAGGCCCTACGTGGATTACGTAAAAACAAGCTACTGGCTCGGTTGTTGATAGGCGTACTGCTCATCTGGCTTGGCGGCAGCATATTCAATGCGCTGGTTATCTTCATCGTGCAACACACGCTCAAGTTGCAGAACAGTGCAATGCTCTATTTCGTGTTCACGCAGTACGCTGTCGGCTTGTTGTGTCTGCCTCTAATGCTCAAGCTCGCCAATCGCATCGGCAGGCATCGCGTGCTGGTGCTCGGTGCGTTGGCATTCATGTTGCCGCTGCCGCTGTTCATGCTGGTGCCGCCGGGAGCATTGCCTTACGCAATCGCGCTGTACGCACTTCTAGGTACCACGACCAGCGCCATCTGGGTGATGCCGCCGGCGTTAGTGGCCGATGCGATCGATTACGGGCGCTTGCATGGTGCCAAGGACGACGCTGCACTCTACATGGCGCTCTACCATTTCGTGCAGAAGGTGGCCATGGCAGGTGGCGTCGGGATTGGCATGGCCTTGGCCGGCGCACTGGGTTTCAATGCAGCCGGTGATAACACGGTGGACGGTGTGCGTGCATTGAACATGGTGGCTTTGGTGCTGCCGGTGTTTATCGCCTTGCCGGGCATGCTGATGCTGTTCAACTACCCGCTCACCCGTGAGCGCCACGACGAAGTCCGCCGCATGCTGGACGAGCAAGCGGTCGCTGCCAAGGGGCTCGCATGAGCAGTAGGAACATCGTTGGCGCCTGCGCAATCGGGTCAGCTCTGTTGACGATTGTGGGATTGGCCGGTTGTGCCATAGCACCGCCTGCGCCGAGTCCTGTCGACTTCGAGCGGCTGTTCAAGGAGCGTTACGTTGCCCCGTTTGTTCGTGGCGACGCCGATGGGTGGGCCGCTGCGTTTGCACCCAACGCCGTGGGGCTGCATGATCGACGGCCTGCCGATGTGGGTCAAGCGGCCATCGCTGAGTTTGGCAAGATGGTAGCCACACACCTGAAAATTGACCGCTTCGACGTCACCGTCGAGGAAGTGCGGGTCAACGGCGCCTGGGCCTATACGCGCGGCAGTTACAGCACGCGCCTCCTGATGCGCAGCGACGGCAAGGACAGCGGTTTGGGCGGCGAAGGCAAGTTCTTCATCCTCTGGGAACGCCAAGGCGATGGCCGTTGGAGCATCATCGTCGACATGGGCAATCGCAAGTCCTGAGCGCCCATCCGTGAGGCCCGCAATGATGAAAAAGAGAACCGCTCGCAAACTCTTGCTGGCACTGATGTCGATGGTGACGCTGGCGGCTTGTGCACAGCCAGCACCGCCGAGTGCTGCCGCTTCAGCCCCCGATGCAGCGCGCGGGCGCCAAGCCTATGTGATGTGCGCCACCTGCCATGGCGCTGGCGGCGAGCGTCCACCATCGATGGACGCGCCCCCACTCGGCGGCCAGTCGCCCGCCTATGTCGAGCGACAGCTCAGGGCCTACCGTGCGGGTCTGCGCGGCATGCACCCCGACGATGTCGCAGGAAACCGAATGCGCGTGCTGGCCCGCTCGCTCCCGGACGAGGCCCTGATAGCTGATCTGGCGGCCCATATCTCCAGTCTGCCAGCAGTACGCAGCGATCGCGCTGTCAAAGGTAGCGTGCAGGCGGGCCGCAAGCTGTATCAAGCACAGTGCATCGCATGTCACGGTGCAAGTGGCGAAGGCCAAGCCGCGCTGAATGCACCACGTGCGGCCGGGCTGGGTGAGCAGTACACAGTCACCCAGCTGCAGCACTTCAAGTTCGACCGGCGCGCCGCAGCGGGCAACGATCTTGGGCAGCAGATGACGGATGTGGCGCGCAAGACATTGCGCGACGAACGAGCGATTCGCGACGTGGTGGCCTATCTGTCGTCGCTTGCACCCTGATCAGGACGTACTGGTTAGGCCGCGCAAGGCCTGACCTACGACTTGCTTCGATCGATCCCACACCGCCTGGCGCCAATCGGGGTCCTGCGGATAGTGCAGGCGCAGCATGCGTTGCTTTATCGCTTGCCCGACCGCAGTATTTTCATCACCATGTACCGTGAGCCAGTGGTCGTCGAGCATCGCCGGCAACGATTCCTGCGGCGGGTAGGTCCCGTATTCGAGCACGATGGCGGTAGTTTCGGCGCCCGAAAGGGCACGCAGATAGCCCTCAGTGCTGTGCCCGTGAACTCTGTATGCGTCGCCCAGCCGATCTTTTTCTCGCTGGTTGGGGGCCACGATCCATGGGCCGAACCAATGCTTGGCCCGAGCGCAGTCGGCTTCGGTGTGCATCGTCACAGCCATACCATAGGCCCAGGGGCCGAGGCCGGTGTGGTACTCGACAACACAGACCTTTCGCGCCTGCTGGCCGTACTCAGCCAAGATCGCAACCAGAGCGCGGTGCGCCCACACCGGCTCTGTCCCGCCGAAGGAAAAGCCGTCGGTGTGCTGATATTGCCCGCCCATCAATGCCTGGATATATCCGTCCATGCCCTTGCGCCGGACGAAGGACTCGATTTCGCCGCTTGCCGCATCGCGCAGCGGTCCCAGGCGCTCAGGGCAGTTCACCGCTGCATGGATTTCCTCGTAGTCGGGACGTGTCGGCAACGGTTTGCTGAAGTCCATAAAGTTGCGGCACAGATCAACGTTTCCCTCGGTATTGCGGCGCAGATGTACCGCGCCCCAGCAGTTGATGACATGCACCATCAAGACAGCCGTATCGGCAGGAAGATCGCATAGGCTCCCACTGGCTGCCAGGCCCGTTTGGCAAGCCGAACCGGGCAGGGCTTCGACGCCGTGCACGCCAGACACCAGCACCAGCAATCGCGAAGCATTGCTCGGGCCGAACCACGCCACCTCAGTGGACAGTGCCACGCCGGCACCGTCGAGTTCGGGATGCGCGAAGGTTTGCACCGATGTGCCGTGAATCTGGCACGCCGCCCGGAACTTGTCACGCGCAGTGAAATAGTCTTCTGAAAAAAACTGTTGGATCGACATCGACTCAAGCCTCCTCGCGCCCGCGCACTTGCTGTTGCATGAGTCGATCGTAGTGGAGATGCGCCCGCCCATTGCTTGCGATCATCCAACGCAGCATTGCGATCAAAGCGGCGTGCAGCAAGTGCGCGCGATGGCAATAGCCTGGGCTTTACCTGCATAAGCGCAAGACCATCCACCCGTATATCCTGCGGCTCTGCGGCTCTTGCCCCAACTGCATAGCAATCTCCCTGTCATGAATCTCTCTGGTCGAACCGGTATCCTCAGCGCGGACCGCCACCTGTCTCTCGACGCGCTGTCTGCAAGCAGTCGGCGCGCAGCTTCGGGCTTCGCCAGCCTCGGTGTGCAGCAGGGTGCGCGCGTGGCGCTGCTATTGCGCAACGACTTCGCCTTCTTGCAGGCTACGCAAGGCGCGGCGTTGCTGGGTGCGTCCACCGTGCCACTGAACTGGCATCTCACGCCCGAAGAAGTTGCCTACATCCTGGTCGACTGCGGCGCGCGCGTGCTGGTCGTACATGCCGACATATTCCCGCCGGCCGTGCAGGCGGTGGTGGCGCGCTGCGGTGTTTCGACCATCGTCGTGCGCACGCCGCCCGAAGTTCGGCATGCCTATGCCGCCGCCGCGGAGACGACGCAGACCGCCGGATTCCCTGAATGGGACAGCTGGCTAGGTACGTTCGAGCCCTGGCAAGCAGGTGCCGTGCCAATCGCGGGCCCGATGTTCTACACATCGGGCACGACCGGTGTACCGAAGGGCGTGCAGCGCGCGGGCAACGTGCCGCCCGAGGTGGCCCAGGCTGCGCAGCGGCGCACGATCGCTGCTTACGGTTTGACAGCGGTCGAGGGTCAGGCGCCGCCGCGCGCGGTGATGACCGGGCCGCTGTACCACTCGGCCCCCAACGCCTACGGCATGAATGTGCTGCGCAGCGGCGGACTGCTGGTGCTGCAGCCCAAGTTCGATGCGGGCGAGTTGCTGGCGCTCATCGAATCTCATCGCATCACCCACCTGCACATGGTGCCGACAATGTTTGTACGCCTGCTGGCACTGCCGGCCGAGGTGCGAGCAAGGCACGACCTATCGAGCCTGCGCTGTGTCATGCATGGTGCTGCACCTTGCCCGCCCGAGGTCAAGCGCCAGATGATCGAGTGGTGGGGACCCGTCATCGGTGAGTACTACGCGATGACCGAGACCGGCATCATCACCGTGAGCGACAGCGCGCAATGGCTGGCGCATCCCGGCACGGTGGGTCGCCCGGCGCTGGGTGTGCAGATCCGCATCGACGGCGACGACGGCCGACCCATGCCACCCGGTCAGGCGGGCGAGATCTGCATCCGCAGCGAAACCACCGACTTCGTCTCCTACCACCGTGCCGAAGCCAAGACGCAGTCGCTGCGCCGCGACGGGTTTCTCTGCACGGGCGACGTGGGCTATCTGACCGACGATGGCTCGCTGGTCATCAACGACCGCAAATCCGACATGGTGATCGCAGGGGGGGTGAACATCTACCCCGCTGAGATCGAAGCCGTGCTACTGAATCTGCCCGGCGTGAAGGATGCCGCCGCGTTCGGCCTGCCCGACGCCGAGATGGGAGAGCGCGTGGTCGCCGCCGTGGAGCGCAGCGACGAGACGCTGACCCAAGCCGACGTCATGACTGGCCTGCGGGCCAGCTTGGCCAGCTACAAGCTGCCACGCGAAATTCGATTCGATCTGACGCTGCCGCGCGAAGACTCCGGCAAGGTCAAGAAGCGTCTGTTGCGTGAGCAGTGGCTTGCGACTGGTGCCAGCCAATCATGAAGCGTGCTGTGCGTGAAGTGGCTATCGTTGGCGCGGCCGCGCTGCCGGTAGGACGACTGTCACCGCGGGACGGTGCGATTGCCCTGGGTTTCGAGCAGGACATCCTTGGCGCGCTGGTACAGCGCATGCTGGCCGAGGCAGGCGTAGCAGCGGCGGAAGTCGGCTCGCTGGTGCTGACATTGCCACCGCCATCGACGCGGCAACTCGGCCTGGCCACGATGCTCGCCGCGCACCTGGGGCTGCGCTGTACCGGCCGCATTGCTGAGGTGGTGGAAATGGGTATTACTGGTGGCCTGGCGTTCGACCAGGCGGCTGCCGACATCGCGCTTGGCCATTGCGACTTCGCGCTCGCATTGGGCATCAACCTCGACGGTAATGTCAATGCTGCCGAAGCCGCCAACAACGGTATCCGGGCAGTGGGCGATGTCGATTTTCAATCGCCATTCGGCATCACACCGATCAGCTGGTATGCATTCGACGCTGCGCGCTATATGCACGAGACCGGATCCACGCGGCGCGATCTCGCGGCCGTGGCCGTGAAGAATCGCCGCCACGCCCTGGACAACCCGCTGGCGCAAATGCGCGGGCGTCCACTGGAAGAGGCTGAAGTTCTGGCTAAACGCCCGATCGTCGAACCTTTAGGCCTGCTGGACGTGCCGCCGCGAGGTGAAGGCGCCGTAGCTTTGCTGCTGACCCATCGGGATGCTGCGCGCAGCCTGCGCCGCCCGTTCATCACTGTGCGTGGGCGGGGATTCGCGCACGATGGTTTCCACCAAATCGGAGACCGTCCGCACGACATGACCGACTTCGTCGCCGCTCGCAAAGCCACGGCGCAGGCCCTAGCCGACGCAGGCATGAACATGGTCGACTTGAACCTGGCTGAGCTCTATGCGCCGTGCACGATCAGCGAGATCCTTGTTGCTGAGGCGCTTGGCATCAGCGCACGCGGCCGTGGCGGCGCCGATGCTGCCAGCGGCGCCACGGCCGTTGGTGGCCGCATGCCAGTCAATACTTCGGGAGGCTGCCTGTCCCGTGGGCATCCGCCATCGCTAACCGGGCTATACGGGCTTTTGGAGCTGCGCGAACAACTGCTCGGCCTGGCCGGTACGCGGCAGGTCAAGGATGCGCAGCGCGCCCTGCACTGCTGCGAATTGGGCAACTACAACGCAGCGCTGGTACATGTGTTGGAGGTCGCAGCGTGAAGGGGTGCATCCAATGAACGAGCTCGAGTTCGTTGTGGTTCACGGCTCGAGGGCACTTGCCCCGCGCATAAGCCAGCAATCTGAACCCTTTTGGACGCGCCTGGCCGGCGGTGTCTTCGGCGTGGCGCACTGCGAACTCTGTGGTCGCCTGACTTTTCCACCCAAGGCGAATTGCCCCGATTGCGGCGCCGTGGGCATGGGCTGGCATCCCGTCAGCGGAGATGCCACCGTCTACAGCGCCACAGTGGTACACGCAGCGCCGGCGCTGTTCAGCGCTCTAGGGCCTTACGCGCTGGTAGTACTCGATCTGGCCGAGGGCGTTCGTTTGGTTACACGCTGGGTGGGGGCTGCACCGCCACGCTGCGAGCAGCGTGCGCGCCTGGTCGTTCTGCAGCACGACGACGGCGTGCTATTCGGTGCCATGGAGCAAGGGTGAGCGAGATGGAGAACTGGGACTACATCATTGTGGGTGGTGGCTCGGCCGGATGCGTGCTGGCCAACCGGCTGTCAGCCGATCCGAGTACGCGCGTGCTGCTGCTCGAGGCCGGACGTTCAAGCGACACATTGATAAGCAAGGTGCCCGCCGGCGTGCCGATCGCGCTAGGTCGCAAGGATATGAACTGGCAATACATGGCCGAGCCCGACGCTTCGCGCAAGGGCATGGTGGACATGTGGCCTGCCGGCAAGATGCTCGGTGGGGGCAGTGCGCTGAACGGCATGATGTACGTACGCGGCCACCGTCACGATTACGACAGTTGGGCGAAGGCCGGCAATACGGGCTGGGGACTGGACGATCTGCTGCCCTACTTCCGTCGTATGGAAGACAACGAGCGAGGTGGCGATGCCTGGCGCGGTGCCGGTGGCCCACAGGCCGTCTCAGAGGGACGCAACCGCCACCCTCTCGACAAGGCCTTCGTTGCCGCCGCGCAGGAAATCGGCATCCCCTTCAACGCCGACCTGAACGGTGAGCGCGCCGAGGGTGTGGGCTATGTCCAGGCCACGCAACGCAAGGGCAGGCGGGCCAGTACAGCCAGTTCCTACATTCAGGCGATCCGCGGCCGCCGCAACCTGGTTGTGCGCCTGCACTGCCCAGTCACGAAGGTGCTGATCACCGAGGGACGCGCCACTGGCGTCGAATACCGGCGCAGCGGCGTCGCCGCTACCGCACAAGCCGCCCACGGGGTGATCATCAGCGCCGGATCGTTGGCCACGCCAAGCGTCTTGCTGCGGTCGGGCTTGGGATCGGCGGCACGACTGGCGAAACTAGGTATTGCGGCAGTGCGTGACCTGCCCGGTGTCGGTCAAAACCTGCAGGAACATGCTGCGGTGCGCGTGGGCTTTCACAGCGCCGTGCCCACAATCAACAGCGACCTGGGACCGCTGCGCAATGTCGCGCACTTATTCAACTATGTCTTCAATAAGCGAGGCCCGCTGGCGATGGTGATCGGCCACGCACAGGCCTTCGTGCGTTCGCAGGCCGACTTGCCGGCGCCCAACCTGCAGATCATCTTCTCGCCGCTGGCCTTCGAGTTCACCGAGAGCGGCCCGCGCCCGTACCCGAAGCCGGCAGCAGGATTCGCTATCGGCCTGACGGGCGCGCACAGCCGCGGCCAGATCGACATCGCAAGTGCCGACCCCGACGCACGGCCGGTGATTCGCTACCCGCTGGTGGGTCACCCGACCGACCTGCAGCATCTGATTGAAGGCTGCCGCATCGCACGCCGCATCATGGCGACTGATGCCTTCAAGCCCTTCATCACTGACGAGCGCCTTCCGGGCATTCAGGTGCAGAGCGACGAACAGTGGCAGGAATTCATCCGTCAGACCGCTTTTCTCATGTACCACCCCTGCGGCACCGCACGCATGGGCAATGACGAAATGGCCGTCGTTGACCCGCAGCTGCGCGTGCGTGGGGTTCAGGGCCTGTGGGTGGCGGATGCATCGGTCATCCCGACCATTCCTGCCGGCAATATCAACGCCACCTGCATCGTGATCGGCGAGAAAGCTTCCGACCTGGTGTTGGCCGCGCGCCGCACCGTTTGATTTGACCAAAGGTAATCATGAACACCCCATCGACCCAACTGACCAATGATCTGCCCTTTCGCGGGGACGCTTTTATCGAAGGTTTTTTTTCGGCTGCCGACGGTGATGCTCAGGTGCAGACCCACAACCCGGCCGACGGTTCAGCCGCCTTGCGCTTCACGGCCGCCGGTGCCGGCACGGTGAATGCGGCGGTGGCCTCGGCGCGCGCCGCCTTCGACGACGGCCGCTGGGCGCGCATGAGTCCGATGGGGCGGCGCGGCGTGTTGCTGAAGTTTGCCGCCGGCATCGAGGCCAACGGGCAAGCGCTGGCGCTGGCGGATTCACTCGATGTCGGCAAACCGATCTCGGGTGCGATGTTCGAATCGCGCATCGCGGCGGCCTTCATCCGCTACTACGCCGAGGTGCTGGACAAGCACTACACCGGTGCCACGGTACCCACCTGTGCGCAGTCGATGGAGGTGCAGGTCCGACGGCCGCGTGGCGTTGTGGTGGCCATCACGCCGTGGAACTATCCACTGGTCAACACCTGCCTGAAGATCGCGCCGGCGCTGGCTGCGGGCAACAGCGTCATCGTCAAGCCCTCGTCGATCTCGCCCCGCTCATCCGAACTGCTGGCCACCCTGGCCATCGATGCAGGCTTGCCGGCAGGTGTGCTCAACATCGTGCAAGGTAATGGCGCCAGCGGCGACCTGCTGGTGCGCCATGCCGATGTCGACATGGTCACCTTCACCGGTTCCACCCCAACTGGTCGCGCCTTGATGTCCGCCATCGGCGGCTCGGCGATCAAGCCGCTGCTGCTGGAGTGCGGGGGCAAGAACCGAGAGTTCGTGCTGGGCGACATGGCATCAAGCGACCTTGACGGCATGGCGATGCAGATTGTGATGGGCGCTTTTGCCAACTGCGGTCAACTGTGCGTGGCGCGCTCTGCCCTCTACGTGCACAAGGATCTGTATGCACCGCTGCTGGACCGCATCATCGGCGTGGCGCGCTCGATCCGGGCCGGCCATCCACAAGACAAGGCCACGCAGTATGGCGCGATGGCCAACGCAAGGCAGCGCGACATCGCGCTCGAGTACATCGGCGCCGGCATTGCCGAGGGAGCGCAGCTCCTGGTGGACGGCCGCCAGACTCAGGACTTGCCTGCGGGGGGCTACTACCTTCAGCCCAGCGTTTTCTCCGGCCTTGGCGCAGACAGTCGCCTGAACATCGAGGAAATCTTCGGCCCGGTGCTGACCGTCAACCGTTTCGATAGCGTAGACGACGTGCTTCCCATCGCCAACAGTGGAGACTTTGGCTTGGCGGCTACGTTGTGGACGCGTGACATCAAACATGCCAACGACATCACCTCTCGCATGAAGGTGGGCAAGGTCAAGGTCATGGCCTCGCCGATGCCCACCGAAGGCTCAATGCTCAACCAATCGGCTGAGCCGGCGCGGCAATCTGGCTTTGGCATCGAAGGCGGCTTGAAGGGCATGGAGAGCTATATGCGCCAGCAGGTCGTCGAGTACTCGTTTGGCTGAGGAAGGTCACTACATGAGCAAGTTCGTCGCTGCCGCAGCGCAATTCGCGCCTTCCATGCTCGACACTGCCGCCGGGCTGTCGCGTGCCGTCCAGATCATCGAGCAGGCTGGCCGCGAAGGGGTGCGCGTGCTGGTCTTCCCCGAGACCTGGCTGCAGGGTTACTGCTACTGGGCCGGTGCGCCGCGCACAACTGAATTCAGGCAGTGCTACCAACGGCTGTTCGAGCAGGCGATCACCATCCCCGGGCCCGAGCTTGCAAAGTTGGCCGAAGCTGCCGGGCGCGCTCGCTGCAATGTCCAGATCGGCGTACACGAACGCGATGGTGGCACGATCTACAACACCGCTGTCTATCTTGGCGCCAACGGCAGCGTGTTGGGCAGACACCGCAAGCTGATGCCCACCGCCAACGAGAAACTCGTCTGGGGCCTGGGCGACGGCTCGGATCTGGACTCGTACGACACCGACGTCGGGCGCTTCGGCGGCCTGATCTGCTGGGAGCACCACATGGCCCTGGCGCGCTACGCGTTGGGCAGCACGGGCGTGCAGGTACATGCATCGGTGTTTCCCGGTATGGCCATGCTTGACGGTATCGTGGATGCCGCAACGCGGCAGACTGCGTTCGAGAACGGTTGCGCCGTGATCGTCGCCCGCGAAGTCATAAGCCACGACCGGCTGCCGGCTGACTTGGCCGCCATCGTGACGTCCGAGCCGCAGTACTGGAACGCACATGGCGGCAGCGCCATCATCGCGCCGGGCGGCGAATACATCACCAAGCCGGTGTTCGACGAGGAACGGCTTGTCCTGGGTGAAGTCGACCTCTCGCTCATCGTGCGAGCCAAGCTCTGGTACGACCCCAACGGACATTACGCCAGGCCCGATGTCTTCAAACTTGTCTGGGACCGGCGGCCCAAGCCGTCGGTCGACCGCATCGAATGACTTCTTACTCTGAAAAGGCGACCAGCACCATGTTCAAAGCCATCGTCGTCGAGAAGGACGAATCCGGTTACCGTGCCGGCCTGAAGGAAGTGGATGAGAGCGCATTGCCGGCCGGCGACGTGACGGTGCGCGTGGCGTACTCCACCATCAACTACAAGGACGGACTGGCAATTACCGGCAAGGGGCCGGTGGTGCGCAAATTCCCCCTCCATGCGGGCATTGATTTCGCCGGTACCGTGGAGGCGAGCGACGATGCCCGTTTCAAGCCCGGCGACAAGGTTGTGCTCAATGGCTGGGGCGTGGGCGAGTCGCACTCTGGCGGCCTGGCGCAGAAAGCGCGGGTGAAGGCTGATTGGTTGATGCCGCTGCCAGCAGGTCTGACCGAACGCCAGGCCATGGCCATCGGCACCGCCGGCTACACCGCGATGCTGTGTGTGCTGGCCTTGCAGCGGCATGGCCTAACGCCGGCCAGCGGCGACATCCTGGTCACTGGCGCCAACGGCGGCGTGGGCAGTGTGGCGATCACCTTGCTGGCCCAACTCGGCTTTCGCGTCGCGGCCTCCACCGGACGGCTGCAGGAGGCTGACTACCTCAAGAGCCTGGGTGCTGCCGACATCATCGCGAGGGACGAACTCTCGGGCCCCGGCAAGCCGCTGGGCAAGGAGCGCTGGGCCGGCGTGGTCGATTCGGTTGGCAGCCATACGCTGGTCAACGCCTGCGCTGGCACGCGATATGGTGGCGCGGTTGCGGCCTGCGGCTTGGCACAAGGCATGGACTTCCCGGCCACGGTAGCACCGTTCATCCTGCGCGGCATCACGTTGTACGGCGTCGACAGCGTGGTGGCGCCGCAGGCCGTGCGGCGTGCGGCCTGGGACCGGCTGGCGATCGACCTGGACCTGGATCGACTCGAAGCGATTACCCACGAAATCGGCTTGGGTGAGGCGCTGCAGGCCGGCGCCGACATCCTCGCCGGTCGCATTCGCGGTCGCGTCGTCGTCAACGTCAACCGCTGAGTTGCCATGAAGATCTCCTCCATCAACGGCGGCCCCGCCGGCTTGTACTTCCCCCCGCTGATGAGCAAACTTGAGCCCCATGACGACGCCCCGACGGACAACATGCGAGAGTGGGGCCACGACAAGTCCGACGCCATCGAGCAATCGTTCGCACATTGGGATGACATCGAGCTGCTGAAAGGCCAACGCCCATGAGCGGCACTGTGTTCGAGCGCGAGGCGCTCATCCGCTTCTCGCACTGCGACCCCGCCGGGATCGTCTTTTTCCCGCAGTACCTGGTGATGTTCAACGGGCTGGTCGAAGACTGGTTCGACCAGGGTCTTCGCCTGGGTTATGCCCACGTGGTGCGCGACTTGGGTATCGGCCTGCCGACCGTGGCCCTGGAGTGTGTATTCAGCGCACCCAGTCGCATGGGCGAACGGGTCGTGCTGGATCTGGCTGTACGCCGCTTGGGTGGCAAGTCCTTCACCTTGGATCTGAGTTGTCGCTACGGCGACGAATTGCGCGTGAAAATCACACAAGTGCTGGTCACCACCGATCTCGCTACGCACAAGTCCATCGCCATACCGGCGTTTCTGCGCACGGCGATTGAGGGCTTTCAGGCGCAGAACGCCGCATGACGCTGCAACTGCTTGAACCGCTCTACTGGGCGCGGCCCACAGGATATGCCAATGGCCTTGCCGCTAATGGTCGAGGTCCACGCTGAGGCCGGCGTTGCAGGTCACCTGGTGAACGTGGAGGTCGTCAACACCTACGAAGGCACTCATGGCTTGCATGCGTTGGTTCGGGGTTCGGACAGGAACTGGCGCCGTTCGGATTCCGTAAACGAAGCCGGCTGCATATTGGCTGGCAGAGCAAACGCTGCACGCAGCGGTGACGATGGACCGGCGTGGCCGAGTCGTCATTTGCGGTAAGTCATGGCCTGCATGCGATCAATGCCAAAAACCTTGCACAGCGGGCCAGGACCTATGCGATTCGAGGTTGGCGCCAGGCTTGCATAAGCACACCTGCCCCGTTCATCAGCCTCGAGGTGTCGGATTGCATATGCTGGTGCCTACCGTGCAAGCGCATCCAGAGGAGCGAAGAATTGGCCGACCTGTTTGACAACCCGATGGGCCTGGAGGGCTTCGAATTCGTTGAGTTTGCCTCGCCCACACCCGGCGCGCTCGAGGCCGTGTTCGAGACTCTGGGATTCAGCCGCGTGGCGCGGCATCGATCGAAGGATGTCACTCTGTACCGTCAGGGTGGCATCAACTTCATCGTCAACCATGAGCCGCGCAGCCAGGCGGCGTACTTCGCTGCCGAGCATGGTCCGTCAGCCTGCGGCATGGCGTTTCGAGTGCGCGACGCACATAAGGCCTACGAGCGCGCTCTGGAACTCGGCGCCCAGCCGATCGAGATCCCCACCGGCCCGATGGAGTTGCGCCTGCCGGCCATCAAGGGCATCGGTGGCGCGCCGCTGTACCTGATCGACCGCTATGAAGACGGCAAGTCGATCTACGACATCGACTTCGAATTCGCGCCGGGTGTCGATCGCCACCCCCCGGGTTGCGGCTTCCAACTGATCGACCACCTGACGCACAACGTCTACCGCGGCCGCATGGGCTACTGGGCGGCGTTTTACGAGCGCATCTTCAATTTCCGCGAGATCCGTTTCTTCGACATCAAAGGCGAGTACACAGGCCTGACCTCCAAGGCCATGACCTCGCCCGACGGCAGGATACGCATCCCGCTGAACGAGGAATCGTCGCGCGGCGCGGGGCAGATCGAAGAGTTCTTGATGCAGTACAACGGCGAGGGTATCCAGCACATCGCGCTGGCCTGTGACGACCTGCTCGTGGCCTGGGACAAGCTCAAAGCCCGCGGCGTGCCCTTCATGACCGCGCCACCGGCCACCTACTACGAGATGTTAGAGGAGCGCCTGCCCGGGCATGGCGAGCCGGTGGGCGAACTGAAGATGCGCGGCATCCTGCTCGACGGTTCGACACAGCAAGGCGATGCACGGCTGCTGCTGCAGATCTTCTCGCAGACGATGGTCGGCCCGGTGTTCTTCGAGTTCATCCAGCGCAAGCGAGACGACGGTTTCGGGGAAGGCAACTTCAAGGCGCTGTTCGAATCGATCGAGCGCGACCAGGTGCGCCGCGGTGTGATCGGCGTCACAGCGTCGTGACTTTGCCCGCAAGCTACAAGGGCCGTAGTTGGCGAGCCGATTCTGTACCAATGAAGCTGTTCGTATAAGCCACGCCCGTCCGCTCCAGGGCGGGCGGGATCAGATCGTCACGCTGCCGATGCTCGCTCCGCCGCACACATAGAGCACCTGCCCCGTGATGAAACCATTGCCGGGGTCGACAAAGAAGTCCACCGCGCGGGCCACGTCTTCTGGTGTACCCAGGCGCTTGACAGGGATGGCTTCGGCCAGCTTGTGCTCGCGTTCGCTTTCGGCGGGTACCACCGCGTGGAACATCTCGGTGCCGCGGATCGGGCCTGGTGCGACGACGTTGACGGTGATACCCGCGGGCGCCAACTCAAGCGCCCAGGTGCGTGCCATGCCGATCATGCCGGCCTTGGTGGCCGAGTAAACGCTGCGGGTGGCCAGACCCAGCGCGCCGCGCGAAGACAGCAGCACGATGCGGCCGAAACCCAGCGCGCGCATCGTCGGCAGCACCGCCTGCGCAATTGTGATGGCGCTGCCCAGGTGCAACTCGGTCAAGGCATCGAGGTCTTCGAGCTTGACCTCGCCCAGCAAGGCGGGGCGGATGATGCCGGCGTTGTGCACGAAGGTGGTGATGGCGAATCGCCTCGTCACTTCGGCCGCGGCTTGCGCAGTGGCGGCGCGGTCGGTCAGATCGACGCTCACACTGTGCAGGCGCGGGTGCTCGATCTCGGTCTTGCGCCGTGCCATCGCCACCACCTCATGGCCGCTATCCAGCAGGTGCTCGCACAGCACCTTGCCGATACCCGTGCTGGTGCCCGTGACGAGGGCGACGCCGCGTGGTTTCACTGTCAGGCTCCGACGAGTGCCAGCACACGTAGCGGGCTGCCGCTGCCTTGCTGGATTTTCAGCGGCGGGCAGATCAGCACGCTGCCGGTGGGCGGCAACTGGTCCAGGTTGGTCAGGCATTGCAGGCCGTAGCGTCCTGCCCCGTGCATGAAGTAATGGCAGGGGTATGGCGGGCGCAGGTGGTAGCCCTGACCGGCATCGGTGCCGATGGCCTCGGAACCGAAACCGAGCACGTCGCGCTTCTCGACAAGGAACTGCACCGCCTCACTGCTCGGGCCGGGTGTGTGTTGGCCAGTCTCGTCGAAGTTCTGGTAAGCCTCGGGGTCCTGCCGCTTGCTCCAGTCGGTGTGCATCAGCACCCAACTGCCCGCAGGGATGCGTCCATGCTGAGCCTCGAAGGCCGCGATGTCGGCCACGCTGAGCAGGTAGTCCGGATCGGCCTTGACTTTGTCGACGCAATCAATCACCACGGCCGGCGCCACGAAGTGCTGTGGAGGAATCGTATCGACTGCGTTGTTGGGCAGGTGGCGGCCTGATATCCAATGGATCGGCGCGTCGAAATGCGTGCCGGTGTGCTCACCACAGGAAAAATTGTTCCAGTACCAACCGGGACCGCGCTCGTCGTAGTGCGACACCTCTTCGATCCGGAAGGGCCAGCACTGCCCCATCTCGGGCGGCAAGGCGATTTGCGGAAAGTCGGGCGTGAGCGTCTGAGTCAGGTCCACCACGCGGATGCCGCCGCTGGTGAGTGCGCCGGCCAGAGCGGCAAGGAGTTGGGTGTTGTTCATCATGGTCATCCGCCTGCAGCCAGTTCGCGCTCCAGCACCTTGGGGTTTTCGCGCCACCGCTCCAGCCACTCTTGCGCCACGTCGCCCGGGTAGACATCTTCGATCCCATCGCGCAATGCCTTGACGATGGCATTGGCCACGGCCTCGGGCGTGAGCTTGGGCGGTGGCATGTTCTGGTTCCATTCGTCGTCGATCGGTCCGGGGAAGACATGGACCACGCGGATGCCCGCAGGCCGCATCTCTGCACGAAGGCATTGCGAGAGTGAATGCGCCGCCGCCTTGCTGGCCGAGTAAGTGCCATGCGGCGGAAAATTGGCCAATGCGTAGATCGACAGCAGATTGACCCATGCGGTGGCACCGATCGTGCCGTCGGCTGCCCGGCCCCTGAGCGCCGGGCCGAACTCCTGCGCCAGGCGCAGCAGGCCGAAGTAGTTGATGTCCATCTCGGCCTTGGCAGCGTCAGTGCCGCGGCGAGCGGCGATGCCGAAGCTGCGGTGCAACTCGGCGTTGTTGATGACGATGTCGACTTTGCCGCCGATCTCGCCGGCGAGTTCGGTCACCGAGCGCCCGTTGGTCAGATCCAGTGGCACCAGCGTCACCTGCGGCAGCGCCGTGATGTCGTCAAGGCCGGGCATCTTCTTCCAGGGTTCGGCATGGCCCACCCACACGATGTCGGCCCCGGCCTTGACCAGCGAGCGCACCAGCGCCTGGCCGACGCCGGTCTTGCCGTCGGTGACCAGCACTTTGCGGAATCTGGGGTCGCTCGTCATCTCGCGCAACATCTTGTCGTCAGCCATGTTCTGTGTCTCCGATGGAGGGAATCCAATCACCACGGCGCGGCCAGCGCGGTCCAGGCGGGCGCCGACCGTCACGCGCTGGGGCTTGTCGCCGACGTCGCCATGCAGGTGCACCATCAGCGTCGGGCCGGCGTCCAGATGCACCAGGCCCAGGCGCCATGGCAGGCGCTCGCGGAAGAAGAGGTCGTTGCTGTGGTGGAGCGTCGTGGTGGCAAGCAACTGCCCGGCACCCGATTGCGGCCGCCACTTCAGGCGCGGCGACACGCAAGCGCAGCAGGCTTCACGCGGCGGGTATTGCACGGTGGCGCAGTCCTCGCAGACCTGCAGCTCGAAGCGGCCCTCGGCGGCGGCCACTGTCAGCCCCATCGCCACGCGGCTGCGGGCCCAGGGCGGCAGGTTCATCTGCCGCGTGCGCAGGATCGGGTTCTTGCGCTTGGGGCGCATCAGGGGCATGGTCATGCCAGTCTCCTCATGACGAGCGCCCCAGGATCGCCGCGCCGGTGCACAGGCAGCGGTCGTAGGTCACCATGCCGAAACCGCCGATCAGGCCGAGCTGAGCGTCCTTCACAGCGCGGCCCTCGGCGTGGTTGGTGAGCTGCCGAATCGACTCGGTCACACCCATGAAGCCACCCGCCGCACCGGCTTGGCCGGTGGAGAGCTGGCCGCCTGAGGTGTTGATGGGGAAGTCGCCTGCGAACGTCATACCGTGGGCGCGCACGAAGGCCGGGCCCTCGCCCTTGTCGCAAAAGCCCAGATCCTCGCACTGGATCATCACGATGACGGGATAGTCGTCGTAGGCCTGTAAAAAATCAATGTCAGCAGGCTTTGCATCGGCCATCGCATAGAGCTCGGCGCGGTCGACCAGCCAGCCGCCGCGTTCCATCACGGGGTCGGTGGAAAAGGCGTTGTGGCGCTCGATTGCGCCACGCATCGTGGCGAAGGGCAGGCCGAGGTCGCGGGCGCGCTCCTCGCTCATCACCAGGAAGGCCTCGGCCCCGGCGCAGGGCATCACGCAGTCGAACAGGTGGATCGGGTCGGCGATGGGCCGCGCGGCCAAGTACTCGTCCAGCGTCAAAGGCTTCTTGAACATGCGCGAACCATAGGCCAGCGCGTTGGTGCGCTGGTCGACGCAAATGCGGCCGAAGTCCTCGCGTCGCGCCCCGTACTTGTGCATGTAGTTGGCGGTGATGAAGGCGAATATAGCGTTGGGGCCACCCGAGCCGTAGGGGTAGGTCGCGTCACGCGCGAAGCTGCTGAAGCTGCCGAGCATCATGCGAAAGGAATCGACTTGGTTGGTGTCCGCTGCCACGCAAGCGACGATGCTGGCGTCACCCGCCTGAACCGCACGCGCGGCGCGGCGTAATGCCATCACGCCGCTGGCGCCGCCGGTGGGGATGTGGTCAAGCCAGCGCGGCGAGAGCCCCAGGTGCTGAGTGACGCCCACCGCCGTGTCGGGTCCGAGGGAGAAGCTGCTCACCGTGAGGCCGTCGATCTGTTCCTTGGGCACACCGCTTTGTTTGATCAGCGCCTGGATGGCCTGACCGAGGAACCAGTGGGCGCTGCGCGTCGAGTAACGCATATAGGGCACCGTGACCGGCACCGCGACGGCGATGCCTTCGTAACCCTTGCGTGTGGTGATGTTTGCCATCATCCGAGCTGGCGCTTCTTCATCGCACGAGTATCGACGCAGTGCGACTGTCCCGGCAGCGCCAAGGCCAGCGCCTTGAGCTCGCCACGCTGTATTTTTTGCGACGCGGTCAGCGGGAGGGCATCGAGAAAGGCCACGTAGCCCGGCGCCTTGTAGTACGCCAGGCGCTCCAAGGCATGTTCGACGATGCTGGCGGCCAGCGCCGCATGGTCGGCTTCGGCAATGGCCTCGCGCAGCACCACACAAGCCAGCACTTCGTCGCCGCGCAAGGGATCGGGCGTTGCAGCCACCGCGCTGGTCTTGACGGCGGGGTGCTGGTTGAGCACGCTTTCCACTTCGACTGCCGAGATGTTCTCGCCGCTTCGGCGAATCACGTTCTTGCGCCGGTCGATGAAGTGCAACATTACCTGCGCGTCGCGCTGCACGATGTCGCCGGTGTGGAACCAGCCTTGAGCCCATGCCTCATCCGTGGCTTGCGCATCCTTCAGGTAGCCGGCAAAGAAGCCGTAACGCGGGTCGACGCCAGCGTGGCGCACCCAAAGCTCGCCTGGCTGATCGATGCCGGCCTCATTGCCGTCGTCGGCAACTATTCTGACCTCGACGTCGGCACCTTCCCGGCCGAAACAACTGGTGCCGACACAGCGCGGTTCGTCGTGGGCCATGACTACCGCACCAGCGCCGGTCTCGGTCATCGCCCAGGCTTCGAGCAGTGGGAAGCCAAAGCGCTGCTCAAAGGACGCATGCAAGGCCTTGTCTACACCTGCACCGAAGCCGAAGCGGACCGCGTGCCTTGTGTCGTCGGCAGGTTGCGCAGATTTCATCAACATGGCCGGCATCACCCCGAGGTAGTGCACGACGCTGGCTTGTGACTCGCGCACGCTGGCCCACCAACTGCCGGGATGGAAACGATCGAGCACGATCAGGCACCCCCCCGTGAGCACCATCGCCATCGCAGAGTAGGCCATCGCATTCATGTGCACCAATGGCAGCGGCGTGAGCATGCGTTCTTCACCTGGGCGCAGTGATGCCATGCCACCGATGCCGGCGTACCAGCGCCCGGCATGCAGGAAGTAGCGGTTGGGCAGGATGCAGCCCTTGGGACGGCCCGTGGTGCCCGAGGTGTAGAGCAACGCGCATTCGGCTAGTTCGCCGATGGCACCTTGGGCATGATGCGATTCAACCGGTGCGTCCGGCGGTATCTGGCCATCGGCCATCAGCGCCAGCGTGCGGCCGGCCGCCGCGGCGGCAGCCCGCAGATCCGCGTGCCGCTGCGGCAAGGCGACAGCGAGTGCAATCTCCGAGTGCCCAACCAGATATTCGAGTTCCGCCGCGCGCAACTCGGCATTGATCGGCACCACCGATACACCCAGGCCGTTGAGCGCAAACCAGTGCAGGAAGAAGGCCGGGCGGTTTTCCAGCATCAAGCCGACGCGGTGGCCGTTGCCATAGCCGGCGCAGATATATGCCGCGCGCAATTCGCAGATGCGCCGCTGCGCGTCGGCGTAGCTCAACTCGCCCGCGGCGATGCCGTAGATGGCGGCGGTCTCGGCCAGAACGGCAATGAAGGGTCGCGCGGGCCAGCGCGCGGCCGCAGCGGCGAAGGCTGCGGCGACTGTGGAGGCAGTATTGCTCACCGCCGGCCCTACATGAACAACTGGATGTTGCCGAAAGCCGCATCGCAATTGACGAGGTCCACACGCTTCAACCGGATGCGCAGCGCGTCTGCCTGCCCCACCAGCGTATGCGTGGCCCAACCAGCGTAGAGGGTCTGCTCATCCATGCGCGTCTCGAGATAGTGGAAGGCGGTGCGGGTGGTGTAGACGCCAGCAGCCTCATCACAAGACTCGACCTCGGGCGTTTGCAGCAGATGGTGGCAGCGGCTCTTTGGCTGCTGTGAAAAAGTGCGTGCGCCACGCAGGCGTTCGATGCGCACGTTCAGCAGCATCTTGTCCTCGTACATCAAGGAGGCGTGCAACTTGGGGTCGGTTTGACCATGGGCCAGCGGCATCCAGTAGTAGGCGTCGTCGGTGAAGAGCCCGAGCCAGTCGTCGAAGCGCAATTCGTCGAGCATGCGGGCTTCGGCGATGACGAAGTCAATCAACTGTTGTTTCGTCGGTGCACTCATGCAGAAACTCCATGTTTCATCGAGGCTGTCATGTACTTCACCCATGCGCGCATCTGGGCACGCATCTGCCATTCGTTCGTGCCGTTTGTTACCGCATTGGTCTGGCCATGTTCGGTCGGGCTGTAAAGCCGGCCGACATTGACCCAATGTGCGGCACGCGTCTGCAGCCCCTGCTGCGCGCGCTCATACATCTCCAGGTCGTCGTGTCCGACCACCGAGGTCGGCGCATTGACCAGACGGTTGTACATGAGGGTGCGCTCAAGCAGCAGATCGGGCGCGCCGACGAGCCGAAAGGTCCATGACTCGACCAATGTCCTATCGGCGGCGATCGGCTTGAAAAGGCGCAGGGTCTGGATCGGCCCCTTGACCATGATGTTCGGGAAATACACCGTGTTGTGACGTACATCGCCCAGGATCCGCTTCGCGCGCTCTTCGCCGTAGGCGGCGACCATGCTCTCCAGGTAGCCAGGTGCAGGCGAGTAGGCGGCATGGATCGAATCAGCGACGCCGGTGTGGCCGTGGCCGTTGACCCACACCCGGATGCCCATGTTCTCGAAGAACTCGTAGGAGTTGATGAAAGGCGCGAACAGCTCCACCGCCATTGGCTTGGGCGTGCCCTCAGCCGCGGCCTGCCAGACCTTGACGGCGGTGCCGGCCGAGGATTCGTGCGCCACCATCGGGTGGCAGGTGTCCGTCTGGTTGTCGACCAGCATCTTCCAGTTGCATCGGTGCATGTATCGCATCACACCGCCCGTGACTTCGAGCTTGCCCTCGGGTGAGCGGTCGACCATGTTGTCGAGGGTCGAAAGCGAATCGCCGAAGAATTCCTCGAAACCCACGCCTTCGGGGTTCAGACGGCAAAAAACGAAATCGCGATAAACCTTGACCTCACCCACGGGCTTCATGCCGCGCTTGGCCTCGCAGGCGTCGAACTCGGGGAAGTCATAGCCCTTCTTCAACGGTATGGCGAGCAGCGAGCCGTCGGTCTTGTAAGTCCATGCGTGATAAGGGCAGCGGAAGAACTTGCCGGTATTGCCGCAACCATCGGGCGCGACCTGCACGCCCTTGTGGGCACAGCGGTTGTACAGCACGCGCACTGACTGATCAGTGTGACGCACCATGACCACGGCCTGGTCACCGACGGTCGTGGAGTAGAAGTCGCCCACCCTGGATACCTGGCTGGCGTGGCCGACATAGACCCAGGTGTTGGCGAACAAATTCTCCATCTCGAGTCGGAACAATTCCTCGTCGACATAGCAGTCCTTGTGGATCTCGGTGTCGCGCACCAGCGCCGCGACGGCCTCGGGATTGTCTCGGTACTTGCTCATGCAAACCTCCTACAGATCGAGCACCAAGCGCGCGCCCTTGGCACGGGACACACAAACCTGGATCAACTTGCCGCCATCCTTCTCGGTCTGGGACAACACATGGTCGCGGTGGTCGATGGCGCCTTCGATCACCGGCACGACGCAGACGCCGCACTCGCCGCGCTGGCAGTCGAACAGCGGGTCACAGCCAGCATCGATCAGACATTGCAGGATTGTCTTGTCGGCCGGCACGCTGAGCGTCTTGCCGCTTTGAGAGAGCACGACCTCGATGACACTGTCGCCCGCGACATGCAATGCCGGAGCGAACACCTCGAAGTGCACGCGCTCGCGCGGCCAGCCCCGGCTTTCGGCCTCTTGCTGCACGGCGTGGAGCATCGAGCCCGGGCCGCAGACATAGAGTTCGTCCATCGGCCCGCAGGCATCGAGGAGTGCGGCCACATCGACCGGTTTGCCGATCTCGTCGTCAGCATGCGCCGTCAGGTCGCTACCCAGCAGCGCCTGCAACTCGGACAGGTAGGCCATCAGCTCGCGGCTGCGGCCGGCATAAACCATGCGCACCGGCAAATCGTCGGCGCGGCGACGAGCCGCCATGGCCGTGAGCGGCGTGACACCGATGCCACCGGCCACCATCACAGCGGTACCCGAATGCGCGCCGACGGGGAACTGATTGGTCGGTGCCTCGATGGTCAGCAGATCGCCTTCGACCAGTCGCATGTGCATGAACTGCGAGCCGCCGCGCCCCGGCTCTTCCTTGCGCACGGCGATCACATACTCGGCCGGCTTGGCAGTGGCATCCGGCGCCGGCGAGAAATTGACCAGCGAGTAGTGGCGCCAGTCTAAGCTGCCATCGGCCAGCCTGACCCGCACGCGCACATGCGAGCCTGCGGTGAAGCCGGGCAGCGGGGCGCCATCGGCAGCACATAGTCGGAACTCGCGGATCAGCGGGTTGAGTTCATTGGCCTGGACAACACGCATCTGCAGGGTGGAGTTGTCGTTCATCGGGCGTCTTCCTCAGGCCAACGCATGCTGCTGCAGCGCGGTTGCGAGTGCCTTGCCATGCTCGTCGGCCAAGGCAGCCTGGCGCAACTCGGCCAGCAGTGTGGCCGTCATGCGCGGGCCGCCGCGCTGCCAGGCGCTGCGCAGCAAGGCATAGTTGCGCAACCCGCGCTCATGGGTGTCGCCGTAGCCCTTGACGAGGCGCTGGCAGCGTGCGATCTCGGTGGCCAGCGCCGGGTCGCTGTCGGATACGTGGTGAATCTCGGCAAGCCAGGCCTCGATGCGCCCGTTCTCATGGACAAAGCGCAACGTGCTGCGGCGCCAGCGCCGCAGTCCGGCCAAGAAGGTCAACATCAAATAGCCGCGCAGCGAACTCGTCCGCACCACCCTGCCCTTGGATGCGAGACGCTCCACCCATCGCCTCGGCGTGCCAGACGCCAGTAGCCAACGGCCCAAGCCGGCTGGCATGGTGTCGGCGATCTCCTGCAGGCGCGGATGCATGTACTCGTTAATGGACAGCATTTGGCCCGGCGCAGCCTTGACCTCGTCGCGCACGCGCTCGAAACGCGAGCCGCGCGTCTTCAGGTCGGCGACGCGAATGGTGTCTTCGTAAGACATCCACAGTGCAAGATGGCGCGCTACTTCCAGCGTGAGTTCACCCCCGCGCACCACGGCGCGTACCTTGTCCAAACGATCGAGGTACAAGGCAGCGTAAGCTGGATCCTGATAGTCGACCAGACGACGCAGGCCTTCCAGGACGATGGTCAACGCAGCGCCTTCGAAGGCCTTGGCGGCGCGCTCTATGAGGGCTTGGACTTCGGGGTGCGGGGATCGAGGCAGCGCCACCGCTGCGCTCGCCTTCGCGCTCGTCGTCGGCGCAAGGTGCGACGCATGTTCAAAGGCCGCACCGAAAGCCTTCAGACTGGGTTTGACGCCGACACCTCCGCGGCCGATCGTGGCTTCGAACTGGGCGCGCGTGAATGGGAGCAAGCCGGTGCCCGCCAGGCTGCCGAAGATCACTGCGCTGATCACGCTGCCGCTCTGCTCGGCAGCCTGCGCCATGTCGTAACCGACGAAGCGTCGAGCCGCAGCTTGTGCCAGCGCCAGCAGCGTCGCGTCGTCGGCGCGGCCATCGCCCATGGCGATTTTTTCGGCGATGGCATAGACGCGATGGGTAGAAGCGATCAAGGTGGTGCGGTCCGGCGTCACCAGGCCACGTTGCACGGCGCGGCCGGCTTCCATCAGCTCGGAGGCCAGCACTATGTCAACGTCGCCGGGCAGCGGCATCAGCGCCAGCACAGGCGCAGCGCCAGCCTGTTCGGCCGCAGCAGCGGGGAACAATTCGACGTAGTAGATCGTCGCGCCGGTACGCTGCGCGACGCCCGGTACCGAGGTGGTCTGCGCGATGTGGCCGTTGTGCTCGCCGAGGTCGACGATCCAGTCGGCCAGCACCCCGCCACCTTCGCCACCCATGGCCAGGATGGCGATCTTGAGGGGTTGCGCCTTGGCGTGCATGTTCAAAACGCGAAACGCGCGCGGCGCGCGGCTCCGCGAGCTTGAAGCCAGCCGATGACCTTGCCACGGACCAGCTCGCCCAGTCGGTCCCAGGCGGTGGGGTTGCTGACGATCTGCGCCTTGTAGAACGAGGGGCACAACACGGCAGCATGCGCGACCTCGCCGCACAGGCCGCAGCCGACACAGGAATCGATGACCGCCGCTACAGGGTCAGTGCGCAGCGGATCAGGGTTGGGTTTGATCGTCAGCGAGGGGCAGCCGGACAGGCGGATACAGGAATGGTCGCCGGTGCAGGTGTCGGCATCGATACCGAAGCGCTCACGCACGACCCGTTTGCCTGCCGCGACAGCCTGGCGCACGATGGGTTTCTCGCGCCGCTGCTTGTTGAGCATGCATTCGCTGCGCGCGATCACCACCTTCGGGCCACTTTGCTTGCTGGTCAGGGCATCTTTCAGCGCGGCCTTCATGCGCGCCAGGTCGTAGGTATGTTCCACCGTACGCACCCACTCGACGCCGACGCCGCGCACCGCTTTCTCGATCGCGTGGCCTGTGCTTCGGGTCGGGTTGGCAGCGGCGGAGGACAGGATGTCCTGGCCGCCGGTGGCCGACGTGTAGCTGTTGTCGACGACGATCGTCAGGTTGTCCGAACGGTTGAAGACCGCATTGGCGATGCCGCTGGTCAGACCGTTGTGCCAGAAGCCGCCGTCGCCCATCACGCTGATGGCACGTTTGTCGGCCTTGACGTTGAGCGCGGCGGCACCTGCCGAGCCCAGGCCGTAGCCCATCGTCGTATTACCCAGGTTGAACGGTGGCAGGATCGAGAACAGATGGCAACCAATGTCGGCTGAGACATGGTGTTCACCCAGTTCGCGCTCGACCAACTTCATCGCGGTAAAGATCGGCCGCTCAGGGCAACCCGTGCAAAAACCCGGCGGGCGCGCCTGCACCGTGGTGGCGGCGATTTCAAAAGGCTCGCTGGGTGCAGTAACCGTTGTGGACGCCGCCAAGCGCCCATAGCGCTGGAGGAAGCTGCGCGCGCCGGCCAGTACTTCTGACGCGGTGTACTCGCCGGCCATCGGCAGCATGTCCTTGCCGTGCAAGGCGGTTGTCGAACCGCCGCTACGCAGGATGCTGGCGATGTTCTGCTCGATGAAGTTGGGCTGGCCTTCCTCGACCAGCAGCACCGCGCGCTTGCCTTCGCAAAAACGCAGCACCTCGGCATCGATCACCGGGTAGGCCACGTTCATGACGTACAACGGTATGCGGGTGCGGCCGAACACATCGGCCACGCCGAGGCGCTCGAGCACGCGCACGAGGGTGTTGTAGGTTCCACCCTGCACGATGACGCCGATGTCGTCATCTTGCTCGCTGAAGAATTCGTTGAGGCCACGTTCCTGGATGAACTTCACCGCCGCAGGCCAGCGCTGTTGCACTTTTTCCTTCTCGTGCAAGAAGCTGGCTGGCGGCAGGACGATGCGACTGGTGTCGCGACGCGGGTTTTCCATCGCCTCGCGCAATGTATAAGCCGGGCGCCGGTTGGCGCTGGTCGTGAATTGGCCATGCACATGGCAGGCGCGGATGCGCAACTGCAGCATCACTGGCGTGTGGCTGGCCTCGCTCAGATCGAAGCCGTCCTTCACGGCCTGCACGATGCTAGGCAGGTTGGGCCGCGGGTCCAGCAGCCAGATCTGCGATTTCATCGCGAAGGCGTGGCTGCGTTCTTGCATGATCGAACTGCCTTCGCCATAGTCCTCGCCGACGATGATCAGCGCGCCGCCGGTCACGCCGCCCGAGGCCAGGTTGGCCAAAGCATCGCTGGCTACATTGGTGCCCACTGTGCTTTTGAAGGTGGCCGCACCGCGTAGCGGGTAGTTGACGCTGGCGGCCAGCGTGGCGGCGGCGGTCGCTTCGCTGGCGCTGTTTTCAAAGTGGATACCGTGATCAGCCAGGATGTCCTGGGCGTCGGCCAGCACGTCCATCAAATGCGAGATGGGCGCACCCTGGTAGCCGGCGACATAGGCCACGCCAGACTCGAGAAGGGCTTTGGTGACGGCCAATATGCCTTCACCATGGAAAACCTGGCCCTGACCAAGGCGCAGCTTCTTGACTTCTTCGACGAAGGATCGTTCGGCCATCGGTGAATTCGGATCTGATCGACGGGTTTGACAGGCCCGTAGTACACCAAAGCCCGTGCAGGGTGTCCATCTGCGCCACCCACCGCGACCTATGCGACCCCGGTTTGAGCGCGAACGCTATTGCGGCATGTAGCCACTGGACTTGATGATCCTGGCCCAGGCGGCCGCGGACCGGTCACGGCGCGCCGCCAGGTCTTCGGGCGACTCATGCAGCGGCGCCATCGACAGCGTGGTCAGGCCCTCGCGCATCTTCGGCGCCTCAAGCGTGGCGCGCAGCGCCTGGTTGAGCCGGGCCACCACCGGTGCCGGCGTACCGCTGCGCGTAAACAACGCCAGGTAGGTGCTGTGGTCGAGCCCGGCCAAGCCCAGCTCACCAAAGGTCGGCACATCAGGCAGCAGTGGCATGCGCTTGGCGCCGGTCAGGCCGAGCATGCGCACGCGGCCGGCTTGGTGGTGCGCGAACAGCTCGCCCGCAGTGGCCAGGCCCGCCGGGATCTGGCCGGCGATCAGGTCCTGGATCAGCGGCGCGCCGCCGCGGTAGGGGACCGGGCGCAGCGTATTGCCCAGCAGCTTGGCCAGCAGGGCGACGATGAACTCCGGCGCGCT
Source organism: Roseateles toxinivorans (assembly GCA_945898095.1). Classification (GTDB taxonomy): domain Bacteria; phylum Pseudomonadota; class Gammaproteobacteria; order Burkholderiales; family Burkholderiaceae_C; genus Paucibacter_A; species Paucibacter_A toxinivorans_A. Next base: position 14,673 of record CAMDHE010000013.1, on the reverse strand, counting down.
GCCGGGCGCCGGGATGCCTGCCACGTCGTCCTTGGGATGAGTACGCAACCAGGCCGCGTAGTCGCCCAGCGTCTTGACGCCCTTGTGCGGGTGCACGGCAAAGGCGGTTTCGCCCAGCGCCACCGTGCCGACCGCCAGAAAGTCGCGCGCCGGGTCGTAGCCGGGTTTGGCGATCGTCATCGGAACCACGCTGAGCATGTGGTCACTGGCGAGGATCAGCGTGCGGCCGTCGGCGCTGGCCTGCAGGAAGACGCTGGCAGCCACGACACCACCGGCGCCGGGCCGGTTGTCGACGATCACCGGCACGCCGAGTTGATCCTTGAGATGATCAGCGAGCAGCCTGGCCACGTAGTCGGCACCGCCACCGGGCGGAAACCCGACGATGATGCGTATCGCATCACCCTGCGCGCGCGCCGACGGCATGGCCAGCAGCGATAAAGCCGCCAAGCAGCGGCGACGGCTCCACGAAGCCCCGTCGATCAATCTTGTCATGGCATCGAATCTCCTACTTGCCCAGCAAGCTCAGCGGCATCCCGAAGGGCTCGAGCAGGTGAGATCTCGTCGTGGCCTCGGGCCTGGAAGTGGTGCTGTCAATCTGCATGCTCTAGCCGAGCTGCGCTTTCAAGAAGGCATCGTCATGATTGATCCAGCGCTCGGCGACCCGGCAGTTCTCATCCAAGCGGAATATCGTTTGCTCGCGCAGCATCAATTTTTTGCCCCTTGCAGCACGGCCGCCCAGCGATCCACCACGGTGGTGTCCCCAAGCGAAATTCTGTTCGATGGCGTATGGGCCGCAAACAATCAGCTCATCGGTGGCATAGGTGAGATCAGGCATCGCGCTGCGCAACTGTGCTTGCCGTGTCTGCATTGCTGCCAAAGATTGCACCTCGAGCGGCTTTCCTGGCACCAGCCCGTGAATCCTGGCGTCCGGGCGATACAACTGCCCATAGGCCTTGGACATGTTCGCCTGTGACGCCATTGCCGTGAGCTTGGCCACCGCTCGTCGCACGGCGTATTCCGGCAGTTCGTTGGGGTCACCGATGGCTTTCGAGTCGTAGTCCGGCTGATGCAGGAATGCATCGGGCTCGTAGCTGCGAGTTGCGGCATCCGAAGACTTGTCTCGCGAGTAAGCGATCTGAGCCTCGCGAAATGCATGATCATGGTTGGAAAAGCGGAATACCACGCGGCCGGTCGGGCTGATCCGGTAGACCGTCTGTCCTCGAAACATGACTTTTTGGCCGGTCGCTTCTGGCCCGCCCACGTAAGTGCCCATCGCGTGATACCGATGCGCACCCATGTCTCCCGCGACGATGAGTGAATCGCTGACCAGCGTGAAATCGGGGAAGCCGGCAAAAACGCCCGAATAGAACTGCATCAACGCTTGCTTACCGACGGGGGCCGGGGCCATGCCGTAGGCGATGATTTCTTCATCCCAACCCAGGAACAAGTTCGATTTGATCGTCTTGGCCGAACCGAAATGCAAGCGAAGGGCGTCAAGAATGAACTCGGGATGCGGATACTCACCCATCGGTTTGGCATAGGGATATGCGCCCGGAACAGCTTGCGGGCCCGCCTCTGCGGATGCTCCGATCGCAAAGATCGAGGCAGCGATCGCTGCCTTGTGAAAGTTCCGGCGGTCTTGCAGGTTGATCTTCATGGCGACTCCAAAGGATGCTTATGCGGAGTTCCACATCAGCGGCAGTGAAAGACTCTCAGCTGCACGCTGACAAGTGCGTTGCGCTGCGTTACAGCAGGTCATTGCCATTCAATCGAGAGCAAAACCCTCTCACGGCAGCGTCTCGTCGGACGCCGCGCGCCATAGCCCGGCATGCTTCAGCAGGGCGAGCACGCGCGCAAGCACGTCGTGCCGGTAGGCTGGCAGGTCGCGCCCGGCATAGTCGTAGAAGCCGCTGGCCGTCTTCAGGCCGAGCCGTCCCTCTTCGAACATCCGGCCGACGACGGGCGGGGCGGTGTAGCGCGCGGCGTCGATACTTTGCGCCATTTCGCGACTGGCGTGGTGCAGGATGTCGGCACCGCCGAAATCGATGAACTCGACCACGCCGATGGCGGCAAAGCGCAGGCCCATGCCGAAGCGGGTGGCCTTGTCGATTTCCTCAGCGGTGGCCACGCCCTCATCGACCATGCGCGCGGCCTCGTTCATGATCAAGGCCTGCAGGCGCGGCACGATGTAGCCAGGCGTGGGGCCGCAAACTACGGGCAACTTGCCGATGCTCTCCATCAAAGCCTTGGTGCGTGCCAGCACCTCGGGCGCCAGCGCCGGGTGAGTGGACAGCTCGACCACCGGGATGATGTAGGCCGGATTGAGCCAATGCATGTTCAGGAAGCGCTCGGGGCGCTTCACCAAGCCAGCGAGTTGCGTGACCAGGATGCTGCTGGTGGTGGAGGTGAGGATCGCGTTGTCGTCGCAATACTGGTTCATCCAGTCGAAGGCCTCGCGCTTGGCCTGCATGGTCTCGGGCACGCCTTCGAACAGCAACTCAGCCGCGGCCAATGCGGCGGGTGCCCCGGAGGCGTCCACCAGTTGCACGCGCGCAGCCACCGCATCGATCTGGTCGGGCTGCAAGGTGCCGAGTTGCGCCAGGCCTTGCAGGCTGGCGCGGATCTCGGTTTCAACCTCGCCACGTAATGCTGCCCAGGACTCAGGCGTGCGCTGACGCAAATCTATCAGGGCGATGCGGTGCCCGGCGTAGGCGAAGGCGATGGCGATTCCGCGGCCCATACGGCCTGCGCCGACAGCGGCAAAGCGGGGCAGCGCGGAGTTGGCGACCGACCCGGTCATGCCGACTCACCCTCGTGAAGCAGACGCAGCAGTTCGGCCCGCGATAGACCGGCCAAGCCCATCCCTTCGAGCGTGCGCGCCCCTGTGCGCAGGTCGCGCCCGAGCAAGCCGCCGACGATGGCCAGGATGCCCTGTGCGATCGGGGCATCGACGCTGGCCCAGCGCGCTACGCTGGCCAGGAAGGCGAGGCCCATCTCGGTGTCCTCGGTGATGTAGCGGTGCTTGTACAGATCGATGTGCTCACGCCAGTCACCACTCTTTTGCAATTTCTTGTGCGCGTCACCGTACATCCATTTGTCGTTGTTGTAATGATCGGCCAGCGGATAGTGCGGTGCGCTGTAGCCCAGGGCTTCGCGCACGGCGATGCGCTCGAGGTCGAGGCGGTCAGTGACTGCGCGTACGGCGGGCTGCGTGCCTTCGCTGTGGATGTCCCATTTATCGAAGTGCTGCAAGGGCGCGGCGTTCATCACCATCAGGGGTGGATGAATGATCGGGCCGGCATTCATCAGAGCGCCCGAAAGCGCGTCGCCGCAGGCATGCACACTCGGGTAGGCCGTGCGAATGACCTCGATCGCACGCGCGCTATGCCGCCCCGGGTACACCCCGGCGGGAAGGTGGATGGCGCGGATCGTGACGTTGACTTCGCGCACGCCATGCTTGCGTGCCAAATAGGGCAGGGTCCCCGTCTCGGCCCAAGCCACATCGGCCGGATTGCCAGCGCCACGCACCATACGTGCCATCAGCAGCGAGCCGAAAGTGCCTGGTGGCAGAAACACCACTTGGCCGTCGACGAGGTACGGTGCCATGGCGCGAGCAATGTCCACCTGTGCAATGGCAGGCGACGGAATCACGATCAGCGCAGCACCATGCAGCGCCTTACCGATGTCAGCCGTGGCCAGTGAGACCCGCACGTCGCGGCTGCCGTTGCTGTCCTTGAGTGTTATGCCGCCGGCATCGATCACCGGTTGCAAGGCAGCTGCGTCGCGACGCCAAAGGCGTACCTCATGGCCGGCTTCAGAGAGGTCAGCGGCGGCGGCATAGCAGCCGTGGCCGCCGCCGAGGATGGCGATCTTCATAAGATTCTCCTTACAGACCGTAGAAGCTGTGGAAAAGGCCGTCGGGATCATGCTGGCGGCGCACTTCGGCCAGCCGGCGCCAGGCCTGCGGCGCGAAACATTGTTCGGCCTTTTGAGGCGTGGCTTCGACATCGATCTCATTGATGTAATGGCCGCTGGCAAAGGGCTGCAGCGCGCGCGATGCCTCGCGCAGCCAGGCAATGTTGGCGGCATTACCCTCGGTGCCAAGCCATGCCGAATAAAGGCCCACGAAAACTCGATCCGTACGTGAGCAGGCCGCGTCGGCAGGCAATGGCCGCCCCGACTTGAAAGCGATTACCGCATGCGTCATCGGCGAGGCCGCACGGGCGATGTGATGGGCCGCCGCGGCCACCGCCTCGCTGCCCCGCGCAGTCCAGATCACATCCACCGCCTGGGCCCCGAAGCCAGATCCGGTCATCGGGTTCACGCTGACCTCGAGCAACTTCTCCATCGACGAGGACTGGCCTTCCATCTTGAACAAGGCAGTTGTGGCCAACTCGCTGCTGGCGAACGGGGCCAGGCTGGCACGTGCTTCATCGGAACTGGCCGCAAAGGCGTTCACGATAACGATGGCCACCGCTTGCCCGCTCGGGCCGTAAGCCAGCAGCATCAGCACCTCGATCGATGGGGGGTCTGCACCGATCGCTTGCTCGATCCAGGTCACAGCCTCGGACGCACGCTGCAGCGGCAACACATACATGCTCGCCAGCACTTGCTGAGGCCGCGTTTGCAGCTTCAGATGAAGCTTGGTCACGATGCCTGGAAAGCCCTGACCCGCGCCACGCACGGCCCAGTAAAGATCAGCGTTCTGCCTCGCATCGACGGTGACCAACTCGCCGGCAGCCGTCACCACATCGGCGCCCTGAATGCCAAAACAGGCCATCTGGCCCCAGGTGTCGTGATTGAGCCCGAGCCCGCCTCCGATGAGATAGCCGCCCAGCGCCACTTGCGAGCAGTGCGCCACCGGGAAGGCCAAGCCGAGAGGCGCCGCGCGTTCGATCAGGTGATAGCCCCAGAGCGCCGGCTGCACGACAGCGCTGCGATCCTCACGGTTGAACGACGATCGGGTGAGTTGCGACAGGTCGATCAGCAGGCCTTCGTCGCGCATATGCGTGGCCCAGATGCTGTGCCCCCCTGTGCGCACGGCCACCTTCAGGCCATGGCGCTTGGCAAAGCGCACAGCCTCAATAACATCGGTTTCGTTGCTGGCGCGCACGATCAACGGCGGGCGGCGGGTCGGTTTGCGCTGTTGCCAGACCATGCCCTCGCACCACTGCGGCCAAGCGCGGTCGCCTTGTCCGATCACGGTACCCCGCACGGTCTTGCGTAGCGAAGTCGCCTCAGCAGCACCCTTGCCTGTTGCGGCCGTAGCCGGCATGCCAGCAAGGGCTGAGGCTGCCCATGCCCCAGCTTGGCCGAGCTGGCGCAGGAAAGCACGCCGATCCCCAGCGACCTCGGTGCCTAGCTGTAGGTCAATGGTGGATTGAACCGGCGTGGTGGAAGTGGGTAGAGTCATGATGCCAATGTAGATGACCGGACGATAGCGCCAACCCGTGCGATTGCGCTGTTGCATGACATGGCTTGGGTTATGGGATCGAACAGTTGCATTGGGCGCGTTCAGGATTGAATTGGTGAGTTGTGCGCCAACAGAGACTGCTTGTGCGAAAGACCGGGAAGCATGTTGCACGCATTGCCGGGCATGGGCAGTCCGGTAATACTGCCGGCATTGCGCAAACGAGCGCGTCAAAAAGATTGGCAGGCGCCCTAGATGAAACCGCGCAAAGCTCTGGTCACCGGCGGAGGCAGCGGCATCGGCCGTGCGATTGCTGAGCGCTTGGCCCGCGAAGGCGCGGAAGTGATGGTCGTCGGTCGCCGTCTTGCGCCGCTGCAGGAGGTGGCGCGGGAGATCGGTGGCATAGCCTGCGAATGCGATATTTCCGATGCGCATCAGCGGGCAAGGCTATGCGATCGACTGCGCTCCCAATGGGACGCGCTCGATGTCATTGTCAATGCAGCCGGCGTGTCGGTCCACGAACCGTTCACGGCCCAGACTACTGAGTCCATCGCGCGCTCGATCGAGATCAATCTGGGCGGACCGATCCAGTTGCTGCATGCGCTGATGCCGATGATCCGGCGTCCCGGCGGAGCCGTCGTGCTGGTGTCGTCACTCGGCGCCCTGCAGGGTGCGCCGGGCATGGCGGTGTATGCGGCTGCCAAGGCGGGCCTGCACGGACTCGTGCGTGCGCTGGCCGTCGAATGGGGCTCGACCGGCGTGCGTGTAAATGCAGTGGCACCGGGATTGATCCGCACCCCGATGAACGAGGGCGACTTTGCCGCTCTGGCGGGGCTGACCCAGGCTTCGCCCGACGAAGTCTATGCTGCGGCGACCGCAACGCTGCCGTTGCCACGCGAGGGGCGACCGGACGAAGTGGCGGCCGTATGCGCATTTTTGGCCTCGGTCGATGCGTCCTACATGACCGGCCAAGTGCTGTGCGTGGATGGCGGCGCCAGCATCAGCGGCTCGATCCTCTCCAATGTGACGGCGTTCGTACAAGCGCGCGCACCGAGCGCCCTGAAATCATGAACCCAGCGGGATCCCAACCCATTCGCGTCATCAGCGGCGAACTCGTGCGCCAGCTGGCACCGCCTGACGCCCTGCGCGCCTGGATGCACCAGGCGATGGTCGCCGCCAGCTCTGGGCAGGCCGTGATGCCCTTGCGTCGAGCCCTGGTGCTGCCGACAGACAAGGGCATGATCGGCATGATGCCAGGCTACCTGGCCAGCGTGCGCGCGGCCGGTGTCAAACTGGTCAGCCTTGTTCCACCTGCGCGGCGCCGCGGTTCGAGCCATTTGGGCCTGATGGTGCTATATGACGAAGACGGACTGGTACCCATTGCACTGCTTTGCGGCGCGACAGTCACCTCGGTGCGTACTTCGGCAGTCACCGCGCTGGCTACGGATCATCTGGCAAGACGCGACGCGCGCGTACTGACCATCCTGGGCGCCGGCGAACAGGCTCACGCCCATATACGCGCAATGCCGGCCGTACGGAACTTCGAGGAGTTGCGTGTCTGGAGCCACCTGCCGGTCGAAGCCGCCAGCTTCGTGGAGGCACAGGCCGCGCGAGGCGTCTGCGTACGAGCCTGTGCCACTGTGGCCGAGGCCATGGAGGGTGCCGACGTTATCTGCACCCTGACCAGCAGCCCCAGGCCGATCTTGCCCGGCGCCCTGTTGCGGCCGGGCATGCATGTGAATCTGGTCGGTTCAAGTTCAGCCGATGCGGCCGAGGCCGATGACGAGGTGGTTGCACGCTCCCGCTTCTTCATCGATTGGCGCGAGTCGGCAATGAACCAGGCCGGCGAGCTACTCGGCGCGATCGCCCGCGGGGTCGTCACCGAAGACCATGTCCAGGGTGAACTGGGCGAGGTGATCGCTGGCGTCTGTGCCGGCAGGCGCAGCGATGACGAGATCACTGTCTACAAGTCTGTGGGAATCGCTGCCCAGGACGTAATGACTGCGCGGCGTGTGTTCGATCTGGCGCAGGAGCAAGGCCTGGGCAGCGTGTTCGAACTCTGATTGCCACGCTACTTGGCGCGCAACTGCTGCATCAGGCCGAACAGATCGAGCACGGCCCAGGTTTCCTTCAGCTTGCCGCCGTCGAGTCTGTCATAGAACATGCCTGTCATGCATATCGCCTTACCTGTGGCTGGTATACCCATGAACTCGCCGCCATGCGTGGCGCGGCTATGCCAGCGCGTGACGACGATGTCGCCTTGCGTCACCTGACCGTCAACATACATGCGCCCACCCGGGAAAGCGCGACGGAAACCACGCACGCTGTCGATGAAGGCTTGCTTGGGCGACACGCCTTTGGCCTGATGTTCGTCGTGCTCGACGATATCGTCTGCCAGCAGACGATCCACAACATCGAAGTTCTGCCGATTGATCGCCTGCTCAATCAACTCATTGACCACCTCGCGGTTGCTAGCTTCAGCGGCGGTTTGACTGGAATGTGCGGCCGGTACGCCCAGGGGTGGCGGGCCAACGCAAGGGTTGGCTGCTGCTGCGCCACAGGCCCCGAGCGCCAGCACCACGATGCTGCCGCGCAACATCACGATGGCTTCTTGGATTGTCACGATGGCTTCTTGGATTGGCATGAGCTTCCTGTTGGATAGGGGGTGATTAATTCTGCAGGCTGGCCGGGGCGTGGTGGTGGGTCCACACATGGTCGACAAGACCCTCGCTGGTGAAACGAAAGATGGTCTCGCCGGTCTGCGTCACCGCGACCGAATCCACACCAAGCCGAGCATCGCCCTCGGTCGCGAGACGTCCGGTGGCGCGCCAGCGAAAGGCGCCGAAGTTCGCCACGCCGACGCGGCCCTCGATGACCAGGGTCACGTCGGGCATGAGCACGAACCAGCGCCGCAGATGTGCTTCGACAGTGGCCGCCGCACCCCCGTCGAGCGGGCAGCCGGCGATGAAATGTGCTGCCAGCGTCCCGGTTCGATCCTGCGCCAGCGACGCTACCGAACCCACGCCGCGCAGATCGTTAAACGTGGTCTGGAAACGATCGATCCAATCGTAGATGCGAGCCTCGTCCAGCGGACCGTTCAGCCATTGGGCAAGCTTGGCGCCCTCGGCTGCGGCAGCTTGCGGCGTCTGGCCCGGGGCCGGCATCTGCGAGACGCGGTAGGCGTGGTCGTGATTGGCCCAGCGCTTAGCGATCCGCGCCGCGCTGCCCGCATCCATTTCGAAGATGTCCTGGCCGCGCAGGGCGATGAAATCATCGTTGAACTGGCGGCCGAAGAACGCACCGTCAAAGCGCGACAACACGTGATAGCGCTGCGCCGCCATCGGGCCAGCCACGATCATTTCATCGCTGACCAGCATGCCATCGGAGGCCAGGAAGAGAGCTTCGTAGCTGCCCTTGGCCTGGCTGACACTGACCGCACTGAGTTCGGTGTACCCGTAGAGCTTGGCATCAGGCGCGAAGAAGGAGAAGTAGCGATCGAGTCTGCGCAGCGCATCAGCGCGTCCGCGCTGCCCGCCATGCGTAGCCGTTTGCATCGCATATAGCCGACGCCTATTGGCTTGGCTCAAGGCGCGCCAGGGCGAAGCTGTCAGCGCCGCCAGCGGCTGCAGCAGCTTGCTGGAGCCGCTGGCCACCGCAGAGACCTGTGCGCCCTGCGCTAAGCCAGGAAATAGCAAGCTAGCAGCGCCGGCGATGCCCAAGATTTTGAGCGAATCGCGACGCTGCATCTTGATGCGATGCTCAGAAGTTGTAGCTTGTGGAAACGCCAATCGTGCGCGGCTCGGCGATGTGCGCCCAGCGAGTGCCATGCCCGAACAGCGTGCCGTCGAACGGAATCGCGAAGTTGCTGTACGTGGCACGTTGGTCGGTGCAATTGCGGCACCACAGCGCCACGTCCCACTTGTCGCTCGACAGGCCAGCACGCAAGTTAACCGAGGCAAAACCCTTCTGAACCAGGTCAGCGCGTAGCTCGGAAAAGTTGAAATACTCGCTGCGGTAGTTGACATTGGCATCCAGATCCAATGTCCAGGCAGCAGTGACCTTCGTTCGGTAGCCCATCCCTGCCCCAACGGTCCAGTCGGACGAGAATGGCAGCCGCTGGTTGCTGAAGGCGAGGAAGCCCGGAGTGGCCGCCGGGATGTTGTTGCCGAAGCGTGCCTTGGCATACTGCACTGCCAACTGTGCTGTCAGCCCCCGCCCGAGGGCAAAGCTGCTCTCTACCTCGACGCCCTTGGATGAAGCGGTGTTGGCGTTGGTAACCGCGAAGCTGCCATCCGGGCGAAGCGTTTGCGTCTGCAGATCCTTGAACTCTGTGTTCCATGCCGCCGCATTCACGCGCACGGTGCGATCGAACAAATCAGCCTTCACGCCGACTTCGAAGTGGTCGGCGAGTTCACGCTTGAACGTCGGCGACAAGACTTGGGCATAGTTACAGAGTGGGCCGCCCGCTACGCCACCGGGGGGGCATCCCGTCGGTCCCGAAAAGTTGAGCTTTGGCCCTGCGGCATCACGTGTCATGCTGATGCCACCCGCTTTGTAACCGCGAGAGACCGTGGCATAGGTCATGGTTCTTGGGGCCAACTTGTACTGCACACTCAGGCTGTACGTCGGCGCGCTCTGCGTCAGCGAAGCGTCATAGTTATGCACCACCGACAACGGCAGCACATTGGGCAGGCCGATGGCATTCGACTGGGGATATAAACTGCGCAGGGTGCCGGTCTTTTCGTCGCGCGAATAACGCAGGCCGCCGTTGACCGAAAGCTCTTTGTCCAGCTGCAACGTCACTTGGCCGAAGGCGCCCATGCTCTTTACATCTTGCGTGAAGTGGTCGTCGAAGGCCACGCCAGGGGTGATGAACGGTATCAGCTTCGGCGATTGTGAGCCCCAGATGAAGGAGTTGTCGAGGTTGATCTTCTCCTTGGAGTAATAGACCCCCGTCAGCCATTCCAGGCTGCGGCCACCGTCCAGTTTATTCTCGCCAGCCAGACGGAGTTCCTGAGACAGCAAGCCCACTTTTGGCAGATTGGAGCGGTTGTAGAGAATGTCCGCGCCGCTGAAGTCGTTGTCCTTGTAAGCCGCGTCGCTGTAATCTCGCCAACCTGTCAATGAGGTCAATGTCGTTCCACCACCAAGCTTCCAGTTCAGGTCTGCGGAAAGGCCTTTGTCGGTGGCCTTGAAGCGCGGGATGATGTTCTGCTCGGCGCGCAGCGCACCGAGATCAGGTGGATTGATGATGGTTGAACCCATGGCTGTAGCAAGCGGCCCGTTGGTGGCGGCGGTACGTGAGTCGTTGGTCAAACGCATTGCCGTGCAGCATGCTTCGTTCACGTTGGCGTAGTCAGCAATGATGTGGGCGGAAAAATCGGCGCTGGGCTTGATCAGCACTTGCAGCTTGACAGCTTGACGATCGCGATCGTGGATCTTGTCGCCGGTCGGTGCCAACGTCAGCCAGCCGTCGCCCTTGACCATCGTCGCGGCGACGCGCAGGGCAACGGTATCGCTGACGGGCATGTTCACACTACCCTTGGCCGAGATCGTGTTGAAGCTCGAATAGCCAACGGAGAAGGAGCCCTCACGTTCACCCAGCGTCGGCTTGCGCGAAATCATTTGCACAAGGCCCGCCGTGGTGTTCTTGCCGAACAAAGTACCTTGCGGCCCCTTCAATACCTCGATACGTTCGAGATCGAGGAAGTCCGTCGAAGCCACCAGCCCGGAACGACTGCGCGAGATGCCGTCAACGAAGGTCGCCACCGCAGGGTCGAAGCCCATATTGAAAGCCGAGTTGCCCAGGCCACGCAGCATCATCGCCGTGCCTTGACCAGGAGGGTCAAGAGTGGTGACCTGCAGGCTGGGCACTAACGCTTGCAAACTGAAAATATTGACCACATTGTTGCGTTCAAGCTGGTCGGAGCTGACCGATGTCATTGCAACCGGCACGTCCTGCATTGACTTGGCCCGCTTGGTCGCGATGACGACTGTGTCAAGCACCTGCATAGAGGCATCTGGTGGTGTCGCAGGCACAGGCTGTGCCTGCGCAAACGCCGAGGGCATGCTGCATGCCATGGCAATAGCGATGGCGATGCGACTGTGACTGTGACGGTTACACATTTTCATGGTCTAGCTCCTGATCCGGTTGCGGACGTATGACGGTTGACGAAAGTGCTCTGAGCGCGAATGAGGCGTATGTTGAACAAATATAGGAGCCAGAACTATTGCGCCAGCATCAAGCGCTTATTCAACCGACTCGAACCTAGGGTCAATGCTGATCGAACCTTATGACGAACCCCAAGCCGACCATTGCGCCAAGCGCTACCGCCTGTGCGATAGCGTTACGACGGTTGCCCAGGACCCTAGCGCCGGCCAGAATCGACGATATTTAGGGAACCTGCGCTTGGTATTCGCCCAGCTCGCTTTCACTGTGCTGGGCGAGCTACTTGCCGGCGGCGATCTTGAGGCGCAGCGCGGCGAGCGCTGGTTCATCAGGAAGGTTGGCTGATATACAAGCTACTCTCTGCGGCGTCCTTCTGCGCAGACCAAGTGGCCAGTGAAGTCGTGCTGTTGAACGGTCTCATTAGGGGTTTCGCGGTCGAAGTGGCTGCTATTTAGGTGATTGCCGACTGACCAACGATTGATGAACCAACCCATGACATTGACGCCACCCTTGTTGCCACTTTCCGAAATGCGCGCCACCGCGGAGCGCTTGGCCCCCTACATCGTGCGTACGCCCTTGGCGCCCTTGCAGGGCCGCTATTCAGACGCCTTGCTCGCTGGCTTGGCATCAGTACACATGAAGCTGGAGTTGCTCCAACGCACGGGCACGTTCAAAGCCCGCGGCGCGCTCAACGCCGTGCTGGCCCTGGATGCGGCAGCGAGGCAGCGCGGCATCACAGCGGCCAGCGCCGGCAATCACGCCATTGCCGCCGCCTTCGCGGCCAAAGCGGCTGGTACGTCAGCCAAGATCATGGTCCAGGCATCCGCCAACCCCGTTCGACTGGCGCTGACGCGGTCCTACGGCGCCGAGGTCATCATCGCGGCCGACGGTCCTGCTGCGTTCGCCGGCGCTGAGCGCCTGGCAAGGGAAGAAGGCCGTAGCATGATCCATCCGTTTGACGGGCCGCTAACGTCACTTGGTACCGCCACCCTGGGTCTGGAATTGATCGAACAGTTGCCGGAAGTCGACGCGGTGGTCGTCTCGATCGGCGGCGGCGGCCTGGCCAGCGGCATGGCTGCGGCTGTGAAGGCCCTGCGGCCCAATTGTCGGATCTACGGCGTCGAGCCCGAAGGCGCCAACGCAATGCAGCGTAGCTTCGAGACCGGTGAGCCGACCCGCCTGACCCAGGTCAACACGATCGCCGATAGCCTTGGCCCACCGATGAGCCTGGCGTATTCCCTGGCCTTGTGCCGCGCGCACTTGGAAAAAGTTGTCACCGTCAGTGACGACGAAATCTGTCGCGCGCTGGCGGTGCAGTTTCACGATGCCAAACTTGCCGTCGAACCCGCCGGCGCCGCCGCTCTGGCGGCTGCCATCGGCCCCTTGCGCGGCGAGTTGCAGGGCCTGCGTGTGGCATTGATCATTTGCGGCGCCAACATCGACCGCGACGGCTTTTGCAAGTTTCTAGCGCGTGGCGAAGCGCTCTTGTCATGAGGCCTGACCCGGAATGTGGGCCAACATTGGCAGAGCTGGCAGGGCGCTTGGCGAGCGGTCAAACCAGTTCGCGGCAACTGGTCGAGGACTGCCTGGTGCGTATTGCCGACCCCGAGGGCGAAGGCGCGCGTGCGTTCACGTTGGTGGATACAGCCCAGGCGCTGGCAGCGGCTGACGCCTTTGACAAACTGCGCGAGCATGGCGCTTCACCATCTCGGTTCGCAGGCATACCGGTTTCGGTCAAGGATCTCTTCGACGTCGCCGGACAAGTGACCTGCGCCGGATCGCGCGTACTGGCTTGGGAGGCGGCAGCCCGATGCGACGCAACGGCCGTCCAGCGGTTACGGCGAGCGGGATTCGTATTGATAGGTCGCACGCAGATGCCGGAGTTCGCTCTTTCGGCTCTCGGCCTCAACCCTCACTTCGGTACGCCCTTGTCGCCTTGGGATCGTGCGACGGCGCGCGCACCCGGCGGTTCTTCATCTGGCGCTGCGGTGTCTGTCGCCGATGGCATGGCCCATGCCGCATTGGGAAGCGATACCGGCGGCTCATGCCGTATCCCGGCCGCCTTTTGCGGCGTTGTTGGCTTCAAGCCCACCGCGCGCAGCGTACCCACGGACGGAGTGGTGCCGCTGGCCCCGAGTCTGGATGCAGTTGGCCCGCTGGCGCGGTCCGTTTCATGCTGCGCCAGCTTGTATGCGCTGCTGAGTGCGACTGCAGATACGCCACTGGTGCCATTGGATCTGCGCGGACTGCGCCTTGGCGTGCCGCGCACGCTGGTGCTCGACGGACTCGACGAGGCAGTTGCCGTGGCGTTCGATCGCGTCTTGGTCACTTTGTCCGAGCGCGGCGCGGTGATTGTGGATTTGAAGCTAGCAGCGTTCAGTGACGTGCCACGCATGCACGCAAGAGGCAGTTTCGCCGCCGCGGAAAGTCTGGCCTGGCATCGCACGTGGATCACACGCCATCGCGACCGCTATGACCCGCGAGTGCTCGAACGCATCGAGCGCGGAGCGCAGATGACGGCCACTGACTACATCGACCTGCTGGCGGCGCGGCAGGCCTTCGTCGAGGCGGTTGGCACCGAAGCAGGTACGGTGGACGCGATGGTCATGCCCACCTGTGCCATCGTGCCTCCTCGCATCGCTGATCTGCATGATGACGCAGTGTTCAACCGTTTGAATCTCATGGCGCTGCGCAACGCCGCGCTCGTAAACCTGTTCGACGGCTGCGCCATCTCGCTGCCCATGCATCGCCGTGGCGAGCCGCCCAGCGGTTTGATGATCGCCAATGTCGCCGGGCAGGACCGATCCCTTCTGAAGATTGCGAATTCAGTCGAAGCGGCCTTGATAGCAACATTGACCGCATGCGACTGAAACTGCGGGCTCCGTTGTCTCCCACTTTCGCCTCGCTGGTATTGCGAGGCAGCGCCATGTCGCCAGAAATCAGCAGCTTTAGTATTAAGGATGCTCTGCATAACCCCTCACGGTTTGTGCTAGCGCGGCCCCGGGCGGTCTGCGGCGTTGCATTTATTGCCAATAGCACGCGCTATTGGCCGCAAAATGCGCCTTGCATCCCATCCCGGTCCGCACTGCACACA
>CAMDHE010000012.1 GCA_945898095.1 Roseateles toxinivorans | reverse complement strand
ACCCTGCGCAGGAAGGGTTTTTAGTCCCTAGTCGGCATACATGCCGGCGGCTTTGATGATGGGGCCCCATTTGTTGATTTCGGTTTCAACGAACTTCTTGTGGGCCGGGCCGTTCAAGCGGGCATCAGTGACCATGACGGCACCGAGGTCTTCCATCCGCTTGATCAACTCAGGATCCTTCATTGCCACCATCAGCGCATTGTGAATCTTGTCGAGGATCGGCTTGGGCGTGCCCTTCGGTGCATAGACGCCATGCCAGATCGCGACCGAGAACCCCTTCAAACCGAGCTCGTCCAGGGTCGGCAGATTTTTCAGCACCGGCGTCGCAACGCGCTGCGGCGTTGTGACCGCAAAGGCCTTGATCTTGCCACCGGCGATCTGCGAAGTCGTGCTGGTGGTTTGATCGCACATCAGGTCGACCTGACCGCCAAGCAGGTCAGTCATCGCCGGCCCCGTGCCTTTGTAAGGCACCGTCGTCATGTCAACCTTGATCGTGCTTTGAAACAACAACCCGCACAAATGCGAGGCTGAACCCAGACCGGCATTGGCAAGATTGATCTTGCCCTTGTTGGCGTCCAGCCATTTGGTCAATTCGGCATAGTTGCTGGCAGGCAGCGACGGCTTGCCGATCAAGGTCATCGGCACCTCGACGATCATCCCGAGATATTCGAAATCATCGAGCGTCTTGTAGGACAAATTGCGATACAGCGCGGGCGAGGTCGCCATGCCAATATGGTGTAGCAGCAAGGTGTAGCCATCAGGCGCAGCCCTGGCGACCTTGGCGACACCAATCGTGCCGCCGGCGCCGCCGACATTTTCAACCACAACGGTATTTCCGAGCGGCTTGCGCAGCGACTCGGCAAAGTCACGCGCCACCTTGTCGGTAGGTCCACCGGCAGCAAAAGGCACGACTACATTGACCGCTTTTTCAGGGTAATCGGCCAATGCAGCACCAACTGAGAGACCCACCAGACATCCAAGCATCAGCTTTTTCATTGTTTTCCTCATAAATCTAAAATTATGACCCTCAATGCTATGCCCTGAGTGGGCCACTGCAATCGAGGAAACTACTTAATCCCCTATCAAGCATAACTGCGCGCGTCTTCGATCACCTTCCCGTCATTGGGCAGGCTGCCAGGTGCCAGCAGCAGCACCTCGGCGCGCAACTTGGTGACCTCGCGGGCGGCTTCGGCCAAGCTGGCCGCCAGCCCTTCGGCCGGCTCGGCGACCTCGACCTTCAACGTCATCCGGTCCTGCGCCATCTCGCCCTCGACCACCAGGCGTGCCCGGCCGGCTTGCGGAAAGCGCCGCATGATTTCAGCCACCTGGGCAGCATGGACGAACATGCCGCGCACCTTGGCGGATTGATCAGCGCGGCCCAGCCAGCCCTTGATGCGCGCATTGCTGCGGCCGCTCGGACATTGCCCCGGCATGAAGGCTGACAGATCGCCAGTGCCGAATCGGATCAAGGGGTAATCCGGATTCAAGGTGGTGACGACCAGCTCGCCAACCTCCCCTTGCGGCACCGGATCACCGGTGCCCGGACGAACGATTTCGACGATCACGCCTTCATCCAGCACGAGGCCCTCACGCGCGACGGTTTCATAAGCGATCAGGCCGATGTCAGCGGTGGCATAGCATTGGTAGCCGGCCACGCCGCGTGCCGCCAACCAGTCGCGCAAATTGGGCGTGAAGGCCTCGCCGCTGAGCAAGGCCTTGTTGACAGAACTGATTTCAATCCCTGTTTCAGCCGCCTTGTCGAGCAGGATTTTCAGGAAGCTCGGTGTGCCGACATAAGCTTGCGGTCGCAACTCGGTGATCGCTTGCAACTGCAGTTCGGTGTTGCCCACACCGCCTGGAAAGACCGCGCAGCCCAGCGCATGAGCACCGCTTTCCATCATCGATCCAGCTGGCGTCAGGTGGTAGCTGAAACTGTTGTGGACCAACTCGCCGGCGCGTACCCCAGCGGCGAAAATCGCCCGGGCCATCCGCCAGTAATCTGCCGCCTGTCCCTCGGGTTCGTAGATCGGCCCGGGCGACTGGAACACCCGCCGCGCCCCGCTGGCACGCACGCAACCCGACCAACCAATGGCCGAATAACCGCCGAAGCTGTCGCTGGCCCGCTGCTGCTGCTGCCTGGCCAGCAGTTCATACTTGCGCGTCACCGGCAGTCCGGCCAAGGCCTGACGGCTGCTGATCGAAGCCGCATCGATGCCTGCAAACAGCTCGGCGAAGGCCGCGGTGCTCGCTTTCGCATGTTTGATCTGCCCGGGCAAAGCCGCCATCAACGCCTGCTCACGCAAGGCCGGGTCGCGTGCTTCGAGGCCATCGTAAAAGTCGTTCATGTCGTCTCGTCCATCCAGCGCGCCAGCCGGCGCTTGATTTCATCCTGAACCGCCCGCACTTCGGCATGGGTCTTGCAATTGCGGACTTCCCATTCCGGACTATGGGCGGGCCGTTTGACGATGCGCGCCTGCAGCATCCCTTCAGCCACGCTCAACTCGATCACGCTGCGGCCGCGCAAGCTGAAACCATCGCGCGAAGCAGCCAGGCCAGCAAGGTCGCGCAAGCTGCGTTTGAGTTGCAGCAAGGCCTCATCGGGTTTGAAGGCCGGCATGGCAAAGAATTGATCGCTCATCGTCACTTAACGCAAGGTCCGCTCAGGCCAGCCAGCGCTTTCTGCGCTTGTAGCTCTTCGCATCCTTGAAGCTCTTGCGGTCGCCGCCACCCATGCCCAGGTAGAACTCCTTGACATCCTCGTTCTCGCGCAAGGCATGAGCTTCGCCGTCCATGACGACGCGGCCGTTCTCGAGGATGTAGCCATAGTCGGCATAGCGCAGTGCCATATTGGTGTTCTGCTCGGCCAGTAGAAAGGTCACGCCTTCCTTGGTGTTGAGGTCCTTGACGATCTCGAACACTTCCTGGACGATTTGCGGCGCCAGGCCCATCGAAGGCTCATCCAGCAGAACCATCTTCGGGTTGGCCATCAAGGCGCGCCCGATCGCGCACATCTGCTGTTCGCCGCCCGAGGTGTAGGCAGCCTGCGATTTGCCGCGTATTTTCAGGCGCGGGAAATAGCTATAGACCTTCTCCAAGGTATGCGCTATCGCCGCCTTGCCGTCGCGACGCGTATAGGCACCGGTCATCAGGTTGTCCTCGATGCTCAGGTGGGCGAAGCAATGCCTCCCTTCCATCACCTGGATCACGCCGCGGTTGACCATTTCCGAGGTCGACAGCTTTTCGATGCGCTCGCCGCGCAGCTCGATCGATCCCTTGGTGACCTCACCACGCTCGCCCGCCAGCAGGTTGCTGACCGCCCGCAGCGTCGTCGTCTTGCCGGCGCCATTGCCGCCGAGCAGGGCCACGACGGCGCCTTCACGCACCTGCAATGACACACCTTTCAGCACCAGGATCACATGGTTGTAAATGACCTCGATGCCGTTCACGTCCAGAAGAATATTGCTCATGTTCGCCTCAGGTTCAGCGAAACGTCGCACGCGGCGTTTCGCTGAAGGCTCCGCAAGGAGCCCTCTCCCGGCGCCGCATTCAGATCGGCACCGGGAGAAAATTGATCAGGATTGGCAATCTGCCGGTGCGCGCCTTGTCACCTTCTTCTCGCCGGCATACTTGTCGGCAGCGGCGCGGATCATCGGCTTGAGGATCTGCTCGTCAGCCTCGTACCAGTCCGAAGAAAAGCCCCATTTCGCACCATCCCATGTATGCACACGAGCCCAACTCGAACCCATATGGTCGAGGCAGGAGGTGCTGACCGGACGCATTACGCCGGCAAAGCCGAGCGCATCGAGCTTCTTCTGGTCAAGGTTCAGGTTTTCCAGGCCCCAGCGCACCTGCTCGGTGTTCATGACCTTGCCCTTGCCAAAGCGCTCCTGAGCCCGCCGCACGGCTTCGACGCCGAGCATCTGGATGATCAGACCGCGCATATAAAGCACCTGGCCGACTTCATCCTTCGGCCCTGTGCCCTGGCCCTTGTCGTGCACGAGTTTGAGGATGTCCTGCACCACCTTGGCATTGCGATCAGCGCCATGCTGAAGCGCCAACGCGTTGTAGCCCTTGGCGCCCATGCCGACGTCCTTGACATCAGGCTCGGCACCAGCCCACCAGACGCCATACATCTTGTCGCGCGGATAACCAGTGGCTTGTGCCTCCTTCAACGCCGTCGAGTTCATCACGCCCCAACCCCACAGCAGCACATAGTCGGGCTTGCTCTGGCGCACCTGCAACCAGGCCGATTTCTGTTCGACGCCAGGCGCCGTGACAGGGATCAACTGCAACTCGAAGCCATGCATCTTGGCGCGCTCCTGCAGCAGCGGGATCGGCTCCTTGCCGAACGGGCTGTCGTGATAGACGAGAGCAATCTTCTTGCCCTTGAGCTTGTCGAGGCCGCCCTCCTTCTTGCCGATATGCTGGATCAGTACATCAGCGCCGGTCCAGTAACTGCCCAGGATGGGAAAATTCCACTTGAACACGCCGCCGTCCTGCGATGACGACAGGCCATAGCCAACCGTGATCAGCGGCATCTTGTCGCCTGGCGCCTTGTCGGTCAGCGCGAAGGTGATACCGGTCGACTGCGGGTCGAACAGGGTGTTGGTCTTGCCTTTCAGCCGCTCATAGCATTCAACGCCCTTGTCAGTGGCGTAGCCGGTTTCGCATTCCTCGTAAGTAAGCTTGACGCCATTGACACCGCCATCGCGGGCATTGATCAGCTTGAGGTAATCCTGCTTGCCGTTGGCCCAGGGCGTGCCGTTGGGTGCATAGGCGCCGGTGCGGTAGACCAGCAGCGGAAAGAACTGCTCCTTGGCCTGCGCATAGGCTGAAGGGGCGGTCAAAAGGGCGCTCAATGCAGTGGCCAGAGCGGCGACTGTCAGCGCAAGAGTCTTCAATTTCATGTCTGCCTCCAAAGTTTGGACTATCAACATTGCACTCGTCAGTGCGACTTGCTCAAGCGGGCCCGTCGACCCGCAACCTACTAAAAATCAATGAGGGAAAGGCCAGAGCCTGAGCTTTTCCTTGGCCGTCGACCACAAGCGGGCGATGCCATGCGGCTCGACGATCAGGAAAAACACAATCAAGGCGCCAAAAATCATGAACACCACATGCGAAACGATCGCTGTGTCGAAGCTGAGTCCCACCATGGAACCCAAGGCAGGCAGCAACTGGTCGAGCAGAATCGGCAGCAATACGATGAAAGCGGCGCCAAAAATACTGCCCATGATCGATCCCAGGCCGCCGATGATGACCATGAACAGCAGTTGGAAAGACCGGTCGATCGAGAAGGCAGCCGGCTCCCATGAGCCCAGATAGACGAAACCCCAGAGCGCACCAGCGACGCCGACGATGAAGCTGCTGACCGCGAACGCCGTCAATTTCGCATAAACCGGACGGATGCCGATCACCGCTGCGGCCACATCCATGTCGCGGATCGCCATCCACTCGCGGCCGATATGGCTGCGCACCAGATTTTTGGCCAGCAGGGCGAAGACCACCAGAAAGCTCAGGCAGAACAGATATTTGGATACCGGCGTCTCGATCGGCAGGCCGAAGACATTGAGCCCGGCAACGCTGACCGAGCCTGAGGAACTGTTGTTGGTGAACCAGGAGATGCGCAGAAAAGCCCAGTCGACAAAGAACTGTGCCGCCAGCGTGGCCACCGCAAGGTAGAGCCCCTTGATGCGCAGCGATGGAATGCCGAACAGCACACCGACGCCGGTCGCACAGACGCCCCCCATCAGCAGCGAAGCCAGCAGCGGCATGCCTTCAATGCGCACCTGGAAGTTGTAGGCCGCATAAGCCCCGACCGCCATGAAGGCGCCGGTGCCCAGCGAGATCTGACCGCAATAACCGACCAGGATATTCAGCCCCAAGGCCGCCAGCGCGAGGATCAAAAACGGAATCAGCACCGCCCGGAAGTAATACTCGCTGCCGAACAGCGGCACCACGACAAAAGCCAGCACCAGCAGCAAGCCGATTGCGATCCGGTCCTGCAGGATCGGGAATATCTGCTGGTCAGCGCTGTAGCTGGTCTTGAACTGGCCGTTTTCTCTGTAGAACATTGGATATTTCTCTCAGCTGATTCAAGCAGGTAGCCCGCCATGCAGGCCACAGGCCGGAATGCGGGGCAATGATCTGAAATCACTCATACGCGTTGATTTTTTGTTTCGGCACGCTTCGAAAAAACATTGATGACTTTCATACGCGGTCAATGATTTTTTGGCTTCGGCACGCTTCGCTTAACTTGCTTCGCAAGTTAGCCTGCGCCGAAAAAACATTGATGACTTTCATACGCGGTCAATGATTTTTTCTCCAAACAGGCCCTGGGGGCGGACCAGCAGGAAGAGCAGCGCCAGCACATAGGCGAACCAGATCTCGATGCCGCCGCCGAAATATGGTCCGATGAAAACCTCGGAGAGTTTTTCGCCGACGCCGATGATCAGCCCGCCGATGATGGCGCCGGGCACCGAGGTCAGTCCACCGAGAATCACCACCGGCAGGGCCTTCAGCGCTACCAGCGACAGGGAAAACTGCACGCCGAGCTTGCTGCCCCAGATGACGCCCGCGACCAGTGCGACGAAACCCGCGACGCTCCAGACGATGACCCAGATCCTTGAGAGCGGAATGCCGATCGATTGCGCGGCCTGATGATCATCGGCCACCGCCCGTAAAGCACGTCCGGTGCTGGTGAACTGGAAAAAAGCCGCCAGCGCAGCGACCAGGGCCGCCGCGATCAGCGCTGCGGCCAGGTCCTCCTGGTTGACCAGCAGACCGCCAGCAAACAGTTGCTCGAACAAGAACATCGGATCCTTGGGCAGGCCGATGTCGATGCTGTAGATGTCATTGCCGAAAATCGTCTGCCCCAGGCCTTCGAGGAAATAGGTGATCCCCAGCGTGGCCATCAGCAGCGTGATGCCCTCCTGGTTGACCAATTTACTCAAGCAAAGTCGCTCGATCGCCCAGGCCACCGCGATCATCATCAGCATCGCGCCACCGAAGGCCAGCAGGTTGATCAGCAACTTCCCCGACAACCCGGTCAATTGCGGAATCCACTGGGCAAAACGCGCCATCGCCAGCGCCGCGAACAAGACCATCGCGCCCTGGGCAAAGTTGAACACGCCGCTGGCCTTGTAGATCAGCACAAAACCCAGTGCGATCAGCGAATAAAGCATGCCTGTCATCAAGCCGCCGATCAATGTTTCCAGAAACGGTCCCATATTCATGCTCCAGTTTCAGGTTTCAATGGGCAACGCCGAGATAGGCGCTGATCACGTCTTCATTGCTGCGTACTTCGTCCGGCGTGCCGTCGCCGATCTTCTTGCCATAGTCGAGTACGACAACGCGGTCCGAGATGTCCATCACCACGCCCATGTCATGTTCGATCAGCACGATGGTGGTGCCGAACTCGGCGTTGACCTCGAGGATAAAGCGGCACATGTCCTGCTTTTCCTCGACATTCATCCCCGCCATCGGTTCGTCGAGCAACAGCACCTGCGGCTCCATCGCCAGCGCCCGACCCAGATCGACCCGCTTTTGCAGCCCATAAGGCAAACGCCCCACCGGCGTCTTGCGATAAGCCTGGATTTCCAGGAAATCGATCACCTGCTCGACCTTGGCGCGCTGTTCGTTTTCTTCACGCTCGGCCGGGCCCCAACCGAATGGGTCGCGAAAAGCCTGCCAGAGCAGATTGGTCTTCATCTGCAGGTTGCGCCCGGTCATGATGTTGTCGAGCACGCTCATGCCCTTGAACAAGGCCAAATTCTGGAAGGTTCGCGCCACGCCCATCTCGGCCACCTGGCGCGAGTTCATATGCGTGAAAGTCTGGCCGCGGAAGGTGATCGAGCCCTGCTGCGCTTGATAGACGCCGTTGATGCAGTTGAGCATCGAACTCTTGCCCGCGCCATTCGGGCCAATGATCGCGCGGACCTCATGTTCACGCACATTGAAGCTGATGTCGGTCAGCGCTTTCACCCCGCCGAAAGCGAGCGAAATGTTCTTCACATCGAGGATTATTTCGCCGATTTCTTTCATCAGGCAGCCTTTTGCGTTGCAGGGAAAATCCGCGCATCGACGATTTTCAGATCCGCCGAAATCGACCCGCTGCGGCCATCCTCGAACTTCACCGCAGTCTCGATGAACTGGGAACTCGCCCCGGAGTAAAGCGCCTCGATCAACAGCGCATATTTTTCGGCGATCGCCCCGCGCTTGACCTTGCGCGTCCGGGTCAGTTCACCATCATCGGCATCGAGTTCCTTGTGCAGGATCAGGAAACGGCTGATCTGGCTGCCGGCCAGCAATTGATCCTGGGCCAGATCGGCATTGATCTGTTCGACGCATTCGCGGATCAACTGATAAACCTCGGGCTTTTGCGCCAGATCGGCATAGCCGGCATAGGGCAGATTGCGCCGCTCGGCCCAGTTGCCGGCCGCGTCAAAGTCAATATTGATGAAGGCGCAGGCCCGGTCACGCTGGTCGCCAAAAGCCACCGCCTCCTTGATGAAGGGGAAGAATTTCAGCTTGTTCTCGACATATTTGGGCGCAAACATCGCCCCGTCAAACGCGCCACCGACCAGGCGTCCGACATCCTTGGCCCGGTCGATGATCTTCAGGTGGCCGGACGCATCGATGAAGCCGGCGTCACCGGTGTGGTACCAGCCATCCGCCGTCAACACCTCGGCGGTAGCGGCTTCGTTCTTGTAATAACCTTTCAGCAGGCCGGGCGACTTGACCAGGATTTCGCCGCTGTCTGCCAGCTTGATTTCAACCCCTTCGATCGGCACGCCGACCGTATCAGCGCGCGCTTGATGGTCAGGCTGCAGGCAGACAAACACCGCAGTCTCGGTCGAACCGTAAAGCTGTTTCAGGTTGATGCCGATCGAGCGGTAAAAACTGAACAGGTCCGGGCCGATCGCCTCGCCCGCCGTGTAAGCGACACGCACGCGCGACATGCCCAGGGTATTGCGCAGCGGCCCGTAGATCGCCAGATTGCCCAAGGCATATTTGCAGCGGTCAAGCAGGCTCACAGGGCTGCCCGACATCAAGGCCGGACCGACGCGACGCGCCAATGTCATGCAGGTCGAAAACAACCAGCGCTTGGTGCTCGACGCATCTTCCATGCGGATCATCACGCTGGTCAGCAAGCCTTCAAACACGCGCGGCGGCGCAAAGTAATAGGTCGGGCCGATCTCGTTCAGATCGATCGCCACCGTGCTCGCCGACTCCGGGCAATTCACCACATAACCGCAGGCCATCCATTGCGCATAGCTGAAGATGTTCTGGCCGATCCAGGCCGGCGGCAGATAGGCCAGCACTTCCTCGGCATGGCTCAGATTGTCGAAGCGCGCACCGGCCTGCGCGCGGTCAATCAGGCTGCTGTGGGTATGCACGACGCCCTTCGGATTGCCGGTCGTACCCGAGGTGAAGAACATCGCTGCAACATCGTCCGGGGCGCCGATCGCGACCTGCTTGTCGAAGAAGTCCGGCTGCGCCTTGGCATGCTCACGGCCGCTGGCGCAGAGTTGGTCGAGCGATGCCAGGCCGGTCTGCGCATAGCTGCGCAAGCCGCGCGGGTCGTCGAACCAGATATTTTGCAACTGCGGGCATTGGGCGCGCAGTTCGAGCATCTTGTCGACCTGCTCCTGGTCCTCGACCACGGCAAAAGCGATCTCGGCATTGTTGATGGGAAAGACAAATTCTGCCGCCACCGCGTCCTGATAAAGCGGCACCGGAATGGCCCCGAGCGACTGCGCGGCCAGCATGGCGGCGGACAGACGCGGCCGGTTTTCGCCCACGACGACGACATGCTGACCACGCTGCAAGCCGGCCTGCGCCAGGCCATGCGCGAGCTCGCGCACCAACGCAGCCAGTTGACTCCAGCTCAAGGGCTGCCAGATGCCATATTCCTTCTCGCGCAATGCGGTCGCTGCAGGTCGCTGCGCTGCATGTTCAAGCAAGAGCCGGGGGAAAGTCGTCGCCACCTTGGAACCTCCTGTTCGATGCATTACGCCCGGTATTCGGGCTTCAACGCATCAATACGGTGCAATACTAGACCTCACTTTGACATCATGTTGTCGTTGCGACGACATTCCTAGGGACTACCCGGGGCGGACTTTCCCTGAGTCACGGGTTAAATCGAGGCCGACAGCGATGCATTCATCAACAAAACAGCCAGGCGCGTTGCGCCAGCGTGCACGTACAGCGACTGCCGCCGAGCTTGAGGTGATTCCCTGGCTGGCCCTGCTGGAGCCTGCGCAGCGACAAGAAGTTGTCGTCCGCCTGCAGGTCGCAGAAGCTGAAGTTGGTGAACGCGTCTGCCGGATTGGCCGGACCGCCAACCTGTGGTTCGGCGTCATCGACGGCCTGCTGAAGATGAGCAATGATGACTCCGGCAGCCAGGCAATCACCTTCACCGGCTTGCCACCTGGCGGCTGGTTCGGCGAGGGCACCCTGCTCAAGCGCGAGGCCTACCGTTACAACGTCCAGGCCTTGCGTCGCAGCGTCGTGGCCGGGCTGCCGATCGAGGTGTTTCACACCCTGATCGAAACCAGCATTGGCTTCAACCATTTCATCCTGAA
Organism: Roseateles toxinivorans; assembly: GCA_945898095.1. GTDB lineage: Bacteria > Pseudomonadota > Gammaproteobacteria > Burkholderiales > Burkholderiaceae_C > Paucibacter_A > Paucibacter_A toxinivorans_A. The sequence continues at coordinate 52,670 of CAMDHE010000012.1, read as the reverse complement.
GCAATTGAACGAGCGTCTGGGTCAGTTCATCGCCGCGCGCGAAATCGACCGCATCTCGGATCCCGACCTGCGCGTCGCGCGCAACCTGGCGGCGCTTTTCAATCCACAGCTTTTCCCCGGCGTCGGCAGCATGCTCAACATCACCCAGCAGGAGCTCGCCTATCTGGTCGGCCTGTCACGCCAACGCGTCAACCAGGCGCTCCATCACTTGGCAGCGTTGAGCCTGATCCGGATCGAATATGGCGGGCTGCGGGTGCTCGATCTCAAACGCTTGCAGCGCTTCACGCTGGCATAACACTTCTCCAAGAACCCGCTGTGCGGTCAGCCGGCGAGTCGTGATTTGGCATTCGCAAGCCATCGTCATATACTGTAATTAAATACAGTTATTTGACGGATTCCTCCTGCCATGACAACGCCCGCCGCACCACCCGACCCAGCGCCGCAGACAGCCGCGCTGGAACATCTGCATGCCGGTCTATGGCGCGCCAGCAGCCTGGGTTCGTGCAGCAGCGCCAGCCTGCCCAGCGGTTTTTCCGCACTTGATGCCTTGCTGCCCGGTGGCGGTTGGCCGACCCGCTGCCTGACCGAAATCATTGGCGACGATAGCGACTTGCTGGAATGGCGGCTGCTGGCTCCCGCGCTGGGCTCGCTGTTCGATGCATTGCCCCAAGCTGCACCCAAACGCCAGTCCAGCGTCAGCCGACCGCTGCTGCTGATCAACCCGCCACACCATCCGCATCTGCCCGGTCTGCAGGCCTGCGGGCTGCAGGCAAGGCAGTTGGTCTGGGTTGCGCCGGCAACAACGCAGCAGCAACTCTGGGCCCTCGAACAGGCGATCAAATCGAATGCGGCCGCAGCCTTGCTGGCCTGGCTGCCGCAGGCCAGGCCCGAGCAGATCCGCCGGCTGCAATGCTGTGCACAGGGCTTTGATGCGCCGATCTTTCTGTTCCGCCCCTGGTCGGCCCAGCAGCAGGCATCGAGTGCGCCGCTGCGCTTGCTGTTGAAACCGGCGGGCAATCATCTGCAACTGCAGATCCTGAAGCGCCGCGGTCCGGCCAGCGCCTTGCTATTGAACCTTCCGGCAATGCCGGCAGGACTGGGCCGGGTCTTGACACCCGCGATGCTGGCAAGGGGCGAAGCCGGCCCGGCAAACCCGCCGATTGGCATCGCTTTGGAGCCGCGTCATGCATTGGCTCGCCTGCCTGCCTTCGCCCATTGACGACGGGCAGGCCCTGGCAAAGCTGCGGCTGCAGGCCCTGTCCTGGTGGGCACTGCAGTTCACGCCCCGGGTCGCCCGACTGGAAGACGCGGTGCTGTTCGAAGTGCAGAGCTGCCTGCGGCTGTTTGGCGGTGCTGCGGCGCTGCATCAGCGCGTGCTGCAGCAGGCCGACGCCGCCGGCATGGATCTACACGCCACCGCCTGGGCTCCAAGCAGCCTGGGCGCCCTGGCGCTGGCGCGCTGCGGCATTGAAGACGGCATGTCAACACCGCTCGCACCATTGCTCGATGCTCTGCCCCTGCATGCATTGAGCGCCGCACAGGCGCATCGCGCCATGTTGGCGCGGCTCGGCTGCCGCAACCTGGGCGATCTGCGCCGCCTGCCGCGCGCCGGCCTGGGCCGGCGTTTCGGCAAGGGCCTGGTGCAAGCGCTCGACCAGGCTTATGGCCAGGCGCCCGAGGTGCATCAATGGCTGCAGGCACCGGATGTCTTCGAGGCCAGGCTCGAGCTGCCGTTCCGGGTCGAGCAGTCGATCGCCTTGCTGCATTACGCGCGCCATCTGCTGGCGCAACTCTGTGCCTGGCTGGCCGCACGCCATGCCGGCATCCAGCAGCTCGAGCTGCATTGGCTGCATGACAGCATGCGCTCGCGCGAAGCCGGCAGCGGCGCTCACCTGACCCTGCACACCGCCAACAAAACGCGCGACTTCAGCCATCTCTCGCGTCTGCTGGCCGAACATCTGGCGCAGCTGACGCTGGCTGCACCGGTCGGCGAAATCAGCCTGAAAGCCGGCCAGATCCTGCCGTTGGAGGAATTGCCGCTGAGCCTGCTGCCGCAGTCACCCGACCAGGCCAATGAAGCGCTGCCGCAATTGCTCGAGCGCCTGGCATTGCGGCTCGGCAGCGACAAGGTGCGCGTCGGCCGGTTGCAGGAAGACCATAGACCCGAATGCATGCAGGTCTGGCAGGCCTGGCCCGGCACCACGGCTGCGCCGCCGGCGCGCCGCAGCGACTACCCGCAACCCAGTTGGCTGCTCGACCCGCCGCTGCGTCTGGAGGTGCGGCAAGACCAGCCGCAATACCGGGGCAAGCTGCAATTGCTGGCCGGGCCGCAGCGGATCGAGGGCGGCTGGTGGGATGTGGCTGAAAGCAGCGCCCAGCATCTGCAGCGCGATTATTTCGTCGCCTTGAGCGCACAAGCCGGTTTCCTGTGGATTTACCAGCAGCGGCTGGACCGCGACAAGCCGGGTTGGTTCCTGCACGGCATCTTCGCCTGAAGCTCCATGGTCCCCGACTACGCCGAGCTGCATTGCTTGAGCAATTACAGTTTTTTGCGCGGCGCTTCGAATCCGTCCGAGCTGGTTTTGCGCGCTCATCAACAGGGTTATGCCGCGCTGGCCTTGACCGATGAATGCTCGCTGGCCGGCATCGTGCGCGCCCATGTCGCCGCCAAGGCCTGCGGTCTGAAGCTGCTGATCGGCAGCGAATTCTGCGTGCTTGACGAGCAGGATCAGCCCTTGTTCAAGCTGCTGCTGCTGGCGCGCAATTTGAATGGCTACGGCAACCTATGCCAATTCATCACCGATCTGCGGCGTCTCTCTGGCAAAGGCAAATACAAGCTGAACCGGGCCCGGATCGACGCGGCTGCGCTGCAGGATTGCCTGGCCATCCTGCTGCTGCCGCGCGCGGCTGCTGATGCAGAACTGCTCGCTGCCGGCGATTGGCTGAACCGGCAGTTCGGTGGCCGCTGCTGGATTGGCGTCGAGTTGCTGCGCCAGCTCGGCGATGCGCTGTGGCTGCAGCGGCTGCGCGCGCTGTCGATCGCCACCGCCCTGCCCCTGGTCGCCAGCGGCGATGTGCATATGCACCTGCGTTCACGCCAGGCGCTGCAGGATGTGATGACGGCCACCCGACTGAACAAACCGTTGACCGGATGCGGGCTGGACCTGCGGCCGAATGCCGAAGCCCATCTGCGCAGCCGGCTGCGGCTGGCGCAGCAATATCCGCCCGACCTGCTGGCACAGACCCTGGTCGTGGCCTCGTTGTGCGACTTCTCGCTCGATGAAATCCGCTACCAATACCCGAGCGAGGTGGTTCCGGCCGGGATCACGCCCGCCGCCCATCTGCGGGCTCTGACGCTGGCCGGCATGGACAGGCGCTGGCCCGCTGGCGTCGATCCGCGCTGGCGCGCGCAGATCGAGCATGAACTGGCCTTGATCAATGAGCTCGGCTATCAGCATTACTTCCTGACCGTGGCCGACATCGTGTCTTTTGCCCGTGGCCAGGGCATCCTCTGCCAGGGACGCGGTTCTGCCGCCAACTCGGTGGTCTGCTTCTGCCTGCATATCACCGAGGTCGACCCGGCGCGCAGCGCGATGCTGTTCGAGCGCTTCATCAGCCGTGAACGCAACGAGCCGCCCGACATCGATGTCGATTTCGAACACCAGCGGCGCGAGGAGGTGATCCAGTATCTGTACCGGAAATACGGCCGCGAACGCGCGGCGCTGACCGGCGTCGTCATCAGCTACCGGCCGCGCAGTGCGGTGCGCGACATCGGCCGCGCGCTCGGCCTGGCCGACGCGGTGATCGAGCGGCTGGCGCGCGACCATCAGAGCTGGGGCGACGAAGGTCTGCCGGAGTCGCGCCTGCAGCAGTTGCCGGCTGAACTGGGTTTGAGCGAATTGCAGCTGCGCCAAATGATTGTCCTGACCCGCCAGTTGCTGGGCATGCCGCGTCATCTGAGCCAGCATCCGGGCGGCTTCGTCCTGACTGCGGGACCGCTGTCGCGCCTGGTGCCGATCGAGAACGCCGCCATGGCCGAGCGCACGGTGATCGAATGGGACAAGGACGATCTCGACGCGCTGGGGCTGCTGAAAGTCGATGTGCTGGCGCTGGGCATGCTCAGCGCCTTGCACCGGGCTTTCGATCTGATCAGCCTGATGCGCGGCAGTGAATTCGGCATCAAGGATGTGCCCGAAGGCGATGTCGCCACCTACGACATGATCTGCAAGGCCGATACCGTCGGCGTGTTCCAGATCGAATCGCGCGCGCAGATGTCGATGCTGCCGCGCTTGCAGCCGCGCTGCTTTTACGACCTGGTGATCGAAGTCGCGATCGTGCGGCCCGGCCCGATCGAAGGCGGCATGATCCACCCTTACCTGAAGAACCGGGCCAAAAAAGCCGCTGACATCGAATACCCCAGCGACGCCTTGAAAGCCGCGCTCGAACGCACCTGCGGCATCCCGATTTTCCAGGAACAGGTGATGCAGGTGGCGATGATCGCGGCCGGGTTTTCAGCTGGCGAAGCCGACCAGTTGCGACGCGCGATGGCGGCCTGGAAGCGGCCCGGCGAACTGGCCCAGTTCCAGGAAAAAATCATGCAGGGCATGCGCGAGCGCGGCTACAAGGACGAATTCGCCGAAGCGATTTTCAGACAGATCAAGGGCTTTGCTTCCTACGGTTTCCCCGAATCTCATGCCGCCAGCTTTGCCCTGCTGACCTATGTGTCATGCTGGATCAAATGCCATGAACCGGCGGCTTTTTTGTGCGCGCTGCTGAACTCGCAGCCGCTGGGCTTTTACGCACCGAGCCAGTTGGTGCAGGATGCGCAGCGGCATCAGGTCGAGGTGCGTCCGGTCGAGGTCAACGCCAGCGGCGTGATGAGCCAGTTGGCGCAGCGCCCAGGGCACAGGCAAGCGGCAGTCAGGCTCGGCCTGCAGCTGATCGATGGTCTGGGCATGGCCGCCGCGCAGCGCATCGTCAGCGCGCGATCCAGCGGCCGTTTCAGCGATGCGCAGGACCTGGCCTTGCGCGCCGGACTCGATCAACAGGATATGCAGCAACTGGCGGCGGCCGATGCGCTGCGCTCGCTTGCCGGCCATCGCCGCCAGCAGGTCTGGCAGGCTTCGGGCTTGCGCGCGATGCCGGCGCTGCTGCGCGGTGCGGCCGGTGCTGAAGCAGCGCAAGACCTGGCGCCAGCCACCGAGGGTGAAGAAGTCGTCTGGGACTATGCCGCCACCGGCCTGACGCTGCGCAGCCACCCGCTGAAACTGCTGCGGCCGCAACTCGCCAAGCGCGGCCTGATGAACGCCGAACAACTGCTGGATTGGCCCGACGGCCGGATCGCCAAAGCCTGCGGCATCATCACCGTGCGCCAACGCCCTTCGACCGCCAAAGGCGTGCTCTTCCTCTCGCTTGAAGACGAAAGCGGCAGCGTGCAGGTGATCGTCTGGCCCGACGTCTATGCAGCGCATCGGCCCTTGATCCTGGCCGCCAGGCTGCTGGCCGTGCAAGGCGTCTGGCAGCATCAGCAAGGTGTGCGCAACCTGCTGGCGCGCAGCTTCGAAGACCTGACGCCGCTGCTCGGCAGGCTGCAGATGGAAAGCCGGAATTTCAGGTGAGCGAGGTCGGTAAGGCGAAGCTGTCCGCCCCCGACAAGCGCACCGGGATGCGCCTGCGGCCAAACCCAGGCTCGAAATGCGCCGCAAAGCGGCCGGCGATGCATGTGCCGCAATGCGGGCAGGCGCCCTGCTCGTTGAGCTCGTAATGCAGCAAGTCATACCAGTCGCGTTCGATCAGCGCGGCTTTGCAGCCAGGGCAGAAAGTCGTGCCGCCTTCGACATCGTGGACATTGCCGGTATAGACATGATGCAGGCCATTGGCCAGCGCAATCCGGCGCGCGCGCTGCAAGGTGGCGGCCGGCGTGGCCGGCACATCAAGCAGCTTGTAGTCGGGATGGAAGGCGCTGAAATGCAGCGGCACATCGGGACCCAGTTCGGCGGCGACCCAGCGCGTCAAAGCCTCCAACTCGGCCGGGCTGTCGTTCAAACCCGGAATCAGCAGCGTGGTGATCTCGAGCCAGCAATCGGTTTCATGCTTGATCTGCTGCAAGGTAGCCAGCACGGGTGCCAGATGCGAGCCGGTCTGCTGCTGGTAGAACTCGTCGGTAAAGGCTTTCAGATCGACATTGGCGGCATCCATTTTGGCGAAGAACTCGCGCCCGGGCTCCGGGTGGATATAGCCGGCCGACACCGCCACCGTCTTGAGCCCCAGCGCATGGCAGGCGTCAGCCGTGTCGAGCGCATATTCGGCAAAGATGACCGGGTCGTTGTAGGTGAAGGCCACGCTGGCAGCGCCCCTGACGCGCGCGGCCTCGGCAATCTGCTGCGGCGACGCCGCGTCCATCAGGCGGTCCATCTCGCGACTCTTCGAAATGTCCCAGTTCTGGCAGAACTTGCAGGCCAGATTGCAACCGGCCGTACCGAAGGAGAACACGCTGGAGCCGGGCAGGAAATGGTTCAGTGGTTTCTTCTCGATCGGGTCGATGCAAAACCCGGAACTGCGGCCATAAGTCGTCAGCACCATCGCGTTGTCGATGCGCTGGCGCACGAAACATAGGCCGCGCTGACCCTCATGCAGCCTGCAGTCACGCGGGCACAGATCGCATTGGATGCGGCCATCGGCAAGCGGATGCCACCAGCGGGCGAGGTAGGCTTTGTTGTCCATCATTGGCCTCCATGAACGGCCTCGCTGAAGCTGCGCACCGGGTAGCGCGACAACTGCAGATCAGGGGCCCAGAAATCAGCAGGCAGACCGGCCTTGACCTTCAACGCCGCCATGAAGTCAGCGGCTTTGGGCAACTGCTGCCAGACCTGCGGCAGAAAAGTGGCATGGCGACCCCGCCATTCAAGGATCACGCCGTCAATGCCCGGTCGCAAGGCAGCCAGCGCCTCGGACTCGCTGCCAGCCTGCAGCGGCATGGCTGCATCGAGCAAGGAGACCTCGAGCTGCATCCCCGGCCATTCCTCGGCTCGCAAGGGCGCAAAGCGGCTGTCATGGAAGGCCGCAGCCAGGGCATTGGCGCGCACATCGTCGAGCAGCGGACGGCTCGCTTCGAGCCTGCCGACACAGCCACGCAATCTGCCTTGCCTGTCATGCAAAGAGACGAAGCTAGCCCCCGCTTGCTGCAGTTCGGCTGACTCTGCCGCTGCAGGCAACGCCTCGGGCCTCAGACCAAGCGCTACCTCGATCGCCTGGCGCGCTGCAGCCAACAGCGAATTCCCCAGCGGTTCGAGCTCACCTGCCAAGGCATCGGGCGCCGGGTCGAAGGCCAACGCGCCATAGCCGACGACGCGACTGCGGTCGCCTGCAGGGCTGTCGCCCGAATTGATCAGGCCCAGCAACCTTGACCGCAATTGATGGCGGCGCGCCGCCAGCAAAGCACCATTCAAGGGCGCGGCACCGCAGGCTTCTTCACCGCGCAGATCGGTGGCGAAGTTCAGGATGCGTTGCGCGGTCGAAGCATCGCTGGCCTGCGCCTGGGCATAGGGCAGGTAATGCGACAGGTCGGTGCTGATGACGATCAAGGTCTCATCCCCGCCCCAGAGGCAATCGAGCACGGCCGCCACCTCGGCAGCGCTGGCCTGGCCAACCACCAGGGGCACCAGCTTGAAACCATCGCCGAGAACCATCTGCAGAAAGGGCAGTTGCACCTCGAGCGAATGTTCCTGGGCATGGGGCCTGTCGGCCCAGACCATTTGTGGCAGCTTGGCCAGCTTGGCCAAGGCTTCAAGGTCGAGCGGAATCCGGCCCAGCGGCGTTTCGAAGGCATCGACCGTCGGGGCCGCAAGCCCGCGTATGGCCACGCGATGACCGGGGCCCAGCAGCAGCACCAGACTGATGCGACCTCGCCATGGGGCCAGTTGCGCATAGGCCATTGCCGCCACGGCACCCGAATAGACATAGCCGGCATGCGGCACCACCAGCAGTTTGGGCGGATGGCCGGCGGCGCCAACCGGTCCTGCCTTGGGCAGGACCGCAGCGCTCAGCCCATGCGTCAATATCGCACGCAAAGCCGTCGGGTCGGAGGGATAAAAACTGCCGGCAACAGCAGCAGAACGGATCGAAGTCATGGCTTGAACTCCTTGGTTTGCGGAGGTTCACGCCAAGCCCGCCTGACCCGGATGAGTCAGATCAACCCGCAACCATTTTCCTGGTGCCGCAGCGACCGATCCGGCAGGACCGGGCTCCTATACTTTCAGGCTCCGGGCCTGCGGCAACTTCATCTCGCGAATTCTCAACTGCATGAACAAGGCTGATGCATCGACCCAGACTGATGGCCAACCCGGCCGACTGCAGCGCTGGGCGCCCGGGCTGGCAATGCTGCTGCAGTACCAGCCGGCCTGGCTGGTCAAGGACATCATGGCCGGACTGGTACTGAGCGCTTTGCTGGTGCCGGTCGGCATTGGTTATGCGCAGGCCTCGGGCCTGCCCGGGATTCATGGCCTCTACGCGACCATCATCCCCTTGATCGTCTACGCGATCTTCGGCCCCAGCCGCATCATGGTGCTGGGCCCGGATTCGACCCTGGCCGCGCTGATCGCGGCCTTGATCCTGCCGATGGCCGCCGGCAATATCGACCGCGCCATCGCGCTGGCCTGCATGCTGGCCCTGCTATCGGGCGCCTGCTCCTTGCTGATCGGGCTGGCCAGGCTGGGCCTGATCGCTGATCTGCTGTCCAAACCGATACGCATCGGTTTCCTCAATGCGATTGCGTTGACGATCTCGATCGGCCAACTGCCCAAGCTGATCGGCCTGCCGGTCAGCGGTGATGACTGGCTGGACAGGGCTCGGCAACTGCTTCAGGGCATCGCCGATGGCCGCAGCAATCCGGTGGCACTGGCCTTGGGCGCCACCAGCTTGGCGCTGATCCTGCTGCTGCAGCGTTATCGACCCCATTGGCCCGGCATCCTGCTTGCCGTGGGTTTGAGCAGCGGGGTCTCGGCAGCCTTCGATTTAAGCGGCACCGCGGGCCTGGCGGTACTCGGCAATTTGCCGCAAGGCCTGCCGGGATTGCGGATTCCCCAGGTCGCGCTGCATGACATCCTGCAGCTGCTGCCCGGTGCGCTGATCATCGCCTTGTTGTCCTTTGCCGACACGGCAGTGCTGTCGCGTTCGCTGGCCCAGCGCGGCGGCTATCGGGTCAACCAAAACCAGGAAATGATCGCGCTCGGCGCAGCCAATCTGGCCAGCGGGCTGTTCCAGGGCTTCTCGATCAGCAGCAGCGCCTCACGCACGCCGGTCGTCGCTGCGGCTGGCGCCAGGTCCCAGTTGGCGGCCTTGATCGGTGCCATCGGCGTCGCCTCGCTGTTGCTGTTCGCACCGGGCTTGCTGAGCAGCCTGCCAAGCGCCGCGCTCGGCGCGGTGGTGATTGCCGCATGCTGGTCGTTTGTTGACCTGCGCGGCATGTGGACGCTGTACCGGCTGCGCCGGATCGAGTTCGCGCTCGCCCTGACCAGTTTTCTGGGGGTGGCGATGGTCGGGGTGATCGAAGGCATCGTCATCGCGATCACGCTGGCCTTGCTGGTGCTGGTCTGGAATACCTGGCACCCTCATTTCGCCGTGCTCGCGCGCGTCGACGGCGCCAAGGGTTATCACGATCTGCTGCGTCACCCTGAAGGCAAACAGGTGCCGGGCATGCTGCTGTTCCGCTGGGACGCGCCCTTGTTCTTTGCCAATGCGGAGATTTTTCGGCAGCAGTTGCTGCGTGCCCTGGCGCGCCCGGCACAGCCGGCAACTGCCCCGACAATATGGGTGGTGGTGGCAGCGGATGCGATCTCCGATGTCGACATCACCGCAGCCGATACCCTGACTGCCCTGCATCATGAGCTGCAGCAACGGGGCATCACGCTTCGCTTCGCCGGGTTGAAAGGCCCGGTAAAGGATCGCCTGAATCATTACGGCACACTCGACCTGATCGGACATGACATTTTCTTCCCGACGGTGGGGCAGGCCGTCCATCGCTATCGGGACGACTACAAGCTCGACTGGAAGGACTGGGATGAAGGCGAGAATGGCGTACTTTGAGAAAACCGAGGGGACCCGATGTTCAGCAGCCTGATGCCACAACGCAAGCAGTTTTATGAGCTGCTTGCAGCACATTCCGACCGCGTCGTCGCCGGCGCCAACGCGGTGCTGCGACTGGTCAATACGCTCGGCGAGCCCGGTCATGACGGCGCCGCGCTGGCGGCCGAGGTCGACATGAACGAACAGAGTGCCGACAAGATCAAGGCCGAATTGATCATGCTGCTGCACAAGTCCTTCACCACACCGTTCAACCGCGATCAGATCCACGCGCTGACGATCGAACTCGACAACGTCATCAACGCATTGCGCCATGTGGCCCATGCCGTCGGCATGTACAGCATCAAGGAGTCGACCAGCGAAGGCCGCAAGATGGCCTCCTTGATTGCCGATGCCTGCATGCGCCTGAACCGCGCGGTCAGTGCCCTGTCTGACAAGCATAGAACCCAGGAAATCATCGACCTGTGCAAGGAAATCGAATCAATCGAATCGCAGGCCGACCGGATCGAAAGGCAGGCAGTGACCAAGCTTTTCGAGGATGGCGGCAGCCCCTGGACCGCGATGAAGATGCGCGAGTTCTATTCCCTGCTCGACAGCGTGCTCGACCGCTGTGAAGACGCCGCGAAGACGATCGAAGAAATCCTGATCGAGAACACCTGAGGGTCATGGCCATGGAAGGTTTGACCATCAGTTTCTGGGTGCTCGCTTTGCTCGTCGCGGTCGCCATCGCATTCGACTTCATGAACGGATTTCACGACGGCGCCAACTCGATTTCGACCATCGTCGCCACCGGCGCGCTAACCCCGAAGCAGGCCGTGCTGTTCGCCGCTTTCTTCAACTTCGCCGCCTTGTGGGTGTTCCAGTTGAAAGTGGCCGCCACCATCGGCAAGGGCACCGTCGACCCGGCGTTCGTCGACCATTACGTGATCTTTGGCGCCTTGTCGGGCGCCCTGATCTGGAACATCATCACCTGGATCTACGGCATCCCGAGTTCGTCTTCGCATGCGCTGGTGGGCGGCTTGGTCGGCGCGACGATGATCAAGGCCGGGTCTGCCGCTCCGCTGCTGTGGGGCGGCTTCGGCAAGATCCTCATTTTCATCGTGATCTCACCCTTTGTCGGCTTCATGCTGGGCGGCCTGCTGATGGTGCTGGCGGCCTGGGCCTTCCGCAATCGCTCGCCGCAGCAAGCCAGCAAATGGTTCAAGAATGCCCAACTGCTGGCTGCGGCCGCCTACAGCATCGGGCATGGAGGCAATGACGCGCAGAAAACCATCGGCATCATCTGGCTGCTGCTGATCTCGGCTGGAGTGGCCACGACCGATGTGGCGACTCTGCCGAACTGGGTCGTCGTCGTCTGCTACAGCGCGATCGCCTGGGGCACTTATATGGGCGGCTGGCGCATCGTCAAGACCATGGGCAGCAAGATCACCAAGCTCAATTCAGTCAGCGGCTCCTGCGCCTCGATGGGAGGCGCGATCAGCCTGGCCCTGGCCACCTGGGGCGGCATTCCGGTCTCGACGACGCACACGATCACCGGCGCCATCGTCGGTGTCGGCACCGCCCAGGATGTGAAAGCAGTGCGCTGGGCCGTGACTTTCAATCTGGTCATCGCCTGGGTGCTGACGATCCCGGCTTCAGGCCTGATTGCCGCCTGCTTCTGGTACATCGGACATGGCTTTCTTTGACGACAGCCGCAGCTAGGAAGACCCTGATGCTCAGCAATGTGATTTCCAAACGAAGCGTATTCTTCGACCTGCTGGCCGCCCACACCAGCCGTCTGGTGGCGGGTGCCAACGCCACCCTGCGCCTGATCACCGGCCTGGGCCAAGACGCAGAGACCACGCTCGACTTGATCGAGGAAGTGCACCAGAACGAAACCAGCGCCGACAAGATCAAGGCCGACCTGATCCGGCAGCTCTACCAGTCTTTCACCACGCCGATCAACCGCGACCAGTTGCATACCTTGACGCTCGATCTCGACCGGGTACTCGACGACTTGCAGCATGTGGCCAATGCGATTGGGGCTTATCACATCGATACGGCCACCATCGAAGCACGGGCGATGGCGTCACTGAGCGCCGATGCCTGCATGCGCTTGCACCATGCGGTGGTGGCCCTGGCCGACAAGGATCGGGGCCAGGAAATCATCGATCTGTGCAAGGAAATCGATCTGCTCGAATCGGCAGTCGAAGAGCTGCGCCAGAAGGCAATCAAGAAACTGTTTGAAGACGAAGGCGAAGACCCGGCAGTCTGGCATGCGATCAAGATGCTGGAGCTGTATTCGCTGCTCGAAACCGTGCTTGACTCGAGCAAACGCGCCGCCAAGACGATCGAGGAAATCCTGCTCGAAAACACCTGAGCCGGACATCCAACTTATTGCCAAACTCAGGAGACCCCACATGCAAGCCGACAACGTCCTCGCCACCATCGGCAACACGCCGCATATCCGCATGCAGCGCCTGTTCGGCAGCAATGCCCAGGTCTGGATCAAGTCAGAGCGCGGCAATCCGGGCGGCTCGATCAAGGACCGGATCGCCCTGGCCATGGTCGAAGATGCCGAAGCACGTGGCCTGCTGCGGCCTGGCGGCATCATCATCGAGCCGACTTCAGGCAATACCGGCGTCGGCCTGGCGATGGTCGCCGCGGTCAAGGGCTATCGCCTGATCCTGGTAATGCCCGACAGCATGTCGATCGAACGGCGCCGCCTGATGCTGGCCTATGGCGCGAGTTTCGACCTGACGCCGCGTGAAAAAGGTATGAAGGGAGCGATTGCCAGAGCGCAGGAACTGGTGGCGCAAAACCCCGGCGCCTGGATGCCACAGCAGTTCGAGAATCCGGCCAATATCGCCGTCCACAAACGCACCACGGCGCAAGAAATATTGCGGGCCTTTCCTGACGGCCTCGACGCGCTGATCACCGGCGTGGGCACCGGCGGCCATCTGACCGGTTGCGCTGAAGTGCTGAAAGCCGCTTGGCCCGGCTTGAAGGTTTTTGCGGTCGAACCGAGCGCCTCGCCAGTGATCAGCGGCGGCGCGCCGAGCCCGCATCCGATCCAGGGCATCGGTGCGGGCTTCATCCCGGCCAATCTGCATACCGCCCTGCTCGACGGCGTGATCCTGGTCGAGGCCGAGGACGCGCGTGAATATGCCCGCCGCAGTGCCCGCGAGGAAGGCCTGCTGGTCGGTATTTCGAGCGGCGCAACCTTGGCAGCGATCGCGCAGAAACTGCCCGAACTCGGCGCCGGCGCGCGAGTGCTGGGGTTCAACTACGACACCGGCGAGCGCTATCTGTCGATCGAGGGCTTCTTGCCCGCCTGATCGAACTCGCGCAATCCGGCCGGCGGCCTTGCTACCGGGCTATTCGACAGCCGCGCTGTCGTTATCCTTGGCCGCCTGACGCGCCAGTTCCGCCTGCAGCGAGCGCAGTTGATTGACCAGAACGGCAGGCGCGAGCGGCTCGGCCAGCCTGAACAGCGGTGGCGGCAAGGCACTGAGATAGGCCGGGCCGAGCCAATGCTGCTGCTCCTGGCGCCGCGCGATGTTCAGCACCAAGCCCAGCAGCAGCAGACTCGCCAGCAAACCGGCCAGCCAGCGCTTGGCCCGCGGCCAGACCAGGCCGGCGTGCCACCACAACAAGCCCGCCATACCGATCGGAAACAACAGCGCATCGAGCACCATCAGGCGCGGCTGCGACAGCGCATAGGCCAGCAAGGGCAAGCTCAGTCCGATCAGGTGCAAAGAAGTCAAACCGACCAGCGCGCGGCGCAGGTGCAAGGCGAATGGAAAACGGTGCTGGAACAACTGCGTCACCAAGGACCACAGACCCGCCCAACCCAACAGCAAGGCCAGCGGGCTCAGCATCGCATTGCTGTAATCGACCCAGGGGGCGCCAGGATTGAGGCCGGCCCATTGGTCGGCCCAGAGCAAGGCAATCCATAACGCCAGCAGCAGCGCCAGTCCAGCATTGCCAAACCTCGCCTTGCCTTGGCCGTGCAGCAGTTGTTCCGGCGCCAGCAGGTCGGCAGCGCTGCGCCAACGCAGCTGCGTGGCACCCAAGCGGAACCGCACCGGCCCCTGCAGCGCGACGGTTTCGCCCGCCAGCAGGCGGCGCTGCCCCAGCCAGCCGCCATTCAAGCTCGGCAGCAAATGCAGCTCGACGCCATCTGCGCCCTGCAGCAGCTCGGCATGGACAGCCGCCAGATGGCTGTCGTCAAGCACCAGATCGCAAGCCGCCGAGCGGCCGATGGTCACCGGCCAATGGCTGACCTTGTGCACCATCCGCACCTGTCCGTCGCGGCCAAGCCACTCGATTACCGAGGCTGCTTCCATGCGAAGCCCTCCAGGTAATGATTGGCCAGCTTCAGCGCATTCTCGAAACTGACCCCATGGGCATCAAAACGGCCCAGCGCACCCTCGGTCGGCGCGTCGACCGTCGTCACCAGCACGGTCAGATCATGCAAGCCGGCCAACTTGCGATAGGCGCGCAGGCAGACCACGGCGCGCAGCGGCAGACCGGCGCGGTTGACGAAATCTTCCTTGCAAAAAGGCGCTGTGCGGTCCTTGTCCGCCTGGCCGAGCGACTCGTTGCGCAAACTGCTCGAGTATTGCTTGGCAAAACGGACTGCACCCAGACGCGATCCGTCATAGACCTCATGCGACATTTCGAGAAAGCCAGTCTGCACCGCAGGGCTGACGAACAAGCCATGTTCCATCCGGCATTGCGAACGCTGGAAATCCAGGCCTTTGGCATCAGCCGCCGTGCCACGCCCCCAGCAACGCATGAACTGCTCCTGCGCTAGCGGCAGCAAATAGCGCGGATGCCCGGCAGCACGCCAGGGTTGGGCGATAAAGCGCAAGGTCAACTCGTCCTGATAGTCGAGCAACTGCTGGCGCAAACGCGGCCAGGCGGGGCTGTTCATCGGCTTGGCATCGCGGCTGCGCTCGAACAGCGCCTGGGCATAGCCGCCCGGCACCAGAAAACTCATCTGCTGGGCCATGAACATCGCCGACACGTTGACGCCGACGACCCGGCCTTCTTCGTCGAGCACCGGCCCGCCACTCATGCCGGCGTTGATGCTGCCCGAGTAATAGATCAAGGGATCCAGGCTGCGCTCGACCAGGCCGTTGTAATTGCCCTCGACAACGGCAAAAGCGACGTCATGCGGGTTGCCCATCGAGTAGATCCGGTCGCCCTTGGCGAGCGGCCGCGACTGCGACCGAAAAGCCAGGGCGCCGCGCTGCTTCAATCCCGCCGGTAACAGCCGCAGCAGCGCCAGATCACGCCGCAGGTCGAAATCCAGCAATTCAAGCTGCCCTTCCTGTCCATCGGTGGTCGCATAGCGCAGCCGGTAACTGTCGGGCTCAAGCGCGAATTGGCTGATCACATGGTAATTGCTCAGCACATGGCCTTCAGCACTGACCAGAAAGCCCGAACCCACCGAAGCCTGGCTGTCTTGATGCTTGAGCAGGGTACGGATCTGCAGCAATTGCCCGCGCGCACCTTCGTAGACACGGCGCGCGCTGACCGAAACCGGCGCGGTCGGCGCAGCCCATGCCGGCAAGGAAAGCCAGACCAGCAGCAATACTGCCAGCCAGCGCGAGAAAGACCTCGCAGCGATGAAGGTGTCGGCTTTCAGCGCCGCACCACGTCGGTAAACTGGACCTTGTTCGGCTGCCGATCGGGCGAGAGCACAAAGTGATCGGGATGTTTCTTGAACAGCCTGGTCGAAGCTGCGGTCTTGGCCAGCAGGCCGCTCTGGCGCAATTGCAGCGCCGCCTCGCCGAGCTCGACCTTGTCGCCGCCGCGCAAGCCGGGCACCGCCTGCAGGATGGCTTCGACCTCGGCCGACAGGCCGGTCGCTGGCGCTGCTGCAGGCTTGCGCGAACGCTTGACCGCCGGCGGCCTGGCGGCTGACTTGAGCTCCAGCGCGGGGGCATCCACCTTGGCTGGCGCTGCCGGCTGCACCTTGGGCCTGAGCGCGCGCTTGGCAGCCGCCTTGTGCTCCTGATGCACCAGTTCATCGAACTGGTCATAGGCCGACAGCACGCCCTCGCCGGTCTTGCCTTTCTGGCCGAAGCCACGCACCCAGCAGCCCTTTTCGCGCAAGCGCCCGACCAACGGCGTGAAGTCAGAATCGGATGAAACGATCACCGCCACATCGGGACGCAAGTCGATCGCCAGATCGATCGCGTCAACTGCCAACGCAATGTCGGTCGAGTTCTTGCCGACGGCGAGATTGACCATCGGGCGCAGCGCCAAGCGCTTCAGGAAAGCCCCATGCTGGACCGCATGTTCGGCGGTGCAATAGGCCCGGCGCACATGCACTGCGCCATAGTCGGCCAGCGTCTGCTTGAGCGCCTGCTCGATCACATCGGGCGAGACATTGTCAAAGTCGACCAGCAGCATGACTTGGTGACGGCTCATCAGGACATCCTCCAGGACAAGGTTTCACCACCGCGCAGCGGCTTGATCTGCGCTTCGCCAAACGGCAGGACTTCAGGCAAAGTCCATGGCTGACGCTGCAACGTGACTTTGCCGGTATTGCGCGGCAGGCCGTAGAAATCGGGGCCGTTGAAACTGGCAAAGGCTTCGAACTTGTCGAGTGCCTGGATCGCTTCAAAAGCCTCGGCATAGAGCTCCAGCGCCGACAGCGCGGTGAAACAACCAGCGCCGCAGACCGAAGTCTCCTTGATCTGCGAAGCATGGGGTGCGCTGTCGGTGCCGAGAAAAAACCTGTTGCTGCCCGAGGCCACTGCAGCATTCAAGGCCAGGCGATGAACCTCGCGCTTGAGCACCGGCAGGCAATAGTAATGAGGGCGCAGGCCACCGGTAAAAATCGCATTGCGGTTGTAGAGCAGGTGTTGCGGCGTCACGGTCGCGGCGGTGAATGCACCGGCAGACGCGACATATTGCGCCGCCTCGCGGGTCGTGATGTGTTCGAACACCACCTTCAATTCGGGCATGTCGCGGCGCAGCGGCTGCATCACCCGGTCGATGAAGACCGCCTCGCGGTCGAAGATGTCGATGTCGGGGTCGGTGACCTCGCCATGCACCAGCAACAGCAGACCTTCGCGCTGCATCGCCTCGAGTGTCTTGTAGGTTTTGCGGATGTCGGTGACACCGGCATCGCTGTTCGTCGTCGCCCCGGCCGGGTAGAGCTTCAAGGCCACCACCCCGGCATCGCGGGCACGCTTGATCTCGTCGGCCGGCGTCAGGTCGGTCAGATAAAGCGTCATCAAGGGCTGGAAATCTGCGCCCTCGGGCAATGCCGCCAGGATGCGTTCACGGTATGCCAGCGCCTGCGCGGCGGTGGTGATTGGCGGGCGCAGATTGGGCATCACGATGGCGCGGCCGAATTGCCTGGCCGTGCAGGGCAGCACGCTGGCGAGCGCCGCGCCGTCACGCAGATGCAGATGCCAATCGTCAGGGCGGGTGATCGTCAGCGAGGAAGGATGGCTCATAAGCCCAAATTGTCGCACCGGGCCGGTTCCGGCACCCGAGCGCTCAATGCTGCAGGATCTTCGAAAGGAATTCCTTGGCGCGCGGCGTGCGTTCATCGGGCTTGCCGAAGAAATCCTCGCGCGGGCAGTCCTCGACGATGCGGCCTTCATCCATGAAGATGACGCGGCTGCTGACCATCTTGGCAAATCCCATTTCATGGGTGACGCACATCATCGTCATGCCGTCATGCGCCAGCTTGATCATCACGTCGAGCACCTCGCCGACCATTTCGGGGTCGAGCGCCGAGGTCGGCTCATCGAACAGCATCACCATCGGATCCATCGACAAGGCCCGCGCAATCGCCACGCGCTGCTGCTGGCCGCCCGAAAGCTGGCCGGGGAATTTGTCCTTGTGGGCGCTCAGGCCGACGCGGTCGAGCATCTTCAGGCCGCGCGCCAGGGCATCGTCAGCACTGCGGCCCAGCACCTTGATCTGCGCGATCGTCAGGTTTTCGGTCACCGACAGATGGGGGAAGAGTTCGAAATGCTGGAACACCATGCCGACGCGCGAGCGCAGCCTGGGCAGATTGGTCTTCGGATCGGCCAGTGAAATGCCGTCGACGATGATGTCGCCACGCTGGAAAGGCTCCAGCGCATTGACCGTCTTGATCAGGGTCGACTTGCCTGAACCCGAGGGGCCGCAAACCACCACCACTTCGCCCTTTTTGATGCGGGTCGAGCAATCGGTCAGCACCTGGAACTTGCCGTACCACTTGGAAACGTTCTTGACTTCAATCATGTGACAGCTCTCAGCGGATGATGGCGATCTTTTTCTGCAAGCGACGCACCAGCATCGACAGGCTGAAACAGATCACGAAGTAGACAATGCTCGCCAGCAGATAGGTCTCGACCGGACGGTTGAAGTTCTTGCCGGCGACTTCAAAGCCCTTCAGCAGGTCATAGGCGCCGATCGCGTAGACCAGCGAAGTGTCCTGGAACAGGATGATCGTCTGCGTCATCAGCACCGGCAGCATGTTTCTGAACGCCTGCGGCAGCACGATCAACTGCATCGTCTGGCCATAAGTCATGCCGACCGCATAGCCGGCGTGGACCTGACCCTTGGGCACCGACTGGATGCCAGCACGCATGATTTCAGAGTAATAAGCCGCTTCAAAAACGGTAAATGTGATGATCGCCGACAGCTCGGCGCCCATCGGCCGGCCGATCAGCAAGGGGATCAAGAGGAAGAACCAGAGGATCACCATCACCAGCGGGATCGAGCGCAAGGTGTTGACATAGGCGGCAGCCGGTATCACCAGCCAGGGTTTGCCTGACAGGCGCAAGAGCGCCAGCAGCGTGCCCAGCGCGATGCCGCCGAGCATCGCGATCAAGGTCAGCTGGAACGAAAAACCCAGGCCCTTGAGGATGAAGCTCGAGATGAGATGCCAGTCGAGGAAGCTGAAGTCGAGGCTCATATCACTTGGCCCCCAGCAATCCAGGCACCTGAACGCGGTGCTCGACGACCATGGCGATCCGGTTGATCGCAAAGGCCGAGAGGAAATACAGGCCAGTCACCGCCAGATAAACCTCGATGCCGCGCGAGGTTTCTTCCTGCGCCTGCATCGCGAACATCGTCAGCTCGGCGATGCTGACCGCAAACGCGACCGAGCTGTTCTTGATGATGTTCATGCTTTCGCTGGTCAGCGGCGGAATGATGATGCGAAACGCCATCGGCAGCAACACATAGCGGTAGGTCTGCGCCAGCGTAAAGCCGACCGCCAAGCCGGCATGGCGCTGCCCGGTCGGCAGGCTCTGGATGCCCGCTCGCACTTGCTCAGAAATTCTTGCCGAAGTGAAGAACCCCAGCGCGACGACCACCAGGATGAAGCTGGGAATCGCGCGCAGCGAAAGAAATAGCGAAGGCAGCACGTGGTACCAGAGAAAGACCTGGACCAGCAGCGGAATATTTCGGAACAACTCGGTCCAGGCATCGCCGATGAAGACCAGGCCCTTGTGCGGCAATGTGCGCAAGATGCCCATCAGCGAACCCGCCACGATCGCGACGACCATCGCCAGCAAGGCCACGCTGAGCGTCCAGCCCCAGGCAGAGAACAACCAATCGAGGTAGGTGATCTCGCCGCCATTGCCAAAGCAGCGCAGCATCACTTCCCCGTCGATCGTGTTCTTGCAGAAAACCTGCCATTCCCAAGTCGACACCACAGCACCCCTTCAAAAAATTCGAGGCCGCCGCGGCATCGCCGGGCGGCCTCGATATCAAGCGATCAACGTCACTTCTTCAGGTAGGACTCGACCGGATTGTCGTTCGGATTCGCCCAGGCAAATTTGGTCGCTTCGCTGGCGACCAGACCGACCTTGGTATTGGCCGGCGGAATCGGCTGCATGAACCATTTGTCGTAAAGCTTGGCAAGCTCGCCGGACTTCATCATGCCGATGATGGTGCTGTCGACTGCCTTCTTGAACGCCGGGTCATCCTTGCGGATCATGATGGCGATCGGCTCGACCGACAACACTTCGCCGACGATCTTGAAATCGGCAGGATTCTTGGCCTTGGCGATATTGCCCGCCAGGATCTGGCCGTCCATCACGAAGGCTTCGGCCCGGCCCGATTCCAGCAGCAGGAAGCTGTCAGCATGGTCCTTGCCAAACAACTCCTTGAAGTCAACGCCGGTCGCGCGCTCATGTTTACGCAGCAACTGCACCGATGTCGTGCCGGTGGTCGTGGCGACGGTCTTGCCATTCAGCTGGGCGATCGCCGCGATGCCCGAATTGGCCTTCACCGCGATGCGGACTTCCTCGACAAAAGTCGTGACCGCAAAGCTCACATCCTTCTGCCTTGTCGCATTGTTGGTGGTCGACCCACATTCAATGTCGATGGTCCCGTTCTGCAGCAGCGGAATGCGGTTTTGCGAAGTCACCGGCTGGTACTTCACGTCGAGCTTGGCCAGCCCGAGCTGTTTTTGCACATCGGCCAGGACCTTGTTGCAGACTTCAATATGGAAGCCGGTGTACTTGCCGTCGCCCAGCGTGAAGGACAAGGCGCCCGATGATTCGCGTACGCCCATGGTGACGCTGCCACTGTCCTTGATCTTCTTCAAGGTCTCTTCGGCATGCACAGCACCCAAGGCCACAGCCAAGGACAGGGCCAGCAGTGATTTCTTCATAATTGCTCCAGATTCAGGATGGAAGTTTTGATAAAGGCAGTCACGCAATAAACATGCCGACCCGGGTCGACATTTTGCCGCACAGATGCAGAGCAGACCACGAGTCAGCAACATCAATCCTAAGGGTTTTCGATGAGTTGATCACGATATGCGTTAAACGCATGGAGCGGTGAGAAACTCCCATAACCCGGCGGCGACCGGTTTGTTGCGCCTCGACAACTCGGGGCGTTCGCGGTAAATGCGCAACTCCATGTCGATCTCGAACTGCCCGACCGGTGCTGCGCGCGCCAGCCGGCGCGCCTTGAGTTCACCCTTGACCGAGCTCGATGGCAGAAAGGCCAGGCCATGACCTTCCAGCGCCATCGCTTTGAGGCCCTCGGCCATATCGGTCTGATAGATCGAGTCAAGGCTCAAAGGTTTGGCGGAGGCTTTCACGATCAGCTCGACCAAGCGCCCCAGATAGGCGCCTGAACCGTAGCTGAGGAAGGGCAACTTGCGGCCGGCTTGGCCGGGCAGACAGAACCTTGGCTGGCCATCAGCCTCGGCCTTGGCATAGGCGGCCAAGGTCTCGAAGCCGAGCGACGCCATCTGGTAGCGTTCGGGATCGAGTTGCAGCGGCTGGCTGGCATGGTGGTAAACGATCAAAAGGTCGCAATTGCCATCGCTCAACTGCTGCATCGCGTCATGCACGTTCAAGGCGATCAGCCGGCATTTCAACTCACCAAAGCGCTGGCGCAGATCCATCAGCCAATGCGGAAAAAAGCTGAACGCCAGCGAATGCGGCACAGCGAACTCGATCACATCCTCGCCAGCCGACTGGTGGCTGCGCAGCATATTGCGCGTCGCCTGCAGGTTGCCGATGATTTCATTCGCCTGGGCAAGCAGGGTTTTGCCGGCATTGGTCAGGCTGGTCGGGTAAGAGCTGCGATCGAAGAGGTCGACGCCGGCCCAGGCCTCAAGCGCCTGGATGCGGCGCGAAAACGCCGGTTGAGTCACATGCCTGAGCTGGGCCGAACGTGAAAAACTGCGCGTTTGAGCCAGGCTGACAAAGTCTTCAAACCATTTGGTTTCCATCCGATCGAGTGTAGCAATGGCTTGGCTTGCAGGCCGCCCAGTGCCGCCTCAATGCCGGTTGGCTGCGGCCCAGGGCAGAAAGCGCCGTTCCAACTCGTCGATGGCGGCGAAGAAGATCCAGCCGAGCGCGCCAATCACGACGATGCCGACATACATCGCCTCGACGTCGAAGATCTGCCAGGAATTCCAGACCAGGTAGCCAATGCCGCTCTTGGCGCCGACGAACTCGGCGCTGACCAGCACCAGCAGCGAAACGCCCAGGCTGAGCCTGACGCCGGCGGCGATCATCGGCAACGCGCCTGGCAAAGCAATGGTCAGCAGACGCCGCATCCTGGAGACGCGAAAACTGCGCCCCACGTCCCAGAAAATCCGGTCCAGGCTGGCCACGCCGGTATAGGTGTTGATGACCATGAAGAAGAAAACCGCAATCCCGACCAACATGTATTTGCTCAGTTCACCGATCCCGCACAAGGCCATCACCATCGGAAAGATGGCGATCTTCGGGATCGGGTAGAGCGAGGCGACGATAGGCGCGACGATGGCGCGCAATAGCGGCGACAAACCCATCGCGGTGCCCAGCAGCACCCCGGGAATGGCGCCAATCAGGAACCCTGCACCAATACGCAGCAGCGAGACGCTCAGATGCGCCATCAACTCGCCCGAAAGCAGCAGCCGCTGGAAGGTTTCGCCAATCATCGACGGCGCCGGGAAGATCCTGCTGTCGAGCATGCCGGTGCGCACCACCAACTCCCAGGCCAGCAGGACCAGAAAGGGGCTGGCGACTGTCAGCACTCGCTGCAGCCGCCTGCGCCGCAGCTCAGCCTGTCCGATGTCGGCGAGCGCCGGAATCTCGGTCAGAGTTTCTTTTTGCATGACCTTCTCCTGCCGGAAGGCATGAATTTGAAACAGCTGTTCATGCAGGGCTGACCTGCATCGCCAGGCGGATCAATTCGGCCACTTCAGCCACCATTGCCCCATAGGCAGGGCTGGCTTTGAGGGCGTATTGCTGGCGGGGCCGCGGGAATGGCACGGTGATGTCGGCCATCACATGACCGGGCCGACCGCCCATCACCACCACCCGGTCGCCGAGGAACAAGGCTTCGTCGATCGAATGGGTGATGAAGAGGACAGTCTTGCCGCTCAGGCTCCAGATGCGCAGCAACTCTTCCTGCAGCAGGCTGCGGTTTTGTTCGTCGAGTGCCGAGAACGGCTCGTCCATCAAAAGCAGTTGCGGATCATTGGCAAAGGCCCGTGCGATCGACACCCGCTGCTTCATGCCACCCGATAACTGGTGCGGGTAGAGGCGCTGGAAGCTCGTCAGGCCGACCGTCTCCAGCAACTGATCGACACGCAAGTCGACCAAGGCCGCGGTTGCCTGACGCGAGCGAAGGCCATAAGCGACGTTGTCGCGCACGTTAAGCCAGGGGAAGATCGAATTTTCCTGAAACACGACCGACATGAAGGGTCGATCTCCCTTGGGCTCCTGGATGCGCAATACGCCCGAATTGTGCGAGTCCAGGCCGGCGAGTATGCGCAGCAAACTGGTCTTGCCGCAGCCTGAAGGGCCGAGCAGGCAGACGAACTCGCCCTCGCGTATCTTCAGGTCGAAATCGGCGAGGGCTTCATATTCGCCAGCCTCGGTCAGGAAGCGCTTACCGACCTTTTCCAGCACGATGATCGGCGCCCGGATTGCATCTGCCGGCGCATCGGTTTCAAACCCCAAGGGCAACGAGCTCATAGGACGCCAATGGCGTTGATCTCGATCAGGCATAGCGGACCGACCAGACCCGACAGCTGAACCATCATCGAGGCTGGCTCGACACGATCAACTGACGGCGGTTGAGGGTCATAGATTTCTTCTTTCTACAGCGGAGCGCAAAAGAAACCCAAGAATAAGTTCGATCCCGATCACTGCCTAGTCGCACGCATTCATACTGACAATGACAGGCGTGCATGCCCGGCCCGATGACAGGCCAGGCGCCCGCTGCTGTCTTGCCTGTAACTTCTCTGCCCAGTCCACAAGGTGATTGATCTTTGCACCGGGTCTACTCCCAAAGGCCGCAAAGTCTCCATCGCGCTCGAGGAATTGGCGCTTTCCTACAATCTCCACCCCGCAGAACTCGGGAAAGATCAGCAGTTCGCAACTGAATTCCTGGGCATCAGCACCAACAGTCCTGTCGGACGGCCAAGCTGGCAACGCTCACTTTGGCGCTGGCTGGGCCGGGCCCTTGCGGCCAAGCCGCTTATGGGCATACTCGATGTACTGGTAGTCAATCAGGTCGGCGAGCTTGGGTTTTTGCTTCAGAAAGCCGCGGCTCTCATGCCAATCGATGCTGTCCGAGATCGTCGGCAGGTACAGATAGCCATCGGGATCAAAACCCGGGAACACCACATTGGCCATTGCGACCGGATCCTTGAAGGTGGGAATCTGCTTGCCCAGCGCTGCGTACATCTCCTGCCTGGAACTTCGGCCCTCGATCGCGTCGAGGTAGTCGCGTACACCGCGCAGATAAGCAACCATCCACTTGTTCGCGATTTCGGGCCTGCGCTTGCCGAAATCAGGGGCATAAATGATGCCCGCGATCTGGAAGTTCGGAGAGGTCTCGTCGAAACCGATCAACCGGGTGGCGATCTGCCGCTTGATCGCATTGGCAACGAAAGGCTCGATCAGCAAGGCCGCATCGACCGCCTTGTTCGACAGCGCCTGCAACATCGAAGGAAATCCCATCTGCTCGATGCTGACATCCTCCAGTTTCGATCCGCTGGCACGCAAGGCAATGTCGAGCTGGAATTCCATCGGCGAATTGCGCGAGGGTGAAGCGACCTTGAGCCCCTTGAGATCGGCAATCGTCTTGACCCTGCCCGAATCGATCAATTCCTTGCGCACGACGATCGCATTGAAGCCATGGCCCTTTGAATTGCGCCCTTTATCGGCGACCAACTTGAACTGCAGGCCACGCAATGAGCCGTTCAGCAAACCCAGCGTCGGTGCGCCAGAAGCCACATCGAGGTCGCCGGTGATCATCGGCGTACTCATGTCCGCCGTGTTGTCGAAGCGCACAAAGCCGATCTTGATGCCTTCTTCGCGGAAATAGCCGCGTTCGTCAGCCAGAAAAGTAGGCGCTTCCGCCAGACTATTCAATATACCGACCCTGACCTCGGTCAATGGCTGCTTGGGCAACTGGGCGATCGACAAACTGCACAGACAGGCCATCAGCAGTGGCAGGCAAAACCATTTTTTCAGCGCCGATAACTGCTTGATGACGGTTCGCATATTCGCTACTTCAGTCAGCTCGGCAGCAGGGCCATGCCTTGGCCCATAGGTCAGCTGCGGCTCGGTCGGCCGGATGCTTGTCGGCAAGCATCAGCGAGCCCGCATTGGCGACGCAAAGCGCGCGCCGCCGCGTTCAAGGATCTCTATGCTGCCCATGCTCCCACCTCCGGTTGCTGCATTGAAACCGAACAAGCGCTCGGCATTGCCGCTGAACATCTTCTTCAGCAGCGGCTCGGACAGATCGCCGCGCTGCTCATATTCCTCGGCGATCGACTCATGCGCGGCTTCATCGAAATGCGGCATGTCGCTCGACACCAGCAAGGCGTCCTCACCGATCACGCTGACGGCATAGCTGATGTCGTCGTCAGGTTCGCAGCCGACATGGATGCGCTGGTCGGCAAAAGCGTGGGCTACCTTGCGGCCGCCGCGCTCGACCGTGCGCAACGCTGCCGCCATCCAGGTACAGCCGCCACCCTCGAGAAAAGCCCAACGCAGCTTGGGAAAGTCGTCAAGCAACGAACCTTCCATCAGATTGAAAAAGCCGTATTGCACCGTCAAGGTGCTCAACAGTCGGCGCGAGTAAGGCGGGTAGAAGGTCTTTTTCTCGGCAGCAGGATGCACCAGACCGTCGAACATATGAAACATCGTCGGTGAACCCAGACCAAGATGCACGACCATCGGCAGCCCCAGGCGTTCGGCTTCGGCGAAGATCGGGTAATGGGCCGGGTGATCCATCGGTTTGTCCCATTCCAGGCCGCGCACCAGCACGCTGGCCATGCCACCGAGTTGGCTCAGCCGGCGCAATTCGGCCACCGCGACATCAGGCTGCCTGAACGGCACGATCGCGTTGAAATAAAGCCGCCCGGGCGCCTGTGCGCAGGCATTCGCCATGAAGCTGTTGTAGCTCTGGAACAGCGCGGCTTCCAGATCGGCATCCTCGCTGAGGATGGACAAGGCAAAAGAAGGATGGACCAGTTGACGCGCCACCTTCATCCGGTCCATCGCCGCGATGCGTTCGGCCACGCTGGTCAATTGCTGACAGCCTACCGAATAAGCCTTGCGTGAGGCCATCAGATTGCCTTCGATCGGCGTGGCGCCGAAATGGCGGACCTTGCGGTCGATCAGCCAGAAGCTGTTCCAGTCCTTGAAATCGGTATCAACCGGTACCGAGATCGGCAGGGGTCGCCTGGCGTGATAGACCGGATCGAGGTAGGCCCAGGTCTGCGAAGACTCGATGACATGGGCATCGGCGTCGATGATCTGCATGGGCCGACCTTTCGTTCCAACAGTGATTGATTCCGAATTTCCCTCACACTCATATCAACATTGATTTTATAATCAACGTCAAATAGCGATAAAGGCGACTATGGCGACAAAAATGACCAAAGGCCGCAATGTAACCGACATGCCGGCTACAACAGGCGATCACTACCTGAAGGCGCAGGAAGTCGCAAGCCTGCTGCGGATCAAGTTGCAGACCCTCTATGTCTATGTCAGCCGAGGACTGGTGCGGCGCATCCGCAGCGATCAGCATCGCGGTTTTCTGTACCTGCGCGAGGATGTCGAACAACTCGCCAAGCGCGGACGATCGAAGGTCGAGGGCAGCGATGCGAAGTCCGGCGCACCCTTCTGGTCGCAGCCGGTGGTGCGCACATCGATCACCGAAATCAAGCCCGAAGGTCCATGCTATCGCGGCACTGCCGCGATTGATCTGGCAAACAACGGCGAAAAGTTCGAAAACGTTGCCGAACTGATCTGGACCGGCGTGCTCAGCGAAGATCCGCTGTTATGGGAAGTGGCGCAGCCAGGCAAGCTGCAAGTTGCGGTGCTGAGCGCGCTGCGGCAGGAGACCAAACAGTCCAAGGTCGACCCGATTCGTCAGTTCTCGCTGCTGGTCGCTTCGTTGGCGGCTTCAGCGACGGGCAGCGACGACATCCGCGCAGGCACGACGATTCCCTGCGCTCGTGCGGTACTGCGCTTGCTGGTCAACTGCCTGGACCATCTGCGGCCATCAAACAAATTCATCGAGGCCGATCCGGTTTCGTCGATCGCTGCGCAGATTGCGCAAACGCTTGGAATCGATCCGGCCGCGACCGAAGCAATCGATCTCGCGCTGGTGCTGCTGGCCGATCATCAGCTGACACCGCAGACCGTGGCGGTACGCCTGACCGCGTCAAGCGGAGCGAGCCTCTACCATTGCCTGAATTCGGCCCTCAGCGTCCAGAGCAGTTCGCGGTCCAGACGATCCTGTGACAGGGTCGAGGATCTGCTCTTGAACTCAAGTGATGGCGAGCAGTTCTGCAGGATGCTCGAAAGACAGCGCGGATCTGCCGGCAACTCGGCTGGCCTTGACCATCCGCTCTATCCCAATGGCGACCCGCGTGCGCAGCTGTTGCTCGCCACCGCGCAACGCTATCTGCAGCGCGGCAATTGCTCGAATCGCTTCGCCGACCATATCACCCAACTGCAGTCCAGAACCGGAATGCGCCCTGGCGTGGAAATCGGCCTGGTGATGCTCTGTCATGCCCTGGAAATGCCCGAACGCTCGGCGGCCGCGCTGCTGACGATCTCACGCTCTGCCGGCTGGATCGGCCATGTGATTGAACAACGCACGGCCGGCCTGATGCTGAGGCCACGCATCCGCTACCGCGGCTGAGTCCCGAAGCCCCGGCCAGAGAATCAAGCCCATGTATTTCGATCCCGACCAACTCGACGGCAAGAACGTCTACAAGTTGATCACCTCAACCGTGCTGCCGCGCCCGATCGCCTGGGTGGTCTCGCAGAACGGCCAGGGGCGGCTGAATGCAGCGCCCTTCTCCTTCTTCAACGCGATGTCGGGCAATCCGCCGGTAGTTGCCCTGGGGATTGGCGCCCATGGCCAGGCCTTTAAGGACTCGGCGCGCAATATCCGCGAATCCGGCGAATTCGTGATCAATCTGGTGCCTTTCGCGCTGGTCGAAGCGATGAACATCACCAGCATCGAGTTCGAAGCCGAGGTCAATGAACTCGAAATGGCCGGGCTTGCGACGCTACCTTCAACCAAGGTGGCGCCGCCGCGCATCTCCGGCAGCCCGGTCGCCTTTGAATGCAGGACGCTGCAAATCATCGAGCTCGGCGAAATGCGCTCGATCGTATTGGCCAATGTGGTGGCGATCCATATCGACGACGAGGCGGTGCTCGACGCCGAGCGCTGCCATGTCGACGTCAAAAAACTTGACCTCGTCGGACGCATGCATGGCGGCGGCTGGTACGCGCGCCTGAACGAGTTGTTCGAACAGCCGCGCATCGACCTGGCCGATTGGCAGGCCCGCGGCCGCTGATCTGTTAAAAGCGCGGCAGCAGTCCCTCAGGCGACTTGCAACGCGCCGGCGGGCTGCTCGTCGGATCCGCTCTGCTGCAAACGCCACATGCGCGCATATTCGCCTTGCATTGCGAGCAATTGCTCATGGTTGCCGCGCTCGACGATGCGACCGGCCTCTAGCACCAGGATTTCATGGGCATCAACGACGGTTGACAGGCGGTGCGCGACGACCAGCACGGTCTTGTTGTGCGCGGCGGACTCAAGCTCGGCCTGGATCGCGCGCTCGTTGCTCGAGTCGAGCGCCGAAGTGGCTTCATCGAAGATCAGCAGCGGCGGATTCTTCAGCAGCGTGCGCGCAATCGCCACACGTTGCTTCTCGCCGCCGCTGAGCTTCAGGCCGCGCTCGCCGACCATCGTGGCATAGCCCTTGGGCGTTGCCGAAATGAAAGCATGGATATGCGCCGAGCGCGCCGCGGCTTCGATCTCGTCCTGGGACGCACCGGGTCGGCCATAAGCAATGTTGTAGGCGACCGTGTCGTTGAACAGCACCGTATCCTGCGGCACGATGCCGATCGAACGCCGCAAGCTGGTCTGGGTCACCTGGCGGATGTCCTGGCCGTCGATGGTGATACGACCGCCATCGATGTCGTAGAAGCGGAACAGCAGCCGCGCCAAGGTGCTCTTGCCCGCCCCGCTGGGGCCGACGACCGCCACTTTCTTGCCCGCGGGAATCTCGAAACTGAGCTGATGCAGGATCGGCCTGGCCTTGTCGTAGGCAAAGCTGACATTCTCGAAGCGGACTGTTGCGCCCTGCACCAGCAGTTCGGTGGAACCCGGCAGATCGGCGACTTCGCGCTCGCGCTCGAGCAGGCTGAACATCTTGTCGAGGTCGGTCAGGCTTTGCTTGATTTCGCGGTAGATGACGCCGAGAAAATTCAGCGGGATATAGAGCTGGATCATGAAGGCGTTGACCATCACCAGGTCACCCAGGGTCATCGTGCCCGCGACCACGCCGGCGGTGGCCCGCCACAGCATCAGCACCAAGGCGCTGGCGATGATCAGCTGCTGGCCGGTATTGAGCAGCGAAAGCGTCGACTGTGATTTGAGCTGCACGCGGCGCAGTTTTTCGAGGCTTTCGTCGTAACGGCGGGCCTCGAAATCCTCGTTGTTGAAATATTTGACCGTCTCGTAATTCAGCAGCGAGTCGATCGCCTTGCTGTGCGCGACCGAATCGAGCTCGTTGAGTTGCTTGCGGAACTTGGTGCGCCACTCGGTCACGGTGAAGGTGAAGGTGATGTAGAGCGCCAAGGCGGCCAGGGTGATCCAGGCAAACCAGGCGTCGAACTTGTAGGCCAGCAAGCTCAGTACCAAGGTCACCTCGATCAGCGTCGGCACGATGCTGTAGAGCGAGTACGAGATCAGCGATTGCACGGCGCGGGTGCCGCGCTCGATGTCGCGGGTCATGCCGCCGGTCTGGCGCTCGAGGTGGAAACGCAGGCTCAGATCATGCAGGTGCCGAAACACCTGCAGCGAGATCGAACGGGATGTGCCCTCGGTCGCCTTGGCGAAAGTCAGCTCGCGCAATTCGGTGAACAGCGAGGTCGAAAAACGCAGCGCGCCATAGGCCACCAGCAGCCCGAGCGGCACCACCAGCAGGCTCGCCGCCGACCCCGGCTTGATCGCCAGATCGTCGACCAGCGACTTCAACAGCAGCGGTATGCCGACATTGCTCAGCTTGGCGCAGAGCATGAATCCCAGCGCGAAAGAGACCCGCCAGCGGTAACGCCACAGGTAGGGCAGCAGTTTGGCTATGGTCGCCCAATCGGTGCGCGATTTTGCCGACCTGGTCTCGGCGGATGCGGAATGCGCGTGGCTGGGGTGCATGGAACTTTCAGTTGAAGCGAGAATGGTCGCTGATTCTCTCAGCTTAGGATGCTCTGCAAAACTATGACCAACAGTTCCGTCAATCCTGCCATCTCCGCCATCGGGCAACGCGAACTGGTGCTGCGCATCATGCCGATGCCTTCCGACGCGAATGCCAATGGCGACATCTTCGGCGGCTGGATCATGGCCCAGGTCGATATGGCGGGCTCGGTACTGCCTTGCCGGGTCTCCCGCGGCCGGGTCACCACCGTGGCAGTCAACCAGTTCATCTTCAAGCAACCGGTCTCGATCGGCGATCTGCTGTCCTTCTACGCCCAGGTAACGCGCATCGGCCGCACCTCGATCTCCGTGCATGTCGAGGTATCGGCCGAACGCAACCCGGCCGATCCACATTTCGTCAAGGTCACCGAGGCCAACCTGACCTATGTCGCAATCGACAAGGAAGGCAAGCCGCGGGAATTCGCCCGCCCGCTCATCGAAGGCGCAGAGCCATCGACTTGATTTGATGACAAAAGGCACACATTGCGGTAAAGTAACCGCATGAAACCATTCAGGTGGAACCCGCAGAAAAATGAACTACTGAGGACTGCCCGCGGAGTTTCCTTCGAAAGCATCGTCGTAGCGATTGAGTCGGATGGCTTGCTGGACATCCTGGCGCATCCGAATCAGGCGAAGTACCCGAGGCAACGAGTTCTCGTCGTAGCCTATGGAAGTTATGCCTACCTGGTGCCGTTTATCGAAGAGGAGGACTACTTTTTTCTCAAAACAATCGTCCCGAGCCGCAAGGCAACGCGCGATTACTTGAAATCAGGAGAAGACGATGCCGGACATTGACGACTATGACCTTGAAATTCTCAACAGCTACGAAAAGGGCGGGCTGAAATCGGTGGCGACCAAGGCAGAACTGGCAAAGTTCAAGGCCGCTGCGCGAGCGACTGCGATCAAGGATCGACGCGTCAACATCCGCCTGTCTTCCGGTGATCTGAGCGACATCCAGGTCATTGCCCTCGAAGAAGGCATTCCTTACCAGACCTTGATTGCAAGCGTTCTTCACAAGTACGTCTCGGGCCGCCTCGCCGAACCCGCAGAGCCAGCCACAAAGCAATCCGCCAGCCCAAGCGCCAAAAGACGCGGCTCAAGCTGAGGCATCGAATCGGGATTCCGCCCAAGGGTTCACGCCAGCGTAAAACGATCAAGACACAAGGAATGACCCGATTAGCCCGACCCATCAGATCCCTGCTGTCGCCTTGGCTTGCGTCGGCTCCGCAGCGACCTTTGTCGGATTCAGCTGGCCTATGTTGTCAAGGGAATCTGCGTCATCCGCTACGACAATGAGGCAGGCAAAGGCGATCACCGTCAGGATTCGCCTTACTCTTTCACAGGTGTAGACCCGCTTCTTGCCGCTTTTCAAGACGATATAGAAAGGATCAACCGTGAAGACCGTGACTCTTGATGTTCGGGCCCCATCCGAAGCGTAGGCTGAATTTGCTCAGGTCTGGAAAACCGGTCAAGGCGCCAGATCTGACCGGATTTCTTTCGCCACGCCGGAACTTCTCTGGAAGGTGCTGACAGCCAAGCGCTGGGAATTGTTGAAAGCACTTTGCGGCGCAGGTCCGGTCACTGTCCGCGATGCGGCGGGCCGGGTTGGCCGGGATGTCAAGGCTGTGCACATGGATTTGACCGCGCTTGTCTCGGCGGGCGTCTCGAGTCGTACCGCCGCAGGACAGGTCGAGTTTCCCTATGAGGCGGTCAAGGTTGAATTTTTGCTGCAAGCGGCCTGAGCAGGCAGGGTCAGTCAATCAAACCAAACCACTCCGCTCAGGCCGCCCGAATTGCCCTGGCAATCACCTTGATCAGCGGCCTTGCATTCTTCATCGGCTTGCAGCTGTTTCCGGCCATACCGGCCGGTCAGGTCGCCATCCATGCCGCCCTCGGGCTGGCGGGTGGCGTCGCGGTGATAACTTGCGTTGCCCTGCTTTACCTGGCCTTCGGACATTTCATTCTGCGCCGGGGCGGCACCGATGCCCAATGGTTCTGGTTCCCGGGCGAGCCCAAGGGTCTGGCGCGGTTGCGGGCCGATGCCGGACTGGCTGCGCCTGACCCGATTGCTGCAGCGCGGCTTCAGTCGAACTTCGAAAAGTCCGGCTGACGTTTCTGGAAGAAGGCCTGAAAGGCTTCCATCGCTTCAGGTGAGCGCAGTCTTTTACCGAAAATTTCGGCCTCGACCTTGATCGTTGCCATCACTTCCTCGCTGCTATGCCGGCGCATCAGGCGCTTGCTTTCGCGCACCGCACTCGGCGCCAGCTTGTTGAAGCGCTCGGCCACACGCCGCGCCTGCGCCACCACTTCAGCCGCAGGCAGCACCGCATTGGCGATACCGCAATCGACCGCATCAGCACCAGTGAACGGGTCGCCCAGCAGCAATTTTTCCGCGGCCCGAGCATGTCCCATCAAGCGCGGCACGATCAGGCTGGAGGCAAATTCAGGCACCAGCCCGAGACCGACAAAAGGCATGGCCAGACGCGAATCATCGGCCACATAGACAAAGTCGCAATGCAGCAGCAAGGTGGTGCCGATGCCGATGGCCGCACCGTTGACCGCTGCGATCACCGGCTTTTCACAGCCGACCAGCGCGCGCATGAACTGGAACACCGGCGCTTCTTCATCACGCGGCGGACTGGCCATGAAATCATCGATGTCGTTGCCTGAGGTGAAGATCGTCGGCTGACCCTGGATCAACAAAGCGCGCACCGTTTTGTCGGCGTTGGCTGCCAAAAGGGCGTCGGCCATCTCCTGGTACATCGCCCGAGTCAATGCATTCTTCTTCTCGGGACGGGCGATCTCGATCGTGCTGATACCGTTGAAGATGGCGGTCTTGATGCTCATGAAAGGGTTCTCCGGGTTGCTGCGATGGGGCTCAAACGCGCTCGAAAATTCCGGCTGCGCCCTGGCCTGTGCCTACGCACATGGTCACCATGCCGTATTTCAGATTGTTGCGACGCAGGCCATGGATGACGGTGGCGGCCCGGATTGCGCCGGTGGCGCCGAGCGGATGGCCGAGCGCAATCGCGCCGCCATTCGGATTGACGCGCGCCCGGTCGAGCGTGATGCCCTTGCCGTCGAGATCATTCAGCACCGCCAGCGACTGCGCCGCGAAGGCTTCGTTCAACTCGACCCAGTCAAGATCCTGCGCGCGGATGCCGGCCAGCTTCAAGGCCGCCGGGATCGCCTCGATCGGGCCTATGCCCATCAACTCGGGCGCCACACCGCGCACGGCGAACGAGACAAAGCGCGCCAGCGGTGTCAGCCCGAAGCGCTTGACCGCCGCTTCCGAAGCGATGATCAGCGCGCCGGCGCCATCTGATGTCTGCGAGCTGTTGCCTGCGGTGACACTGCCCTTGGCAGCGAAGACGGTGCGCAGCCTGGCCAGACCTTCGATCGAGGTGTCGCTGCGCGGGCCTTCGTCACAGTCGACGATGCGGCGCTCGATGTCGATCGAACCGTCCGCCAGGTTCGGTCTGCGCTCAAGCAACTCGTAGGGCGTGGTCTCGTCGCGATGCTCGCCCGCCTGGATCGCACGCAAGGCGCGCAAATGCGATTGCAGCGCGAATTCATCCTGCGCTTCACGGCTGATCTTCCATTGCTGTGCGACCTTTTCCGCCGTCAGTCCCATGCCGTAGGCGACGCCGACGTTCTCGTCGCGCTCGAAGATCGACGGTGCCAGCGAAGGCTTGTTGCCGCTCATCGGCACCATGCTCATCGACTCGACGCCGGCCGCGATCAGCACCTCGGCCTCGCCGACACGGATCCGGTCTGCAGCCATCTGGATCGCGGTCAGACCCGAGGCGCAGAAACGGTTGACCGTCACCCCGCCGACCGAGGTCGGCAGGCCAGACAGGACGGCGGCGATGCGCGCGATATTCATGCCCTGCTCACCTTCGGGGAAGGAGCAGCCGACGATGGCATCCTCGATCGCCTTCGGGTCCAGCGTCGGCACCTGGGCCAATGCCGCCTGGATGGCACGCACCAGCATCTCGTCAGGGCGGGTGTTCTTGTAATAACCACGACCCGATTTGCCGATGGGCAGACGGGTGGCGGCACAGATATAGGCTTCCTGGACTTGCTTGCTCATGATCCTGATCCTTTAGTTGATCGGCAAATGAATTTGTTCTTGCGCTGAGGCGCGGTCTGCGTCAGGGATTGATGGGGCGTCGCGAGCGGATGGCTGGCTAGGCGGACGGAGCGCAAGAACCGGAACGTACTTCCGGTACGTGAGGATTCCGAGCACCGCCCAACAACGCCAGACATTCGCGCAGTAGCTCCATCAATTCCTCACTGGTTTGCCCGTTTGGAGCATGCCCATGATCCGTTCCTGCGTCTTCGGATGATCGAGCAGGCCGCAGAAATGCTTGCGCTCCAGCGACATCAGATATTCCTCGCTGACCAGCGATCCGGCTTCGACCTCACCGCCGCAGACCACATCGGCGATCAAGCTGGCGATGTGATAGTCATGCGCGCTGATGAAACCACCGTCGCGCATATTGACCAACTGGCCCTTGATCGTCGCGATACCCGAGCGCCCCGCCACCGGGAACAGCGCTTTCAAGGGCGCGCGGTAGCCCGAATCGGCCATCGCCTTGACTTGCGCCGAAGCGACGAACAGCAACTCGTCCTTGTTCGGCACGATCAGGTCGCTGTCGAGCAGGAAACCGTTCTTGCGCGCTTCCAGCGCCGAGGTCGAGACCTTGGCTGTGGCTGCGGTGGTGAAGCCGTCTTTCAGGAAGGCAAAGATGTCGGCACCGGCATTGCCGGCGTTGGCCATCTCGGCAGCCCGACGCGCGATATAAGTCAGGCCGCCGCCGCCCGGGATCAACCCGACGCCGACTTCGACCAGACCGACATAGCTTTCCAGATGGGCAACCCGGCGCGCGCAATGCACCGCCAGTTCGCAGCCACCGCCCAGGGCCATGCCGCGCATTGCGGCGACCACCGGCACGGCCGCATAGCGCAGGCGCAGCATCGCGTCCTGCAGCTTCTTTTCTTCCGGCAGGATGCCCTTGGCGCCGAGCTTCATGAAGACCGGCATCAGCGACTCCAGGTTGGCGCCAGCCGAGAACACATCGTCGGGCGACCAGATCACCAGGCCCTTGTAGCTCTTCTCTGCCAGATCGATGGCCTGCAGCAGACCTTCAGCCACCGCCGGGCTGATCAGATGCAGCTTGGCGGTGATCGAAGCAATCAGCACTTCGCCGTCTTGCGTCCAGACGCGCAGGTCCTCGTTCTTGAACAGCTCGGTGCCGGCTTGCAAGGGCGCCACCGCGCCTTCGCCGAACAGGCTCTCGGGGAAAGCCTGGCGCTGTTGATGCGGCAGCTTGGCACGCGGCTTGAAACGACCTTCGGCCGCACTCCAGGAACCCGCAGGGCTGTGCACGCCGGCGTTGTCGGCGACCGGACCTTCGAAGACCCAGGCCGGCAGAGCGGCATTGCTGAGCGTCTTGCCGGCAGCGATGTCTTCGCTGATCCATTCGGCCACCTGCTTCCAGCCCGCCGCCTGCCAGAGCTCGAACGGGCCTTGCTGGGCGCCGAAGCCCCAGCGCATCGCAAAGTCGATCTCGCGCGCCGTGTCGGCAACCTCGCCCAGATGCACTGCGACATAGTGGAAGCTGTCGCGCAGGATGGCCCAGAGGAACTGCGCTTGCGGATTGGTCGATTCGCGCAACAGCTTGAGCCGGTCGGGGGCTGCCTTCTTCAGGATGCGTGCGACGATCTCGTCGGCCTTCTTGCCGCCAGCCACATAGTCGCCGCTGGCGAAATCAAGGCGCTGGATGTCGCGGCCGACCTTCTTGTAGAAACCGCCGCCGGTTTTCTGGCCCAATGAACCCTTTTCGATCAGACCGGCCAGCACTTTGGGCGTCGCATAGATTGAATAGAACGGATCGTCGGGCAGGCTGTCCTGCATCGTCTTGACCACATGGGCCATCGTATCGAGGCCCACCACATCGGCGGTGCGGAAGGTGCCACTGGAAGCGCGGCCGAGCTTCTTGCCGGTCAGGTCATCGACCACGTCGACGCTGAGCCCGAACTTCTCGGCTTCGATCATCGTCGCCATCATGCCGGCGATGCCGACCCGGTTGGCGACGAAATTCGGCGTGTCATTGGCGCGCACCACACCCTTGCCGAGCGCAGTGGTGACGAATGATTCGAGCTGGTCGATCACCTCGGGCAAGGTGGTCGGCGTGTTGATCAACTCGACCAGCGACATATAGCGCGGCGGGTTGAAGAAATGGATGCCGCAAAACCGCGGCTTGATGGCTTCGGGCAGCACTTCGGCCAGCTTGGTGATCGACAAGCCCGAGGTGTTGCTGGCTACGATCGCATGGGGGGCGACAAAGGGGGCGATTTTCTTGTACAGATCGAGCTTCCAGTCCATCCGCTCGGCAATCGCCTCGATGATCAGGTCGCAGCCCAGCAACAGATCCAAATGCTCTTCGTAATTGGCCTGCTGGATCAGCGCGGCGTCCTCAGCCACACCCAGCGGCGCCGGCTTGAGCTTTTTCAGGCCGTCGATCGCGCGGCTGACGATGCCGTTCTTCGGTCCCTCTTTGGCCGGCAGATCGAACAGGACCACCGGCAATTTCAGATTGACCAGATGCGCGGCAATCTGCGCGCCCATCACGCCAGCGCCGAGCACAGCGACTTTACGAACAAGGAATCGACTCACGGGGTTCTCCTAAAAGTCATGAAAGCAAGCTTGCGCTTGGCCTGAAATTTCACTCAACGCGGATCCAGGTCTGGGTGCGGCCGAACATCGGCGTGCCGATATAGCCGCGCATCTCCAGCTTCTTGCCGCCCTCAACTGGCTTCAATCTGGCACTGTAGGTCTTGCCATTGTTCGGGTCGAGGATCTCACCGCCGCCCCACAGGGCCTTGTCGTCGGTGTCCTGCTTGACATTGCGGATGATCGCCATCCCGAGCACCGGCTTGCCATGACGCTCGTCGCTGCATTTATCGCACAAGGCTTGCTGCTTGGCAGATTCGAAGATCTTCTCGATATGGCCGGTCAGCACGCCCCCTGCGGCGGTGATACGGACCAGCGATTTTTCGGTGCGACCGTCATCATCGATGGTCTTCCACAGGCCCAGAGGGCTGGTTTGGGCCAGTGCGAAATTGGTCAACAAGCAAAGCGCTGCGGCGCCAACAAATTTTTTCATGATTTCTCTCCTCGAATGATCTTGTCGCTGGCCATCCAGCGGTAAATGCGCGGCCCCGACCGGGCCTCAGAACAGGGCTTCGTCCATTTCCATCAGCGATGGCAGGCCGGCGCGGGCAGTGCGGATCAGCGCCGCGGTTTCCGGCAGCAACTTGGCAAAGTAAAAGCGCGCTGTCGCCAGCTTGGCCTTGTAGAACGGGTCGCCGCTGCCCTGCTTGGCCAGCGCCACCTTGGCCATGCGGGCCCAGAAATAAGCGAAGGTCAAATGGCCGACGACGCGCAGATAGTCCACTGCAGCCGCGCCGACTTCATCCGGATTCCTGAAAGCCTTCATGCCGATCTCGGTGGTCAGCTTGGTGACCTTGTCGCCCAACTCGGCCAGCGGGTTGATGAATTCCTGCATCGCCTCGTCAGTGCCCTCTTCCTCGACAAAAGCCGCGATCCTCTGGCCAAACTTGCGCAGCTTGGCACCGTTGTCGCCGAGCACCTTGCGGCCCAGCAGGTCCAGCGACTGGATCGTGTTGGTGCCCTCGTAGATCATGTTGATGCGGGAATCGCGGACAAACTGTTCCATGCCCCAGTCATGGATGAAGCCATGGCCGCCGAAGACCTGCATGCAATGCGAGGTGGCGATCCAGGCGTTGTCGGTGATGAAGGCCTTGATGATCGGCGTCAACAGCGCGACCTCGTCAAAAGCTTCCTTCCGCGCGTCTTCATCGTCGGAACTGAGGAACTTGTCCAGCGTCACCGCCACATGGATCGACAGCGCCCGGCCGCCTTCGGCATAAGCGCGAGCGGTCAGCAACATCTTGCGCACATCGGGGTGAACGATGATCGGATCGGCCGGCTTGTCAGGCGCTTTCGGGCCCGATAGCGAACGCATCTGGATGCGATCCTTGGCATAGGCGGCGGCATTCTGGTAAGCCACTTCAGTCAGCCCGAGCGACTGATTGCCCACGCCCAGGCGTGCTGCGTTCATCATCACGAACATCGCTGCCAGGCCTTTGTTGGGCGCGCCGACCAGCGAGCCGACAGCCCCGTCCAGCACCATCTGGCAGGTCGAATTGGCATGGATGCCCATCTTGTGCTCGAGGCCGCTGCAGAAAATCCCGTTGCGTGCGCCGAGCGTGCCATCGGCATTGACCAGAAACTTGGGCACGATGAACAGCGAGATGCCTTTGGAGCCTTCGGGGGCACCGCTGATCCGCGCCAGCACCAGATGGACGATGTTGTCGACCATGTCATGTTCACCGGCCGAGATGAAAATCTTGTTGCCGGTGATCTTGTAGTTGCCATCCGCCTGGGGCTCGGCCTTGCTGCGCAGCAAGCCCAGGTCGGTGCCGCAATGGGCTTCGGTCAGGCACATCGTGCCAGTCCATTCGCCGCTGGTCAGGCGCGGCAGATAGGTCGCTTTTTGCTCAGCCGTGCCATGCGCATGCAAGGCCTCATAAGCACCATGGCTCAGGCCCGGATACATCGTCCAGGCCTGGTTGGCCGAGTTCATCATCTCGTAGAGCGACTGGTTCAGCACCACCGGCAGGCCCTGGCCGCCGTACTCGGGGTCGCAACCCATCGCCGGCCAACCGCCTTCGACGTATTTGGCATAAGCCGCCTTGAAACCCTGCGGCGGCGTCACCTCATGGGTGGTCTTGTCGAGCACACAGCCTTCGGCATCGCCGCTCAAATTCAAAGGCAGCAGCACTTCGGCAGCGAACTTGCCGCCCTCCTCGAGCACTGCATTGATCATGTCCGCGTCAACCTCGGCATGTTTCGGGCATTGCTTCAATTCATCGACAACGTTGAGCACTTCGTGCATCACGAACTGCATGTCGCGCAATGGCGGCTGGTATTGGGTCATGTCTTGCTCCTGTCAATGCGTGTTGATGTTGACCGCCTTCTGGCGGTCACGGTAACTGGTTTTCTGGCCAAGGCGTCGGCGGCAAGGCCGGCCGGCGTGGCGTAATTCTGCAAACAACGATCGAAACCGGCTTGCGCATGCTTGAGCGCGACCGGATTGCGTAGAAAGCGCGCGTCGTGGTGCAAGGACAGGATCAGCCCATGCAGTTCGAACAGGATCTGCTCGACATCGGCATCGACGCGCAGATGTCCGACCTGCTGCGCCAGATCAACTGCCTTGTGCAAGGCCAGTTGCCAGGCCTTGACCATCGCCACCAGCGCATCGCGGACCGGGCCGGGCCGGTCGTCGAACTCGACCGCACCGCTGATGTAGATGCAGCCCGAATCGATCTCGACCGAAACGCGCCGCAACCAGCGTTCGTACAGCGCCCGCAAGCGCGGCAGACCGCGCGTCGCGCGTACCGCGCCAAAGAACACTTCCTCTTCGAAGCGGACGTGGTATTCAGTCAGAACCGCGATCTGCAACTCTTCACGCGAACCGAAATGGGCGAACACGCCCGACTTGCTCATCTTCGTAACTTCAGCCAATGCGCCGATCGACAGCCCCTCCAGCCCCATCTGCGCAGCCAGGCCCAAGGCCGCATCCAGAATGACCGCGCGAGTCTGCTGGCCTTTTTGCAGCGAGCGCAAGCCGCGGGCAGGCTTCAATGCCGACTCGGTTTGCTTGCTATGGCTGGCTTGAACTGACATCAAGGCATGTTCGGCTGATTTGGAATGCCGCATAATAAAACGAACGATCGTGCTTTTTTAAAAAAATTTTCAGCGTTCGTGGGTTGGTTGATCTGGCCGCATCCTGATCGGCAAAAGTCGCACCGCCGCTCGGAATCTTGCGCATTTCAATATGCGGCTCAAAATTGAACGAACGATCAGACGGTTCTTCTGCCGCGCTGAGTCGGAGACCGCAGACGCTTTCGCCATGCGGCAGGGCTCCTGTTTGAACTGCCGCCTTGACGGGGTCAGGAAGCGCCGGGCTGCTACCGAGCTTGAATCCCAGCATGTTGCGCGAGGCATGGATGCCACTGGGCAGATGGCAGGCCTCGAATTCGTCCTGCTCGCGAACCTCGATCAATACAGCGGACCTGAGAACCGCCTGATCAACGCCGATTGGCAAGGCTTTCTGAAATTCGGCATCCCGCGCCGCTCTCGCTCTTCGTTTCACGCAAATGTCACAACACCGACACAGCATTGTCATGAGCGCTTACGACACTGACCCCAGAGATCTAGACATCTGGAGATACCTTGATTCAGCGTGGCAATGGCGAGACGGTTTACAAACAAGTCCAGCGGCAGCTTGAGGCGGAGATCCGCACTTTGCACAGCCCTGGCGATGCGCTGGCGCCAGAGGCTGTGCTGGCCGGGCGCTTCGGCGTCAACCGCCATACCTTGCGCCGGGCGATCGAAGGGCTGATCTCCGAGGGCTGGGTCGAACGCCGGCATGGGCTCGGCAGTTTCGTCCTTCACAAACCGCTGGACTACAGCATCGGGCAGCGCACACGTTTTACCGAAACGCTGGAAGCTCAGGGTCGGACAACCCACAGCAAGGTGCTGCGCAAGTTGCGCATCCCTGCGCAGGGCGGGGTGGCGCAGCGCCTGCAGCTCGATGCGGGCGAACCGGTGATCTGGATCGAGACCTTGCGCAGCGTCGATGGCGCCCCGTTTTGCGTGATCTCGCACTACCTGCCGATGCTGCTGCTGCCGGGCTTGCTGACCGACTACACCGGCGGATCACTGCATGAACTCATCGAAACCCAGCATGGCTGGCCCTTGCGGCGCAGCGAAAGCCTGGTCAGCGCCGGGCTGCCGCAGGGCGATGACGCCAGTCTGCTGGCCATGCCGGCCAATGCCGCCGTGCTGCGTGTCAAGAGCGTCAATATCCGCTGCCGCGACGGCGCGCCGGTCGAATACGCCTTGACCCGCTTTCGCGCCGACCGCATGCAACTGCGCATCACACCCTGAACGGAGCGACTGTCAATTCGCAACCCGGTCCACGAATCGAACGCAATCCACCCACCCTGCAGGAGCTTCACCGATGAAACGCCCAACTTTTCTCAAGTCCTTGCTCGGCGCGGCCATCGCCGTCGCCAGCTTCACGACTCTCGCCCAGTCCCAGCATGACGGCAGCGCCGCCAGGCCGCTGCGCGTGATCCTGATACCCG
Organism: Roseateles toxinivorans; assembly: GCA_945898095.1. GTDB lineage: Bacteria > Pseudomonadota > Gammaproteobacteria > Burkholderiales > Burkholderiaceae_C > Paucibacter_A > Paucibacter_A toxinivorans_A. Next base: position 11,153 of record CAMDHE010000012.1, on the reverse strand, counting down.
CCGACGGCGGCACCGAGGATGGCACCCGCAAGGACTTCCAGCCGATCTTCGGCGCGATCAGCCAAGCCACCGGCCTGAACTTCGACATCAAGGTCGGGCAGAGCTATTCCGCCGTGATCGAGGCCATGTGCGGCGGCGCTGCGGACATCGCCTGGTACGGTCCGGCCAGCTATCTGCAGGCCAAGGCGCGAGGCTGCGCGGAGCTGTTGGCGCTGGCCGTGCGCAATGGTGAATCGGTTTACTACTCGGGCATTTTTTCCCGGGCCGACGCCGGCATCCGCGGCATCGCCGATCTGAAGGGCAAGCGCATTGCGCTGGGCGATGTCAACTCGACATCGAGCTTCAATGTGCCGGTGGCGATGATGATCGCTGCCGGGGTCGATCCGGCTCGTCAGGCCGGCGCGATCAATATGGCAGGCAGTCATGCCAACGTGCTCAAGGCGCTGGCCGAGGGCCTGGTCGATGCCGGCGGCGCCTCCTTCGACTCGTTCGAAAAGGCCGTCAACGCCAATGCCATCGACCCGGCCAAAGTCAAGGTCATCGTCAAGAGCACGCCGATTCCCTACCCGCCGCTGGCCATCCATCCGAAGGTGGCCGAAGCGCTGAAGGCCAAGCTGCGCGATGCCTTCAACAACATCGACAAACTGCCAGGCATCAGCAAGGAGCAGATCCGCGGCTATGGCGGCGGCAAGGTCGATGGCTACACCTCCAAGGTCAGCGAGGCCGATATGGCTGCGGCCGGCAAGATGTTCGAGCTCGTCACCGACTCGGTGAAGGTCGAGATCATGAAGAAGGCCAGCGCCCGCTGACCTGACCTCGGTGAATCGCCCGCTGCTCTGCTGTGCAGGGCGGCTTTTCAAAACATGGAGTACGCAATGCTCGAATTCAATCAACTCGGCAAGACCTGGCCGGACGGTACACAGGCGCTGGCGGATGTAAGTCTGAAAGTGCCAAGGGGCCAGTTCTGCGTCGTGCTCGGCCCCTCGGGCGCCGGCAAATCGACGCTGCTGCGAGCGGTCAACGGCCTGACCCAGCCCAGCTCGGGCCAGGTGTGGATCGATGGCCAGCAGCTGACGGCCGACACCGAGCATGAGTTGCGCAGACGCGTGGCAATGATTCATCAGCATTTCAACCTGACGCTGCGCATGAGCGTGGCCGCCAACGTGCTGGCAGGCTTGTTGCCGGCGGTGTCCACCGGCCGCGCACTGCTCGGCTGGTTCACGCCGGAGCAGCGCAGCCAGGCTTGCGCCTTGCTCGAACGCGTCGGACTCGACCCCAGGCACCTGCAGCGCCGGGCCGGCGAACTCTCCGGCGGGCAGCAGCAGCGCGTCGGCATCGCTCGCGCCTTTATGCTCGCACCCGAGGTGGTGCTGGCCGACGAGCCCGTGGCCAGCCTGGACCCGAAAATCGCCCGCGACATCCTGGGCCTGATCTGCAGCGCAGCTCGCGAACGCAACACCACCGTGCTGTGCAGCCTGCACCAGGTCGAACTGGCGCGCGAATTCGGCGATCGCATCGTCGGCATGCGCGCAGGTCGGATCGTGTTCGACGGCACACCCGCCGAATTCACCGATGCGCGCATGACGCAGCTCTATGCCGGCGCGCAATGGGGCGAGCAGGACCCCCCATCACAGCCCGAACGCGAGAGCCAGCCGCTGGCGGCCTGAACATGAACACAAGACCGATTCCAGTCCCGCCGCCGGGCACGCAGCTCGAATGGCGGCTCGACGCGCCTTACAGCGCCCGCCATGTGCTGATGATCATCGCAATGCTCGCCTTGCTGCTGTGGAGCGGCCACCGCACCGAGATGGACCGCATGCTCGGCATGAGCGCGCAGGCCGTGGGCAAGACCCTGGGCCTGACCGACGATTCGCAGGTGCTGCGCGGCCTGTCCCGCGTCGGCAGTTCGATGTGGCCGCCAGCCGTTACCGAACAGGAGGAAGTGGCCCGCATCGGTGACTTCGACCGCAACGATCTGCCGCCTTTCGCCCGCATTGAAGTGCAGGAGCGCCGGGAAAGCCGCTTGAACCTGCAAACGCTGCAGATGGAGTCGCACACCGAGCGCATCGAGTTCCTCGTCAAGCCGCTGGGCTATCTGTGGACGGTCGGGGTGAAGATGGTCGAGACGCTGGAAATCGCGTTCTGGGGCACGATTTTGGCGGTGCTGATGTCGATGCCGCTGGCCTATTTCGCGGCGCGTAACTACTCGCCCTATCGCGCCACCTACACGCTGGCGCGCGGCGGCATCAGCCTGCTGCGCTCGGTGCCGGAGCTGATTTCGGCGCTGTTTTTGGTGCTCGCCTACGGCTTCGGTCCGATCGCCGGGGTGCTGGCACTGGGCCTGCATGCAGCCGGATTTCTCGGCAAGTTCTACGCCGAGGACATCGAGAACGCCGACAAGAAGCCCCAGGAGGCGCTCGAAGCCATCGGCGCCGGCAAGCTCAAGACGCTCTGGTACGGCGTGCTGCCGCAAGTGCTGCCGCAATACATCGCCTACACGCTCTACGTGCTGGACCGCAATGTACGCATGGCCACCGTCATCGGCCTGGTCGGCGCCGGAGGCATCGGGCAGGAGCTCAAAGGCCGCTTCGACATGTTCCATTACGGCCATGTGGCGACGATCCTGATCGCGATCTTCATCGTGGTCTTTTTACTCGACCAATTTTCGTCCCGCCTGCGCGCGCGGCTGATGTGAGGGCGCCATGATGCAATCCAACAAGCTGCCGGTCGCCAGTCGCGAGATGAGCGCCTGCCTGGCCGCAGCCGGCCGCGAGCAGGTGCTGAGCACCGCCGCCCTTCTGACGCAGGGAATGACGGTGTTGCCGCTGTTGCCGGCGGAATCCGGCCTGGCACTGCTGCAATGGACCGATGCCGTGCTGCATCAACCCTTTTTCCTCGGCGAAGTGCCGATGGCTCGCGCCGCCCTGGCGCTGATCAACCCACGGGGCGAGCGCGCCGAAGGTGCTGCCGTGTTGATGGCCGACGACACCGAGTTGGCCGAGGCTCTGGCAAGGCTTGATGCGATCAGCGCGCGGCGCTGGCCCGGGGCTGAACAGGTGGACGCGCTGGCGCAAAGCGGCGCGCTGGCCCGCGCGCGTCTGCGCACCGAGCGCCAGGCCATGCTGCGGCGCACGCGGGTCGACTTTGCCCTGCTGACGCAGGCCGATGATGATGGCGAGGACGTGGCATGAGCGCGCATCAATGGTGGCAAGCCCAGGCGCAACAAACTGCGTTTCGCGCGCTGCTTGACGGCTTCGCCCGCCCGGGCACATGGGTCCGGCCGGCGGACAGCCATGTTGACCCGCTGCTGATGTTTATGTCGACGCTGCTCGATGAATCGGTCAGCCTGGCCGACCCTGGCTGCTTGCTGGATGCCGATCAGCGCCGCTTGCTGCTGGCGCCCTCGGCCCCGGTCGAGCAGGCCCGCTTCGTGCTGCTCGATGGCAGGCAGGCGCCGGACGCCGGCTTGGCGCCCGCGCTCGGCACGCTGGAGTCGCCCGAGTTCGGCGCGACGCTGGTGCTGTGCATTGACTATTTTTCCGAGCGCCCGGTTGAAGGTGCGGCCGATGGTGCGGCCGACAGCGCAGGTACCACCCGCCTGCAATTGCAGGGCCCCGGCGTGCCGGGCCGGCGCGAACTGTTCGTGGGCGGACTGCACGCCGGTTGGCTGGCGCGGCGCGCGGCCTGGGTGGCCGATTTTCCGCTGGGGCTGGACCTGGTGCTGGTCACCAAACAGGCGCTGGTGGCGCTGCCGCGAACCACGCGGATTGAAATCCAGGGAGACTGACGATGGGATATGTGGCAATCAAGGGCGGCGAGATCGCGATCCGCGAGGCGGCGCGGGTGATGGCATATTTGCGCACGCGCGGCGGCGGCGCGCCGTTGGCGGTCGAGACGATCCGCGACCAATTGCATTTCCTGACCGGGCGCGTGATCAGCGAGGGCGGTTTGTACGACCCCGATCTGGCGGCGCTGGCTTTGAAGCAGGCGGCCGGCGACACCATGGAGGCGGCCTTCTTCCTGCGCGCCTATCGCTCGACGCGGGCGCGGCTCAGCGTCACCGAGGCCCATGACAGCGAAGGCATGCGGCTGATCCGGCGTGTCTCCTCGGCGTTCAAGGAAATTCCGGGCGGGCAGATGCTCGGGCCGACCTCCGACTATCTGCAGCGCCTGTTCCGCTTCGAACATCTCGACGAGAGCGGCGAAGCCTTCCGGGCGGTGTCGCGCGACTGGCTGTCCGGGCTGCATGATCAGCCCGACGCCGACCTGCCCGATACCTTCCCCAAGGTGCTCGACGCCTTGCGCGCCGAGGGCCTGCTCGAATGCCCGCCCGCTGATTCAGGCGAGGCCTTCGACATCACCCGCGAGCCGCTGGCTTTCCCGACCACGCGCAGCGCGGCGCTCGCCACGATGAGCCGCGCCGAAACCGGCTCGATGCTGGCCATCGCCTACTCCAATATGCGCGGCTATGGCGATGTGCACCCGACGGTGGCGGAGCTGAGGGTCGGCTATGTGCCGCTGCTGCTGCCGCATCCACTGACCGGCGAACTGGTCGAGGCCGGCGAGGTGCTGGTCACCGAGTGCGAAGTGATTGCCATGTACACGCCAGGCAACGAGACTGGCGAAGCCGACGCCAAGCCGGTGTTCACGCTCGGCTATGGCGCCTGCTTCGGCCACAACGAGGTCAAGGCGATCGCCATGGCCATCCTTGACCGGGCGTTGCAAAAAGGCCTGAGCGCTGCGCCCGGCAGCCCGCCCGACAACCCCAGCGAAGACCCCGAGTTCGTGCTGCTGCACATCGACGGCGTCGATTCGATGGGCTTTTGCACCCACTACAAAATGCCGCATTACGTCACCTTCCAGTCCGACATGGACCGCCTGCGCTCGACCCAGGGCAAGCAGCAAAGCAAGCAGCAAGCCACCAAGAAGGCCGGCATATGACGCGCGCTGCCAGGCGGAGTGCCGGCTATGCCTTCGGCTTTCTCGACCTCCGCGCCAAGAAGGAGTTGCGCCGCGCGATGCTCAAGGCCTTGTGCATCCCCGGCTACCAGGTGCCTTATGCCTCGCGCGAGATGCCGATTGCGCGGGGTTTCGGCACTGGCGGGCTGCAATTGACGCTGGCCTTGATCGGGCCGCAGGACCGGCTCAAGGTGATCGATCAGGGCGCCGACGAGTCGGTCAATGCGGTCAATCTGCGCCAGTTCATCGCGCTGACATGCCCGGGTGTGCAGACGACTACGGTCAGCGCCGAGGCGACCTTGCTGCAGACCCGGCACCGCATCCCCGAGACGCCGCTGCGCGCTGACCAGATCGTCGTGCTGCAAGTGCCTTACCCCGACCCGCTGATCGTCGTCGAGCCCTCGGAGCAGCGCCGCAAGACCATGCACGGCGAGGCCGATTACTCGCGGCTCTGGGTCAAGCTCTACGAGGACATGGTGCATTTCGACGAAATCACGATTTCGCACCGCTACCCAACCCGCATCGCCGGGCATTACGTCATCGACCCGAGCCCGATTCCGCGCTGGGACTTGCCCAAATTGCACCAGGCCGATTGCATCTATCTGTTCGGCGCCGGGCGCGAGAAGAAGATCTATGCCGTGCCGCCGCACACCGAGGCGCAGCCGCTCAGCTTTGACGATGTGGCCTTCCGCGTCGAGAGTTTCACCGACAAGATCAGCGGCGCGCGGCTGGCCTGCTCGCGCTGCGGTGCCACCGACAGCTTTCTCGATGAGTTGATCGAGGACGACGGTGCCAAGCGTCACCAATGCTCGGACGCCGATTACTGCGTGCAGCGGCTTGATGCTGCAGCGCTCAATGCAGCAGCGCTTGATGCCAAGAGGATGCCATGAGGACTTCGCCCGACCCCATTTTGCAAGTCAGCGGCCTGAGCAAGGTGCATGGCCCGGGCTGCCCGCTTTGCATCGAATCCACCGGCCCCGAGGCCGACACCAATGTCTGCCGGCATTGCGGCAGCGTAGTGGCCTGCGCCGAGGTCAATCTGAGCTTGATGCGCGGCGAGGTGCTCGGCGTGATCGGCGAGTCCGGCAGCGGCAAATCTTCGCTGGTGCGCTTGCTCTACGGCGATGACGCGCCGACGCAAGGGTGCATCACTTTCCACGACCCCGGCGATCGCGGTGAAGAAGGCGAAGCTGGCGGGCCGGTCGACCTGCTGGGCCTGAACGCCCAGCAAGCGCGGCGCTTGCGCAACCGGCGCTTCGGCATCGTCTACCAGAACCCGCATCTGGGCCTGAATTTCAAGGTCAGCGCCGGTGGCAATATCGCCGAGCGTCTGCTGATGAGCGGTGAGATGCGCTATGCGCGGATCCGCGAACGAGCGATGGAATTGCTGTCGCGCTGCGAGGTGCCTGCCTCGCGCATGGACGAGTTGCCCGGGCGCTTCTCGGGCGGCATGCAGCAGCGGGTGCAGATTGCCCGGGCGCTCGCCACCGATCCGCCGCTGCTGTTCCTCGACGAAGTGACGACCGGACTCGATGTCTCGGTACAGGCCCGCATCCTCGACCTGATCATGGAACTTCAGCATCAGTCGGGCGTTTCGATGATCGCCGTGACCCATGATCTCGGCGTGATCCGCATGCTGGCCTCGCGCACGCTGGTGATGAAGATGGGCCGGGTCGTCGAATCAGGCCTGACCGATCAGATTCTCGAAGACCCCCAGCATGCGTACACGCAGCAGCTGGTGGCTTCCGCCTTGTGAAAAGGAATGACATGACCGACTGGATGCTGAAGGTCGAAAAGCTCGACAAGCAGTTCTACCTGCATGCGCAACAACGCCTGATTCCATCGACCTGTGCGGTCGATCTCGAATTGCGGCCCAGCCAGTTGCTGGCCATCACCGGGCCTTCGGGAGCCGGCAAATCCTCCTTGCTCAAATGCATCTGGCGCAGCTACTTGCCCAGCGGCGGCCGGATCTGGCTGCGCCAGGCGGATGGACAGCTGCTCGACCTCGCGTTGGCGACCGAGCAGCAGATGCTGACGCTGCGCCGCACCGAGATCGGCTTCGTCACGCAGTTCCTGCATTGCCTGCCGCGCAAGAGCGCGCTCGATGTGGTGGCGCAGCCGCTGCTCGATGACGGCGTTGCGGCCCGGCTGGCGCGGGACCGGGCGGCCGAACTGTTGACCCGGCTGAACATGCCAGCTCATCTCTGGAACGTGGCGCCAGCCACCTTCTCCGGCGGCGAGCAACAGCGCGTCAACCTGGCGCGCGGGCTGATCCGGCCGGCGCGCTTGCTGCTGCTCGACGAGCCGACCGCCAGCCTGGACCCGCTGTCACGCGACTGCGCGATCGCTTTGCTGCGAGAGCGCAAGGCCGCAGGCACCGCCATGCTGGCGATCCTGCACGACCCGGCGCTGGTCTCGGCGCTGGCCGATGGCACGGTGCGCGTGCAAGCCCATTCATCCCCCGCAGATGCTGCGCAGACCGGCAGTGCCAACACACAAGAAAGGCAAGCTGCATGAAAACCTTGCGCAATGACATGCTCTATCTGACCCACGCACGTGTCGTGCTTGCCGACGCCACCCTCGAGGACGCTGCCGTGCTGGTGGCAGACGGCCGCATCTTGGCCGTCTGCCCGGCGGCAGCACCTGCCGGCGCACGCGAAATCGACCTGACCGGGCGCTTGCTGATGCCCGGCATGATCGACCTGCATTGCGACGCACTGGAAAAAGAAGTCGAGCCACGACCCGGCGTGCATTTCCCGCTCGATTTCGCCTGCGCGCAGGCTGACAAACGCAACGCCGCAGCAGGCATCACCACCGTGTTCCATGCGCTGTCCTTCGCCAACCATGAAATGGGGGTGCGCAACAACGCTTTTGCAGCCGAAATCGCCCGCGCGGTCAGCGCCTGGCAGGAGCATGCCCTGGTCGACAACCGGGTGCATGCGCGTTACGAGGTCACCGACGAAACCGCGCCGCCGTTCTTGACCCGGCTGCTGCGCGACGGCCATGCCCATCTGCTCAGCATCATGGACCACTCGCCCGGCCAGGGTCAATTCAGGGACGTGACGGCATTTCGCAGCTATCTGGCCAACAGTTACAGGACCAGTGAAACCGAGCTCGACGCCATCCTCATTCACAAGCAGGACGCAGCGGCCGGCGCCACCGCGCGCATCACCCAGGTGGTTGCGGCAGCACGCGAATGCGGGGTCGTCGTCGCCAGTCATGACGACGACTCGCCCGCCAAGGTTGAAGCCGTGGCGGCCTTCGGCGCCGCGATCTCGGAATTCCCCATCAACCTTGAAACAGCGCGCGCGGCCCGGGCTCGCGGCATGGTCACGCTCTACGGCGCACCCAATGTGCTGCGGGGCAAATCGCAGTCCGGAGCGATGCGCGCGCTCGACGCCGTGATCGCAGGCGTGGCCGACTGCCTGTGCGGCGACTATTCGCCCGCCGCCTTGCTGCCGTCGATGCTCAGACTGCCTGAACTCGCCGGCATCGGCTTGCACGAGGCGGTGGCGCTGGTCAGCTGCAACCCAGCGCGGGCCGCCGGGCTGACGGACCGGGGGCAGATCGCCGCGGGTCAACGCGCCGACCTGATTGCCGTCAAGAGCCTGGGCGGCTTGCCCCAGGTCGAGCGTGTCTGGGTGCATGGCGCACCGGCCTTCAGCGCGCATTTCGACCATGCTTGAAAGCATGAGCACTTCATCCTCGACTTCGTCGCTACGCTCCAGGGCCGCTGCGGGATGCCCGGACGCCCTCCAATCAGGGATGGGGGTCTCCCCGCGCTTGATCTACGTGATGGGGCCTTCGGGCTGCGGCAAAGACAGCTTGCTGCGTTATGCCCGCGAACGCCTGGCCGGCGACGCGGCGGTGGTGTTCGCGCACCGCTACATCACGCGAGCGGCCGCTGCCGGCGGCGAAAACCATGTCGAGTTGACGCCCGCCGAATTCAGCACGCGGCTTCGCAACAGCTTGTTCGCCCTGACCTGGGAAAGCCATGGTCATGCCTACGGCGTCGGCATCGAGATCGATCAGTGGCTGTCGAGGGGCGCAACGGTCGTGGTCAATGGCTCACGCGAATACCTGGCCGAAGCGAAGCGGCGCTATCCGGACTTGCTTGCAGTGGCGATAGAAGCACCTGCTGAAATGTTGCTGGCGCGTCTGCTGGCGCGAGGCCGAGAAGACCATGCAGCCATCCAATCAAGACTCGATCGTCACCGGGCCATGCCAGGCACGGCACCCGATGGGGCGGTGATCGCCAACGACGGCCTGCTGGAACTGGCCGGCGAGGCGCTGGTCGCACTGGTCCGTTCCCACGCCGGGCCGGCATTGTGCGCATAAGCTTTCTGGGCACCGGCGCGGCCGGCGGCGTGCCGCTGTATGGTTGCGCTTGCATAGCCTGCTCGCGTGCGCAAGACCAGGCCCGCTACCAGCGCCGGCCCTGCAGCGCGCTGATCGAGCATGGCGACACGCGCGTGCTGATCGACGCTGGTCTGATGGATCTGCACGAGCGCTTCGCGCCGGGCAGCCTGAATGCCATCGTGCTGACGCATTTCCATCCCGATCATGTGCAGGGCCTGTTCCACCTGCGCTGGGGGCGTGGCGCCGCGATTCCCGTGCATGCGCCGCCGGATGCCGACGGTTGCGCCGACTTGTACAAACATCCAGGCCTGCTCGACTTTCAACGCCTGGCGAAGTTCGAGCCCGTTCGCATCGGCGCGCTGACCTTCACGCCGCTGCCGCTGATTCATTCGAAGCCGACCTTCGGCTATGCGATCGAAGCCGATGACGGCACAAGATTTGCCTACCTCACCGACACGCTGGGTCTGCCTGCTGCCACCGAAGTGTTTTTGAAGTCATGGCAAGCCGATGGTCTGGCACTCGACTGCAGCTTTCCACCCAGTCAGGAGCCGTTACGCGGTCACAACGATTGGACGCTAGCCTTGGCGAGCATCGCCGCCGTCGCGCCCAAGCGCACCTGGCTGACGCATGTCGGGCATGCGCTGGATGCCTGGGTCATCGCCACGGCGCCGGCATTGCCGGCGCAAGTGACCATGGCGCTGGATGGGGAGTCGGTGGATCTGGGTCGATCCAGCGCTCAGCCCTGTTGAAGCCATCGTGACTGTAAGCGGACAAGACGCGACTCAAAAGCCAGTTAGGGACCAAATCCAAGGCGGATATGCAGACCGTTGAACAAGCCATCAAGGTTTATCTGGCCATACTACGCTTGCGGCTACAGGCTTTGGGGTAACTCGGACCAAGCACTCTGATGGGGACTGATGGGCAATGGTGGCGCCACCGTCGAGTGGTCTGGGCAGCGTGGCGGCATTGATAAATACGCTCGCCAAAAAACAAAAGCCACAATGCGAACACTGTGGCTGTTTGATTTCTTAAATTTTGGTGGGCCCTGAGTGACTCGAACACTCGACCTACGGATTAAGAGTCCGCTGCTCTACCAACTGAGCTAAGAGCCCTCGCGCAGTCGTAAAACTTGCGAGTCTTGAATCATAGCAGCGAACCGCCGAATTCTTGGTGGGTTGTGCGGGGCTCGAACCCACGACCAACGGATTAAAAGTCCGATGCTCTACCAACTGAGCTAACAACCCTTCAGCCTTGTCAGGCGAAGCTTTTGATTATAGACAAATTATTGAAATTCGCGCAAGGCGATGGACCGATTTTTCAGGAAACCCGCAATCAGCTGTGCGGCAGCATTCATGCCAAAACTGGCAGTGACTGCGACGCTCGAACCATAGCCATGGCAATTGAGGCTGCCATCGACTGCGCAGGCTTCAGCTTCTGCACCATCCTGTACGGCGAGCATCGGCCGGTGCACTGGTTCGCGCGAGAACACGCAGGCCACGCCGATCCGGCCACGCCCTGCGGCACCATATTGCTTGCGCAGACGCTGGCGCAGCGAGGCGAGCAATGGATCATGGGTCACGTCAGCCAGATCAGCCACGCTCAACAGATGCGGTTCGCGCTTGCCGCCTGCAGCACCGACCGTGATGAAGGGAACTCTCTGCTCGATCGACCAGGCGGCAAGCCTGGCCTTGGCACGCACTTGATCGCAGGCGTCGACCAGGCCATCTAGCGGCATTTGTCCCGGTCCTTCGAGCAGGCCTGGCCAGTTCTGCTCATCGACGAATTCCTCGATGACGCGGACCTCGCAAGCCGGATGGATGTCGCGCACGCGCTGG
>CAMDHE010000011.1 GCA_945898095.1 Roseateles toxinivorans | reverse complement strand
GAGCCGACAAGTTAAGCCTGATGACCATAGCGAGGTGGTCCCACTCCTTCCCATCCCGAACAGGAAAGTGAAATGCCTCTGCGCCGATGATAGTGCGGGTTCCCGTGTGAAAGTAGGTCATTGTCAGGCTATTATCCTAGAACCCCCAGATCTCACGATCTGGGGGTTTCTTCGTTCTGGGAGCGAAATACTGCAACCAGAATCTAGGCGTTGTAGACAATCCCCTCCTCTATGCGGATGGCCCGGCTCTTCTCCAGTTCATCCAGAATTGCGATCAACCATTGCTCGAAGGGCTCAGGTTTGAAAAACTGCTCCCACATCTGCCGTTGAATAGGCGTTTGCGCGAGCCAATCCAGCAGTTCTGGAAGCGGCTCGCTGATGAGTTCGAGCAGGTGGAACTTGGTCAATACTTTGGCGGCATAGCGCGCATGTCGGAGCGGATTGCGCTGAAAGAAGTCCAGGCGCTTGCGTGCTTCGCCCAACGCCGCATTTACATCGCTGAATATCTGGCCATGGCCCGGGATGACACAGCGGATTTCGAGTCCCCCAATAAGGTCCAGGGTTCTGGTGACTTCATCAAATCCGCTTGCGCCCTCGATTTCCGGAAAGACAATCCCGAAACCATGCTCCCAGAGCGCATCAGCCGAGATCAGGATGCCGGACTCGGCCTCAAAAAATATCAAGGAATGAGGATCATGCCCGGGTGCTGCCAGTGCTTGCCATTGCCGCCCGCCTTGCTGGATGAAATCACCGGGAATTACAGCAGTTGAAGGTCGGAATCGATCGCAGCGCTGGCCCGTGCTGGCAAAGCTGAGCAGGTCCTGGTTCCAGTCTGTAGCGGCTTGAAAATGACCAGGTGGTACCCAAATCGGGCAGTTGAAAGCTGCAGCGAGCCTGGCGTTGCCGCCGCAATGGTCGCTGTGCAAATGGCTGTTCAGAATCAGCCGTAGGCTACTGCCTGGAGCAATTGCCGCTTTGACCAGTTCCAGCGTCTGAGCACTGTGGGTGCAGTACCCTGTATCGACCAGCAAAGCGCCGCGTTCGTCGCCTTGTAGCAAGACCGAGTTCGAAGAGAGCCAACCGCGTTCCAGTACCGTCATGTCAGCCGGCAACGCGGCGGCTTCCTTCATGTGCTGCGCAACTCCCGACGCAGAATCTTGCCGACATTGCTCTTCGGCAGTTCGTCGCGGAACTCGATGTATTTCGGGCATTTGTAGGCGGTCAATTGCTGATGGCAGAAGGCCGTCAGGTCCTCCTCGGCCAGCGCCGGGTCGCTCTTGACGACGTAGAGCTTGACCGATTCTCCCGAGCGCGCATCGGGAATCCCCACGGCTGCGCATTCGAGTACGCCGGGGTGCATGTTCACGACCTGTTCGATTTCGGTCGGATAGACATTGAAGCCCGATACGAGGATCATGTCCTTCTTGCGGTCAACGATGCGGATGTAGCCAAGTTCGTCCATCACGCCGATATCACCGCTCTTGAAGAAGCCATCGGCGCACATCACCATTGCCGTCTCATCAGGACGATTCCAGTAGCCGGCCATCACCTGCGGGCCACGGATGCAGATTTCGCCGCGCTCGCCCTGCGGTACATCGACACCAAAGTCATCGCGGATCGCAATCTCGGTCGATGGAACTGGCAAACCGATACTGCCGTTGAAGGTCTTCAGATCAAGTCGGTTGACTGTGGCCACCGGCGAGGTTTCTGACAGGCCGTAGCCTTCAACCACAGGGCAGCCGGTGATCTTCAACCATTTTTCGGCAGTTGCCTGTTGCACCGCCATGCCGCCGCCGTTCGAGATCACCAGTTCACTGAAGTCCAGGCGGGTAAATGCCGGATCGTTGGCCAGGGCATTGAACAGGGTATTCACTGCCGGGAACATATTGATCTTGAATTTTTGCAAGGTACTGATGAAGCCCGGAATATCCCGCGGATTGGGTATCAGCAGATTCATCATTCCCAGCCTCGCGCCCAGCATATAGCAGGCGGTCAAGGCAAAGATGTGATAAAGCGGCAGGGCGCAAACCGTGATCAATTGCTTCTGACCAAGAGATTCGATCATCGGCATGAACCAGGCTTCGCTCTGCAGGATATTGGCGACCACGTTTCTGTGCAGCAATGTCGCGCCCTTTGAGACACCGGTGGTGCCGCCGGTGTACTGCAGAAAGGCGACATCGTCAGGACCGAGGTCGATGCGCTTGAGGTTCATTCGGCGACCCTCGGCCAGAGCCTGATTGAACCTCGTGGTGGTCTGTCCCGGCCCGACCGGCAGCCGGAACTCGGGCACCATCTTCTTGACATGGCGCACGGCGAAGTTGATCAGCGGACCGCGCCACCATCCCAGCAGGTCGCCCATTGAGGCGAGCACAACATGCTGGACGTTGGTCTTGGCAATCACCTGCTCGAGAGTTCCGGCGAAATTCTCCAGCACGAAGATCGCCTGTGAGCCGGAATCCTTCAGCTGATGTTCCAGTTCGCGCGGTGTGTAAAGAGGGTTGATGTTCACCACTACATAGCCGGCCCGAAGAATCGCAGCGATAACGACCATGTACTGCAAGACATTGGGCATCATGATGGCCACGCGGGCGCCGCGTTCCAGCCCCCGGGCTTGGAGCCAGGCGCCGATCGCTGCCGACATTTCGTCGATCTGGCCGAAACTCAGCCGTTGATCCATGCAGACCGCCGCATCGCGCTGTGCATGTTTGTGGAATGCCTCTTCAAGCAGTTCGACCAAGGATTTGTAGACGGTGGTGTCGACCATTGCCGGTACACCTGGCGGGTAGCTCTGCAACCAGGGTTTGGACGGGCTTGCTGCGGTCGAGTCATCCCTTGCCTGTGATTTCACTTCTTGCACCATATCTCCTCGTTTGTCCGGCTTGTGCGGCGAGCGCCGTCAAGCCCCCTATCGTCGTTGCAGAAGCGACCTAATGGTTAGGGTAATTGCCCTAGTGGCCCGACCGGAGGCGTTGTGGTCTGCCATCTATCTGCAGCATCGGCAGCGAACAAGGCCTTCAGCAACGCTTCTTCGCGCATGCGGATCGTCAGCAGGAATTGCTCGCTGCCCTTCATCGCTTTGAAGGTGTCAAAGCCCTTCTCGAGAAAAACCTGCATTTCCGACAGCCCGGCGGCCGCCGCGGGAAGACGCATCATCCGCAAAGCTTGTCGCAGCAATGGCTTTTGCGTCAGATGGTCGAGCGCTGCGCCGATTTCAATCGTCAAGTCGATCTGCGCTTGGCGCTGCCTTGCTTCGGCGCAGGCTTGCCAGGCGCTGATATAGGAAATCGGGCTGATCCGGCCCTGGCCGATGAGCAAACCGGCCATTTTCATGTCGAGGGTTTCAGAAATCGCATGCAAGCGTGCCAGCTTGGCCACAGTGGCCACGACCTCGGCGGGAAACAGCTTCGTCAAGGCCGGCACTACGCGGGCGAATTGTGAGTCTCGCTTGGAGAAGTCTCCCGGCCCGTAGAGCTCCTGCAGAAAAAAATCGGTCGCCTTGGCGTAGCGCGGGTTGGCCAGCAGGTCGGCATAAGTGTTGGCAAAGCGCTGCTGCTGATAGCCTTTCAGCAGCGCCACTTGCTGAACCATTGCTGGCTTGCTGCGGCCCAATGCGCGCTGTTGCTCGACTTGATGCAGATCAGCAAGGATGTCTTCGGTACGAATTCTTTCCATCTTGAAAGCAGTTCCTCGGTGTTGTAGTGATTGTGCAGCGCAATACACTGAGTCGATGAATGCCCGCATCCAAAGGTGGAATCTGCTGCTGCGCAGCCTGCTGAGCTTTGGCGCGCTGGTCTGGTTCTGGCGTGCCGGTCAGCCTGGCCTGGGTTGCGGGCTGGCGCTGCTCATATTCTTCTTTTATGGGTTGGTGATGGGCTTGATGTTCGCCAGTCTGCACCATATCAACCGCGACAGCCAGCCATCGGCGCTGCAGTTATTGCGTGCCTGGGTGCTTGAGCTGATCTCTGTCGAACGGATATTTGCCTGGCAGCAGCCCTTTGCCGAACAGGCTGTGCCTGACTATCTGCCCGAACAATGTCAGCAGCGGGGCGTGCTGCTACTGCACGGTTTTACCTGCAACCGTGGTTTGTGGAACGGCTGGATGCGGCGTTTGCGCAGCGCTGGGCACCCCTTTATTGCCTTGACGATGGAGCCGGCATTTGGTTCGATTGACGCCTATTGCGATCAGATCGGCGCGGCCGCGGCCAAGCTCCAGCAACTCGGTGGGCAAGCCCCGGTCATCGTCGGGCACAGCATGGGCGGATTGGCCTTGCGCGCTTGGCTGCGGCGCGAGCATCTGCAAGCTATCCAGCCGGATCTGCACCGCTGCATCACGATCGGCACGCCGCATTTCGGCACCTTGATGGCGAACTTCTCGTTGGCTCGCAATGCAAGGCAGATGCGCCGCGGCAGCCGCTGGCTGGTAGAACTGGCGCAACAGGAAAGCTTGGACGGTACCGGCTTTGATTGCTATTTCAGCGCTTGCGACCAGATCGTCTGCCCGTCAAGCACGGCCTTGCTGCCGCATGCTCGCGCGATTGAGCTGCCAGCGATCGGGCATCTGAGTATGTTGTTTCACCCGCCGTTGTTTGCCGACCTGCTGGGCCTATTGCAGGACCGTCGCCGCGCTGGCCCTGTCGGCGGATCGAAGGGCGACAGCGCGCCGAGCTGACGCTGCGCAACTTGGGGTCAAACAACCCGAGAAGTACTGGTGCAGTCTCCTTCCCCCGACCTGCAGCGTGGCAGAGCATCCCTAAAGGAGCAGCCATCGCTGTTACCCTCCGAGGGCATTGCGGGCCATGCGCGGTAGCCCATGGGAAAGCCGCTGAGCGGCCACCAGTACCGCCCAAATCATCGACGGCGGCTGGTCCAACTGAAACTGGAGTGAGTACATGAAACTATTGCGCCACGGACCCAAGGGGCACGAAATGCCTGGTCTGCTTGATGCGAACGGCCAAGTCCGCGACCTGAGCGCGCTGCTGCCTGAAATCACACCGGCCACGCTGTCGCCAGCCGGCCTTGCCGCGCTGGCCAGCATCGATGTCAGCCAACTGCCGATCGTGCCGCAGGGCCGTCTGGCTGTGCCATGGACAGGCATGCGCAAGTTCGTCGCCATCGGGCTGAACTATGCCGACCATGCGGCCGAATCGAATATGCCGATCCCGAAGGAGCCGGTCATCTTCATGAAAACGCTGGATTGTGCGGTCGGTGCCAACCATCCGGTCGTGCTGCCGCAGGGTTCGGTGAAGGGCGACTGGGAAGTCGAGCTCGGCGTCGTCATCGGCAGCCGCGCACGCTATGTCTCGGAAGCTGATGCGCTCAAGCATGTGGCCGGGTATTGCGTTGTCAATGACCTGTCAGAGCGGGAATTCCAGCTCGAGCGCGGTGGTCAATGGGACAAGGGCAAAGGCTGTGACACTTTCGGCCCGGTCGGTCCCTGGCTGGTGACCGCGGATGAGGTCGGTGATCCGCAGAATCTGGCGATGTGGCTGGATGTCAATGGCCAGCGCCGCCAGACCGGCAGCACCAGGACGATGATCTTCGGCATCGCTCAACTGGTCAGTTATCTGAGCCGCTTCATGACCTTGCAGCCCGGCGACTTGATCACCACCGGCACGCCACCCGGCGTCGGCATGGGCATGAAGCCAACGCCGCAGTTCCTGAAGCCGGGCGACCATATCCGTCTCGGCATCGAGCGGCTGGGCGAGCAGGACCAGACCGTCTACGCCTGGAATCCGGATCTGATCGATTCTTGATCACGGCGGAGTGGGCCGGCCTTCCATCCCTTGCGCTCGCCAGGCGCTCGGGGTCATGGCGGTTCGGCGCTGGAAGAAACGGGTGAAATAAGCTGCATCGGCGAAGCCGAGTTCCGCAGCGATCCGCTTGACCGCCAGCGTCGTGAAGGTCAGCTCGCGTTTGGCTTCGAGCAGCAGGCGCTGGTGCAGCAAGCTTTGAGCTGAATGACCCAGCAAGTTCCTGCAGATCCGGTTCAACTGCGTCGGCGTGATGCCGAGGTCCTTGGCCAAGACAGCGAGCGGTGGGTGCTGGCGAAACGAAGCCTAGATCAAGGCCTTGTAGCGCTGTAGATGACCGATCGAGCGTGAAGGCTGGCCAGGCTGTGTCGCCGCAGACGAATGCAGCAGCCTTGCCGCTGCCAGCGCCAAGCCGAGTACAGCCGAAGTCAGCGCGGCCATGCGCCAGCGATCGGTCGAGAGGAATTCCTTGCGCAGCAAGCGGGTTGCGGTGTCCAGTTCCAAGCTGGCTATGGCATCGAGTTCGATCGCTCTGGCTTGCGACAAGGCGCTCTGCAGGCCCTGAAATGGCAGCAGTTGCTGGCGCAGCTGCACTTCCTCGATTGTCACGACATGGCCGATGGTCGATTCGCTGAAGCTGAAGCCATGGGCGACCAGCGGCGGCACCAGCACCAGGGCCGGACCCCGCAAGCGCAGATGCTGGTCATCCAGCATGACTTCGGCCTCACCTTGGGTGATCAGCAGCAACTGGCAAAGCATTTCATGCCGATGCGGTTTGATTTCCCAATCATGCAAGCGGCTGCGATCGGCGATCAACTCGCAATGCACCCAATCCAGCCAGGATTCCTGCCCGTTTTCACCATAAAGCTGGTAGTTTGGCAGGCTCGGACTGAAGTCATTGATGGTTTCCGGCATAGGTTCGGATTGTGCAAGCAGATGCAGTTTCCGTCCATTGCCTCGCTGGCCTGGAATCATTACGCTCGGCGCAATTCCACTCCTTGTGCAGACCCATGCGAACTCAAGTTGCCATCATCGGTGCCGGCCCTGCAGGCTTGCTGCTGGGACAGATGCTCCATCAGGCAGGCATCGACAACATCATCCTCGAGCGCCAGTCGGCCGAACATGTGCTGAGCCGCATCAGGGCTGGCGTGCTCGAGCAGATCACCGTCGATCTGCTCGACCAGGTCGGCGTCGGTGCGCGAATGCATCATGAAGGTCTGGTGCATGATGGCTTCGCGCTGAGCTTTGGCGGCAGCAAGCACCGCATCGATCTGCATCAGTTGACCGGCGGCAAGACGGTGATGGTCTATGGCCAGACCGAAGTCACCCGCGACCTGATGGTTGCCCGCGCCGCTGCCGGACTAAGCACCGTCTACGAGGCAGCCGATGTCGAACTGCATGACTTCGACGGAACCCAGCCTTGCGTCAGCTATGGCCGCATTGGTTCGAGGCAGCGCATCGACTGCGATTTCATTGCCGGTTGCGACGGCTACCACGGTGTCAGCCGGGCCAGCGTGCCGGCAGCGGCGATCACCAATTACGAGAAGGTCTACCCATTCGGCTGGCTCGGCGTGCTGTCGGATACGCCGCCGGTGGCCGAAGAGCTGATCTACTCAAACCACGAGCGCGGTTTCGCCTTGTGCAGCATGCGCTCGCCCAGCCGCAGCCGCTACTACATCCAATGCCCGCTGACCGAGAAGCTGGCCGACTGGAGCGACCAGAACTTCTGGGATGAACTGCGGCGCCGCCTCGACCCGGCCACCGCCGAGGCCTTGATCACCGGCCCGTCGATCGAGAAGAGCATTGCGCCGCTGCGCAGCTTCGTCGCCGAGCCGATGCGCTTTGGCAAGCTGTTCCTGGCTGGAGATGCCGCGCATATCGTGCCACCGACCGGTGCCAAAGGGCTGAACCTGGCGGCCTCCGATGTCCGCTATCTGTCGCAGGCAATGATCGAGTTCTATGGCGAGCGCAGCCAGGCCGGCATCGATCATTATTCAGCCCGCTGCCTGCGCCGGATCTGGAAAGCCGAGCGGTTTTCCTGGTGGTTTACCAGCTTGATGCACCGTTTCCCCGATGACGGTCTGATCGGCCACAAGCTGCAGTCGGCCGAGCTCGACTATCTGGTGGGCTCCAGGGCGGCGTCGACGGTGATGGCCGAAAACTATGTCGGCCTGCCCTTCGATGCCTGACTGAACTGGTTTCAGCCCTCATCCTCGGGTTTGTTCCCTGCCGCCATCAACTGCAACTGAATAGGCGCGGGAACGGCCTCGTAATGCGATAGCAGCAAGGTATAGCTGCCCTGGCCACTGGTCAGCGCGTTGAGCCGGCTCTGGTAGTTCGACAATTCGGCCAGCGGTGCCATGGCCTCGACGATGCTGGTGCCGGCGATTGAAGCCTGGGTGCCGTTGATCTGTCCGCGGCGCGCCGCCAGATCGCCGGTGATGTCCCCGATTGCCGAAGCCGGCGAGCTGATCTCGACATGGACGATAGGCTCGAGCAGGAGCGGCCTGGCGTCGCGTACGGCTGCCATCAGCGCTCGGCGCCCTGCGGTGACGAAGGCGATGTCCTTGCTGTCAACCGAATGATGTTTGCCGTCGTGGACGATGACGCGCAGATCGACCAGAGGAAAACCGGCGATGACGCCGCTGTCGAGCACCGAGCGCACGCCTTTTTCCACCGCTGGCATGAACTGCCCCGGGATCGTGCCACCCTTGACGGCATCGACGAACTCGAAACCAGCGCCGCGAGGCAGTGGCTCGACACGCAGAAACACCTCGCCGAACTGACCCGCGCCGCCGCTCTGTTTCTTGTGCCGGTAGTGACCTTCGGCTGCGGCCGAGATGGTTTCGCGGTAGGCGATGCGTGGCGGCTGGGTCAGCAATTCGAACTTGTAGCCCTCGCGCAGACGCTCCAGCAACATGCGCAGATGCAACTCGCCCAGGCCGTAGACGACGGACTCCTTGGTCTGGCTCGCGCGGTCGACTCTCAGGCAGGGATCTTCGTCGACCAGTCGCTTGATGACCTCCCACAGCCGCTGCTCATCGCCATGTCGCGCCGGGCTGATCGCCAGGCCATGGACCGGCTGCGGCAGGTTCAGCGGCGCCAGGTGGATGTGAGCGTCATCGGGCGAGTCATGCAGCACGGCGTCGTAGTGCAACTCGTCGACCTTGGCGATCGCGCAGAGATCGCCCGGCAACGCCTGCTCGACTTCGACATGCTGGCTGCCTTGCAACATGAACAAATGGTTGACCCGGAACGGTTTGCGCGAATCGCCGACAAAGAGCTGACTATTGCGCCTCAAGGTGCCTTGATGAACCCGCAGCATCCCCATCCTGCCCAGGTAAGGGTCGGTGGTGATCTTGAAGACATGGGCGAGCACATGGGCTTGGGCGTCGGGGGTGGCATGCAGCGGCAGGGCGTCGAGGCCTTCGCCACGCAAAAACTGCGGCGGATTGCCCTCGGCCGGGTTCGGCAGCAAGCGCTCGATCACCGCCAGCAACTCAGCTACACCGGCGCCGCTGCGGGCTGAGGTGAAGCAGACCGGAATCAGATGACCCTCGCGCAGCGCCTGTTCGAGCGGGCCGTGCAGCTCGCTCGGGTCGACATCGCCATCGGTCAAGTAGCGGTCGACAAATGCCGGGTCGACTTCGACTACCTGTTCCACCAGCGCCTGATGGGCTGAAGCGACCGACGAGAAATCGCTATCGCCCGAGCTGTTGAAAAAACAATCGCTGACCTGGTTGCCTTTGCCTGATGGCAGATTCAGCGGCAGGCATTCGCGCCCGAAGGTGGCCCGTATCTGGGCCAGCAGCGCTGGCAGATCGAGGTCAGCAACGTCGATCTTGTTGATGACGATCAGCCTGCACAGGCCTCGCTGTTGGGCTGCTTCAAGCATTCTGGCGGCCATCAACTCAAGCCCGTTCTGGGCATTGATCACCACCACCGCGGTGTCTGCTGCCTCCAGCGCCGGCAGCGCCTGGCCGATGAAATCAGGCGCGCCCGGCGTGTCGATCGCGTGGATGCGCAAGCCGCGATGGTTCAGTTGTAGCAGCGATGAATGCAGCGAATGCTGCATCCTGCGTTCCATCGGGTCGAAGTCGCTGACCGTATTGCCGCGTTCGATCTGGCCTTGCACGGCAATCGCGCCGGTTTGATGCAACAAGGCTTCAAGCAAGCTGGTCTTGCCGGCACCGGCCGGGCCGACCAAGGCCAAGGTGCGGATTTTTGCGACTTCGGTCTGGCTGTTGTTGACGGGTTCTGAGGTGGCGGGCATTGAAGAGTCCTTGGCTACTGGTGATAGCCCAGCCTAGAGGAAGCGAGCCGGGCATACAAGAGTCAGAAATGGGGTAAGGGCCAATTTGATGGACAAAGAATTTGCATCCTTGGCGCTGATGGACAGTCCGGGCAAGCCGCATGCGTTAGGCTTCGCTCCGGCCCAATTCATTCCACCCAATCAGCTCGATCCCAAAACCATGAACATCACGACCGCTCAGCTCTTCGACAACGCCCGCAGCCACAACGAATTCGCCGCCGCTGCGATCCCCGAGACGACCTTGCGCCAGCTCTACGACCTGCTGAAATGGGCTCCGACATCGGCCAATTGCAGCCCGGCGCGCTTCATCTTCGTGACCACACCCGAAGCCAAGGCCAGGCTGCTGCCGGCCATGTCGCCTGGCAACCTCGAGAAGACAAAGCAGGCCCCCGTCAGCGTCATCATTGGCATGGACATGGCTTTTTATAACAAGCTGCCGCAGCTGTTTCCGCATGCCGATGCCAAATCCTGGTTCGTCGGCAACGAGGCGATGATCGCTGCGACCGCTTTTCGCAACTCCAGCATGCAGGGCGCTTACCTGATCATGGCTGCGCGCTCGCTCGGACTCGACTGCGGCCCGATGAGCGGCTTTGACGCGGCCAAGGTCGATGCTGAATTCTGGGCCGGCAGCAGCGTGAAGACGAACTTCATCGTCAACCTCGGCCATGGCGATGCGAGCAAATTGTTCAGCCGCAGCCCGCGCCTGAGCTTTGAAGAGGCTTGCCAAATCGCGTGATCACCGACCCCTGGTTCTTTGCAGCCGCCATTCCGGCGGTGCTTCTGGTGGGCATTTCCAAGAGCGGCTTCGGCTCGGGTTTCGGTGCACTGGCAACGCCGTTGATGGCCCTGACCATCCCGGTGCCACAGGCTGCGGCGATCATGCTGCCGCTGTTGCTGGTGATGGACTGTCTTGGCATGAAAGCGCTGTTTATGCAGCGCGATGTCGCCTTGACCCGATTGCTGATGCCCGCCGGCTTGCTGGGGGTTCTGCTCGGCACGATCTCGTTCGGCCTGCTGCCGACTGACAAGGTGTCGGGCATCGTCGGCGCCTTGACCTTGCTGTTCCTGGCCCAGCGCCTGCTGTTCCCGCCTGCAATTGACGCCAGACCGCTGCCGCGCTGGTTGGGCTTCTGCTTGGGCATCGCTTCCGGGTTCACCAGCTTCGTCGCCCATGCAGGCTCGCCACCGATCACCGTCTATGTCATCCCGCAGCGCCTGGCGCCGATTACCTACGCCGCGACGATGGCCACTTTTTTTGCTGCGATGAACCTGTCGAAATGGATCCCTTACGCCTGGCTTGGCCTGATCGATATGCGCAACCTCGGCACCTCGCTGGCCTTGCTGCCGCTGGCGCCGGTCGGCGTCTGGATGGGTCTGCGTCTGGTGCCTCATATCAAACAGGAGTTGTTCTACCGGTTGATTTACGTCGGCATGTTTCTGACCGGGGCCAAGCTCTTGTGGGATGGGCTGCGCTGAGGTGGCAAGCCAGCAAGCAAGGCTGCCCGGAGGCTTGCTGAACTTAGCACCGCGCGCATCTACACTGCGCCATGCAATTTGCTTCAGTCATCCAGGACCGCGCCCAGCAGTCAATGCCGGCCTCTATGACTGACATTGAACGCCTCCAGCCAGCATGAATATTCCGCAAGCCGCAGCTCAAACTGAAATCGCCGCCGCGATCTTCAAGACTGCCCAGGATTTTAATAAGCAGGGAAAAACTCACGAGGCGCTGCAAAAATACATTGAAGTACTGGAAATCCAGGCCGATCACTTCGATGCCTTGCAACTGAGCGGCAATATCCTGTTCCAGCTGGGTTTCAAAGCCGAGGCCCTGAATGTCTACGATCTGGCGATCAAGGCCAGACCCGGCGACGCCGGCATTCACATCGATCGCGGTTGCCTGTTGGCCGATCTTGGGCGGCAGGAAGAGGCAATCGCTTGCTTCGAGCGAGCGCTTGAACTCAAGCCCGATGACGCTATTGCGCAATTCAACCGCGGCAATTTGCTGAGAGCTTCAGGCCGGCTTGAAGAAGCGGCCAGCAGCTTTCAACTTGTGATTGCATTGAGCCCGGAATTTGCCCTCGCGCACAACAATCTGGGCAGCATCCTGAAAGATCTCGACCGGCATGACGAGGCGCTGAGTTGCTATCAACGTGCCCTTGAAATTGCCCCGGATTTCTTCGAGGTCCGGCTTAACCTGGCGATTGCCTATCTCCAGGTCGGGGACTTCGAGCGCGGCTGGGAATATTACGACGCACGCTGGCAAACCCAGGGCAGCGGCAAGATCGAAGCAGAGTTCGAGCGGCCCTTGTGGCTTGGCGATCAGCCGCTCGATGGCAAGACGATCTTGCTGCATGCCGAGCAAGGCCTGGGCGATACGCTGCAGTTCTGTCGTTATGTCGAGAAGGTCAAGGAGCTTGGCGCTGCTGTGATCCTGTGCGTTCACAAGCCCTTGATCGCCCTGCTCAGCCATTTGCAGGGTGTGGATGTCTTGATAGAAAAGGGCGGCGAGCTGCCTGCGCATGACTACCAATGCCCGCTGATGACCCTGCCAAGGGCCTTCAGGACCCGCCTCGACAATATCCCCAGCGCGGCCAGCTATATCGTCACCGACAAGAGCAAGGTTCCGTTCTGGCGCAAGAAAATCGACGCCGGTTTGAGTTTGAAGGTCGGTCTGGCCTGGAGCGGCAGCCCCAAAAACGAAGAGGACCAGCGCAGGAGCATCGCCTTCGCCGAGTTCAGCCAGATGCTGCCCCAGGCTGCTGCCTGTGTCGTTCTGCAAAATCAGGTGCGGGCTGCGGATCTGGATCTGCTCGCGGCGCGGCCGGAGATCAGGTATTTCGGCGATGAACTGGACCTCTCGGCCGCTGCCGTGGTCTGTGAGCAGATGGATGTGATCGTCACTGTGGACACCAGCATTGCGCATCTGGCCGGTGCGTTGGGGAAACCGGTCTTTGTCTTGCTGCCCTACAGCGCTGACTGGCGCTGGCTGAAGGACCGCAGCGACAGCCCTTGGTATCCATCTGCGACCTTGTTCAGACAGCATCGTCTGGGTGACTGGAGCGAAGTCCTGCGGCGGGTCAGGCTCGAATTGGAGCAACTCGCCCGGCTGAAAAATCCGGCGGCAAGCAGCAAGGCTTGAGCCGGCCGAAGTTTTTACATTGCGCGATGCAGGCCACGCAGGTCTCGCCGTTCAGGGCGGTGGCTGAGCGGCGTAGCGAAGTAAAGGAGGAGGACCGGGTATGGCCCGGGCCGGGGGACATGAGCGAAGTTGCTCGGCCACTGACATGAACCATCCGGCAGATTCGAATTTTCCTGGATAAGCGACTACAGGTCGGTATCGAACAGGTCGAGACATTGCCTGAGCGATTGGTTGGTGGGCAGCCAATGCGAGGGCAATTTGTGAGCGCAGTTGCTAGATGGTCTGGCAGAGGTACTTGGTCTGCAGATAGTCATCCAAGCCGTAACGCGAGCCTTCGCGGCCATATCCTGACTCCTTCACACCCCCGAACGGCGCGGTCTCGGCGGAGATCGCGCCTTCGTTGATGCCGACGATGCCGGTCTCGAGTGCGCCAGCGACGCGCCAACATCTGGCGATGTCGCGTGAGTAGAAGTAAGCGGCCAGTCCGAACGGTGTGTCATTGGCAGCCTTGATGACTTCGGCCTCGTCGTCAAAGCATGTAATGGGCACGACCGGGCCGAAGGTTTCTTCGCAGGAGCAGTCCATCCCGCCATCAACGCCGATCAGCACCGTGGGTTCAAAATAGTTCGGCCCATCACAGCGCGAATTGCGCAAACGCCGTCCGCCGACCAAGACCTTCGCGCCGAGTGCCTCAGCATTGGCCACATGGCGTTCGATTTTTTCGACCGCGCGGGCATTGATCATCGGGCCGATCTGTGAATCAGCCAGGTGAGCCGGGCCGACGATCAGCGAGCCGACCCGAGCTACAAGCTTTTCCACGAAGGCATCATGCACCGTTCGCTGAACAAAGACCCGGTTCGGGCAGACGCAGGTTTGCCCGCCATTGCGGAACTTGGACGCCATCAGTCCGTCAACGGCTGCGTCGAGGTCAGCGTCCTCGAAAACGATGAAAGGCGCATTGCCGCCCAGTTCCAGAGACAGTCGCTTCAGGGTCGATGCCGAGCCGCGCGCCAGATGCTTGCCCACCGGGGTTGATCCGGTGAAGGTGATCTTGCGCACTCGTGAGTCAGCCAGCCAGACATCAACGACCGCAGCAGCATGTTCGCGCGAGGCGATCACAAGGTTCAGCACGCCTGCCGGAAAACCTGCGAGTTCAGCCAGTCTTGCCAGCGCCAGCGAGGTCAACGGTGTGTCCTCGGCCGGCTTGGCCACCACCGTGCAACCAGCAGCCAGGGCCGGTGCAATCTTGCGGGCGATCATCGCCGCCGGAAAATTCCAAGGCGTGACCGCAGCCACGACGCCAACGGGCTCTTTCAATACCATCATCCTTCGACTTGGCATTGGCGCTGCAATGATGTCGCCGTAACTGCGGGTCGCTTCCTCGGCGAACCATTCGACGTAACTGGCTGCATAAAGCACTTCGCCGCGGCCCTCGGCCAGGGGCTTGCCTTGCTCGCGTGATATCAACTTGCCCAGGTCTTCCTGGTGTTGCAGGATCAGCGCATGCCAGCGCTTGAGCAACTGGGCTCGCTGCTTGGCCGGCGTGGCTTTCCAAGCTGGCAAAGCAGCATGGGCCGCATCGACTGCAGCACGGGCATCGATCGCCGAACTGTCCGGGACGCTGGTAAAAGCGGTATCCATCGCCGGATCGACGACATTGAAGCGGCCACCCTCGGCCGCATCGAGCCATTCGGCGTTGATGAAATTCTGCGAGCGCAAAAGCTCGGCTACGGTCAATGTCAAAGGCATGTCGGTCCTTCAGTTGTACTGATCGGAGCTGCAATCGCCGCTCGCTTGAAAGTCCTGGTCACAAATTGGATTGAGGCCCGGGCAGGGACTGCGCTTGCTCATCCAGCCAGCCACGCCGGAGTTCAGGTACCGAGCGAGCCAGCAACTCGTAATAAGGGTGGTGCGGGCCGCGGTCATAGTCGGCGCGTGCCACTTGGGTCAGCAGGCGGCCATGTTGCATCACGACGATTTCGTCGCAGACCGAACGTACGGTGTGCAAGTCATGGCTGATGAAGAGATAGGACAAACCCAGTTCACGCCGCAATTCGGCGATCAAGTCCAGCACGGCTGCACCGACCACGGTGTCAAGCGCAGAAGTGACTTCATCGCACAGGATCAGATCGGGCTCGGCCGCCAAGGCGCGAGCCAGGTTGGCGCGTTGCTTCTGGCCACCCGAAAGCTCGCCCGGCAGACGCTGTGCCGTGGCTGCCGGAAGTTGCACCAGATCCAGCAATTGCTTGATTCGCTGCTGCAATGCCTGGCCGCTGAGGCCGAGATAAAACTGCAGCGGCCTGGCCAGTATGGATTCGATGGTCTGGGCCGGATTCAAAGCCGTGTCCGCCATCTGGAAAACGATCTGTACCCGGCGCAATTCGTCCTTGCTGCGTTCGGTCAAAGAAGCGGGTAACTCGCGGCCGTTGAACTTGATCTGCCCTTTGCAGGGTTTGATCAGCCCGGCCACCGCGCGGGCCAAGGTGGTTTTCCCCGAGCCGGACTCGCCGATCACGCCGATGGCCTGGCCGCGATACAGCTTGAAGTTGATGTCCTGCAAAATCAGGCTGCTCGGCTGGCCTTGTTTGTCGATCGGCCCGTAGCCGGCTGACAGGTCAGCAACTTCCAGCAAGAGTTGCGCATCGGTACGGTCAGCCGCATTGCCTGCATCGCGCTGGCGCGGGCGGGCGGCGGCGAGCAGGCGCTGCGTGTATTCGTTTTCGGGTGCGCTGATGATCTGCTCGGTGGCGCCCAATTCACGCATCGTGCCGTCGCGCAACACCAGAATATGGTCGGCCATCTGTGTCACCACGGCCAGATCATGGCTGACGTAGACGGCGGTGGTGTGGCGTTCGCGGACGGCATGTCGAAAGGCGCGCAGCACTTCGATCTGGGTTGTCACGTCCAGCGACGTCGTTGGTTCATCCAGGATGACCAGATCCGGGTCGGTGATCAAAGCCATCGCCGCCATCAGACGTTGCAGTTGCCCGCCGGAGACCTGGTGCGGATAGCGCGAACCAATGTTTTCAGGATCGGGCAAGCTCAAGGAGTGGAACAGCGTTACCGCCTTGGCTCTGGCCTGGGCCGGGGTCATCAGCTGATGGATCAGCGCGGGTTCGATCACCTGATCCATCAAATTCAGGGATGGATTGAACGATGCCGCAGCGCTTTGGGCGATGTAAGTGATCTGGCGCCCGCGCAGTCCACGTTGCTGTATTTCTGGCAAAGCCAGGATGTCGCGGCCACCGATGCTGACGCTGCCAGCGGCGATGCGGCAACCATGGCGGGCATAACCCATCATCGCCAATGCGGTCGTGGTTTTCCCCGAACCTGATTCACCGATCAAGGCCAGCACCTCGCCGGGTGCGATCGAGAAGTTCAGGTCATCGACGATGGCCCGTTCGCCAGCTTCGGTTTGAACCACGACGCTGAGGCCTTTGACATGGACCTGGGCACCCATCAATGCACCCCGCCTTCACGCACGGCCCGGCCTGGCAGGTTGTCGATCAGAAGATTGACTGCAATCGTCAAACTGGCGATGGCCAGCGCCGGCGCCACGATGGCAGCCCCAGCGCTTGGCAGGGCGCCGATGTTCTCGCGCACCAGTGAACCCCAATCGGCATCCGGAGGTTGAACGCCCAGACCGAGAAAGCTCAGCGATGCCAACAACAGCACCACATAGACGAAGCGCAGCCCCAGATCGGCCAGCATCGGGTTGATGATGTTGGGCAGGATCTCGTGCCGCATGATGTACCAGCGGCCTTCGCCCCGGGTTCGCGCGACCGTCACATAGTCCATCGCATTGATATTGACTGCCAGCGAACGGGCGATGCGGAAGGCGCCGGGGATATAGATCAGGCCGGCTGTCACGATCAACATCGGCAGCGATGAGCCAAAGGCGGCGACCAGGATCAGCGCGAGCATTTTCGACGGAACCGAAGTCAGCGTATCGATGCCGCGGCTGAGACCGGCATCGATCCAGGGCTGGCTGGCCGCGGCCAGCAACGCCAGAGTGGTGCCGATGCCGCTGGCCAGAATCGTTGCCAGCAAGGCGATACCGACCGTGTACCTTGCGCCCTGGATGATGCGCGCCAGCATGTCGCGGCCCAGATAGTCAGTACCCAGCCAATGCTCCGCGGAGCTTGCCGCGAAGACTGCAGCCTCGCCCATATCAGTCCCATCCTGTTGCATCAGGCTGGGACCGACGAGCGCCGTGAGCAACCAGAGCAGCAATATGGCAAGGCCCAGTTTTCCGGGCCAGTTCATGGCAGGCTGTTGCTGCCCAAGCTTTGGGGATGTCATATTGCGGGCAATTGTTCAGCGATGGCGCAGGCGTGGATTGGCGACGATGCTGCACAGGTCGGCCAGCGTCACCAGTGCCAGATAGACCGCGCAAAAAAGCATTGCGCAGGTCTGCACCAAGGGCATGTCGCGCTGACTGACGCCATCCACCATCAGGCTTGCAATACCCGGATAGTTGAAGATGGTCTCGACGACGATGACGCCGCCGAGCAGGTAAGACATCGAAAGCGCGACTGCGTTGGCAATCGGGCCGATCGCATTCGGCAAGGCGTGGATCAGCACCATGCGAATCGGCGATGCCCCTTTCAGCAGGACCATTTCGATATAGGGCGCACGCAACTGGTCAACCACGGCGGCGCGGGTCATTCGCATCATCTGGGCGATGGTGACGCAACACAGGGTCAGCACCGGCATGGCCAATGCGCGCAGCAACTGGCTGGGTGAATCGATGCTGCTGGCGTAGGACAAAGCTGGCAGCCAGCGCAATTGCACGGCAAACACCAGCACGGCCAAGGTGGCAACCAGAAATTCCGGAACGGACACCAATGCAACGGCGCTTGAACTGGCTGCGCGGTCGAACCAGGATCCCCGCCACATCGCCGACGCGATGCCCAGGGCCAAGGCGATTGGCGCCGAGATGGCCGCAGTAATGCTGGCGAGCAGCAGGGAACTGGGCAGTCGATTGCCAATCATGTCGGCTACCGGCATGCCGGTCACGACCGAAAGGCCGGGTTGTGCAATCAAGAGGCCCTGCAACCACTGCCAGTAGCGCAATAGTCCTGGAACATCCAGCCCCATCTGCTGCCGCAGTGCCGCCAGCGACTCAGGCGTGGCCTCCTGACCGAGTTGGGCCTGCGCCGCATCACCGGGTAGTAGCGTGGTGATCGTGAAGACGAGCATCGAGACCACCAGCAGCGACACCAGGGCCAGGGCCAGGCGACTGATGATCAGTCGCAGAATCAGCAGGTTCATATCGATTCGCTTGGATCAGCTTTCAAGCCAGACATGTTCAGCGAAGTTGTAACCCATCAGCCCGCCTAGCGGAATTGGCGACAAACCCTTCAGGCGGTTTGAATGACCGTCCAGACTGGCCAGAAACAAGGGAATGCCGATACCTGCTTCCTGATGAATCAGGACCTGCATATCGGCGTACATCTGCTTGCGTTTGGCCAGATCGACCTCGGCCCGCGCCGTGATCAGCAATTGATCGAATTTCGCATTCTTCCAGCGTGATTCATTCCAGAGGGCATCGGACTTGTAGAACAGGGTCAGCAAGGTATCTGCACTCGGGCGTGGGTTGACGTTGCCAAACCCAACCGCGCTGTTCAGCCAATGGTTCGACCAATAGCCATCTGCGGGCATGCGTTTGACGTCGAGATTCAGACCGATGCGTTGCGCGGCCTGCTGCAAGACCAAGGCCATCTCGACCGAATATGTGGCCGCGGGCGAGACCACGATCGGTATGCGGAGTTCGCCAAGATTGGCCTTCTTCAGATGAAATTTGGCCTTCTCGGGGTCGAAAGGGCGCTGCGGCAGGCCGGCAAAGTGGAACCGGTTGGTTGGATCGATCGGCTGGTCATTGGCCACGACGGCATGACCCAGGGCGATCGACTTGCGCATCTGCTCGCGGTCGAACAGGCTTTTCATTGCCAGCACGAAGTCGGGGTTGGTGCCGGGGCCGATGTCCCGACGCATGATCAGATCCGAATATTGTCCCGACTGAGTGCTGAAAACGGCGTAGCCAGGCGTCTCCTTGATGCGACTCACCGAGCGCGGGTTGACCGATGCCACGAGGTCGAGATCACCTGAAAGCAGGGCATTGACCCGGGCGCCCTCATCGCTGATCCCGACGAACTCGATCTCGTCGAGATAGGGGCGCCCTGACTTCCAGTAGGCTTCATTGCGGACTGCGATTGAACGCACACCGGGTTTGAACTCCTTCAGCTTGAAGGGCCCGGTACCGATGCCGGTAGAGAAGTCGACCGTATCCGCCTTGACGATCAGGAAATGGGAGGTTCCCAGGATCACCGGCAAATCCGAATTGGGTGAGATCAAGGTAATCGTGACTTCATCGGCCCCGCTGGCCTTGACGGTTTCGATCTGATCGGCGAGGGGTTTGGCTTTCGATGCGGTGGCGGCATCCTTGTGGCGCAGGATGGAGAAGACCACGTCGGCTGGCTTCAGCGGTTTGCCGTCATGGAACAACACGCCCCGGCGCAGCTTGAAGACCCAGGTCCTGGCGTCCTTGGTGCTGAATTCCTCGGCCAAAGCGGGTTGCGGGGTCAAATTGACGTCCAGCCATGTCAGGCCGTTGTAAAGCATGCAGCCGCGCGAATAGTCAGTCTGGTTCGACATCTTGGCCGGATCCAGCGTGTCGGAAATAGCTGCAGTGGCGCCTGCGACGCGGATGCGTCCGCCGCGCCGCGGTGTCTGGGCATAGGCCGGCAAGCTGCTTGCAGCCAAGCCGGCCTGCATACCGCCTGCGAGCAGAATCGCGAGCAGGTCTCGACGACTGGCGCCGCGATTCATCGCAGACATGACGTGCCAATCAGGGGCGGCAAGATCGCCCGGCATTTTGGTCTCGTACATTCGTTATTCCCCTGAAAAATTGGTTCAGGACAGCTTGTCCTTGATGCGGAAATACAGGCCGACTGCCGGCAGGAACCAGGGTGGTCCGAAATGGCCAGGAATCGCCGGCCAGGGCCTGTCGCGCCAGGGGTTGGCAACGGCATTTCCAAGCATCGACTCTGCCATGCGCTGCCCCATATGCACCGACATCTGGACGCCATGTCCACTGTAGCCCATGGAGTAAAAGAGGCCATCGCGCTCGCCCGCATGCGGCAGTCGATCCTGACTCATGTCGACCAAGCCGCCCCAGCAATAGTCGATCCCGATATCAGCCAGTTGCGGAAATACTTCGGCCAGAGCCTGGCGAAGAATTGCGCCGCTCTTCTGATCTGATGTCGGGTTGGACACCGCAAATCGGGCCCTTCCGCCGAATACCAAGCGGTGGTCTGGTGTCAATCTGAAGTAGTTGTGGATATTGGCCACAGTGACGTAATTCCGGCTTCCAGCCAGCAAGGAGCGGGCCAGCTCCGGCCCCAGCGGGGCAGTGACAATCAGGAAGCTGCCGATGCCCACAAGGCGCCGTCGCAACCAGCCAAAGGTCTGGTAGTTGCCATGCTGTGTCGCTCCGGTCGCCAGCAATACCTGATCGGCTCTCACCGTGCCGCGCGGTGTGACGACTTGATGGGCCCGGCTGCGCCCGATTCGCTGCAAGCGCTGGACCGGCGTGTTGAGGTGAATTTGAGCTCCGTTGCGTTCAGCCGCTTGTGCCAGTCCGGCGGCAAATTGCCCCATATGCATCTGGGCGCTCTTCTTCTGCAGAAGGCCGCCTTGATAGCGGTCGCTGTCAATTTCCGCCCTGACTTGGCTGGCATCGAGGACTTCAACGTCAGCGTCGACCTCTCTCAGCATGCGCTCACCGCTGCGGCTCAAGGCCTCGTAATGGGCGGGCTTGGTCGCCAGCTTGAGCTTGCCGCAGCGCCTGAAAGCGCAGTCGATCTGCTCCTGGGCCACCAGGCGCTCCACGGTATCGACTGCGGCATCGAACTCGTGGTACCAGGTGCGCGCCAGTTGGGTGCCGTATTTTTCGGCCGCGTCCAGGTAATCGACTGACAGGCCATTGTTGACATGGCCGCCATTGCGCCCTGAGGCCTCGTTGGCAACGCGAGCGCCAGCTTCAAGCAGAACCACATTTGCGCCGGTCTTGGCGAGTGAATGCGCGGCGGACAGACCCGTGAAGCCGCCGCCGACGATGACGACATCGGCGCTGGCAGGAAGTTCGGCAGGCTTGGGTGCAAAGACCGGCGCTGTATCGTTCCAGTACGAGTCAAGCTTCATCGAATTGCAATTGCTGGTTTGAATAGGTCAAAGTCCCACGACCGCCGGCAAACCGCCGATGTCCTGAATGGCAACATAGTTGTAGGCCGGATTGCCAGGACCATGGCCGCGTTCAACGAAAACCTTGTTCTTGATGCCAATGTCGTCGGCCGGCATCAGGTCGTAGCGCAGACTCGACGAGACATGCAGCAGGTCTTCGGGGTTGGCGCCCAGCGAATCGAGCATGTACTCGAAAGCCTGCAAGCGCGGCTTGTAGGCTTGTGCTTGCTGTGCGGTGAAGACCCGGTGAAACGGCGCGCCGAGCATGGCGACATTTGTCTGGATTTGGTCATCAGACGCGTTGGACAAGATCACCAAAGGAATTTCTTTGGCAATCTTGGCAAGTCCGGCCGGCACGTCTTCATGCGGCCCCCAGGTCGGTACGGCGTTGTAGTACCGGCTGGCCTCGGCATCGAAGTATTGAATGCGCCATTTCTTGCAAAGGCGTCGCATGGCATTTTTCAGCACGTCGCTGTAAGGTTTCCAGTCGCCCAGAACTTCGTCCATACGATAGGAAGAAAAGTCAGCGATGAACTGCGCCATCTGCGCCGCCGGGATGCGGTCAGCAAAGATCTCGCGCGTCATCTCGCCCATGTGAAACCGGATCAAGGTGCCGTAGCAGTCGAAGGTAATGTATTTGGGTCGAAAAATCATGGTGCGTGATCCTTGGGTCGCGGTAGTCAAAATAGCTGGGTCAGTCAGTCAGCTTGCTGCAATGAATTGAAACATGCCGTGCAAGAAAAATCTTGGGGTATTGGCCTTTGGCAGCACATGAAACTGTGGTTTGGTAGGCCCGCTTCGGCATAGCCTGCGGCAGATGGCAGGCCCGGACCCTGCCACCCAGGGACTTCATCCCGGTGCGGCAAAGTCGATCAGCACGCTCTTGACGCGCAAATTCGCTTCGACAGCCGGTCGGCCCGGATCCTTGCCGATACCCGGCTGCTGATAAACGGCAGGTCCCACGACAGCACATCGCGCAAGGGGCGAGTCGAGCCGACGGCTTCCAGGCGCCCCAGAATCGCGCCGTCGGCCTCGACAAGAACAGCCCAGCGACGCAATACCTTGCCTTCAGATGAGGGTCGAGACGACACCCTGCCATGCCAGGCATTTCGGCTCGGAATATCTGTACTTGGGCACCCTGGGCGGCGCAGTAAGTTGCGAGTGTGAGGTTCAACACAGCCGAAGCTGCGGTATCTTTGCTGGCAACAAGAATGTCCTAGCAAGCAGCGGCTAAGCTTGCAAACATTGAATCCAAGAAGCGATCTGGAGATGTCCTTGAGCGATGACACTGAGGCTGGAGCAATGGCGCCCGATGGCGTTGTCCTGCGCGCCATGCAAGCCGATGATCTGAGTGCTGCCCATGCGCTTTCGCTGCAAGTTCATTGGCCGCACCGCTTGGCTGACTGGCAGCTTGTCTTCGCGCTCGGCAAAGGCATCGTGGCCGAACGCGATGGTGAACTGGTTGGCGCTGCGCTGAGCTGGCTGTGGGGACCGGCGCATGCCACGCTTGGTCTGGTGATCGTCGACCCACGCTGCCGGGGTCGGCGCATCGGTTTCCGCATGATGCAGGCCTTGCTTGCCCTTCTGTCTGGGCGGTCCATCTGGTTGAATGCCACCCAGGCCGGGCGCGGCTTGTACGAACGCTTGGGTTTCGTTCGTGTCGGCGAAGTGCGCCAGCACCAGGGGACGGCTTTGTCGGCGCCGCTGGTGGCGCTGGCTGAAGGCTGGCGCTTGCGTCCATCGGACCACAATGATCAGGCCAGCCTCATCAAGCTGGATGCTCTGGCGCGCGGCATGCCCCGAGATCATTTGCTGACCGGTCTGCTGACCCAGGCCGATACCGTGGTGCTGGATTACGAAGATCAAGCCAGGGGTTTTGCGATGCTGCGCCGTTTTGGGCGAGGCCTGGTCATCGGCCCGGTGGTGGCCCCAGACGCTGCCGGTGCGATGGCTCTGATCGCCTATCTGGTGGGTTTGAGTGCCGGCAAATTCGTCCGCATCGATGTGGATTTTGACGGTGGTCTGACCGAATGGCTCGAGTCCTTGGGTCTGTTGCGCGTCGACATGGCCACCGAGATGTTGCGCGGCTCGATGCCGGCGGGTGAGGCTGTTGTGCGCCGGTTCGCTTTGGTGACTCAAGCCCTCGGCTGATATGAGTTTCATTTACAAGGCAGATCCTGAGCGCGGCCGGATCTGGGCTGAAGTATTTGCACGTCAGGCGCCAGCGCTTGATTTCCGGATTTGGCCCGATGTCGGCGATCCTGCTGCCGTGCGCTTTCTGGCTGCGTGGGAACCGCCTGCTGATTTGGCCAAGCTGTTTCCGAATCTCCAATTGTTGTTTTCGTCCGGCGCCGGAGTCGACCAATTCGACCTGGCCGGCCTGCCGGCCGAGCTGCCCTTGGTGCGCATGGTCGAGCCGGGCATCATCAGCGGAATGGTCGAGTACATCACCTGGGCCGTACTCAGCCTGCACCGCGACATGCCCCGATACCAGCGTCAGCAGCGCGCTGCTCAGTGGCTGCCGCATCCCGGCCTGCCGGCGGCCAAACGTCGGATCGGCGTACTCGGACTCGGTTCGCTGGGGCGGGCGGTGCTGGCACCCTTGCTCGGCCTGGGCTTCGATTGCGTGGGTTGGAGCCGCTCGCGGCACCAGATCGACGGCATGACTTGTCATGCGGGTTTGGCGGAACTGCCAGCCTTTCTGGCAGGTACGCAAATTCTTGTCTGTTTGCTGCCGCTGACCCAAGCAACCCAGGGGTTCCTGAATGCGCAGCTGTTTGCCGGCTTGCCGCGAGGGGCAAGCCTTGTCCATGTCGGGCGTGGGCAGCAGCTTGTCAATGCCGACTTGCTGGCGGCCCTCGACAGTGGTCAGCTTGCCCAGGCCTTGCTCGATGTCACCGAGCCTGAGCCATTGCCCGCGGGCCATCCGTTCTGGCAGCATCCGAAGATCGTAATCACACCCCATATCGCGAGCATGACGCAGGCCGAAACAGCCGCCGAGGCCGTGCTGGGGAACCTGCGGCGCTTCGCCCAGGGGCTGCCCGTGATCGGTCTGGTCGACCGGGCGCTGGGCTACTGAGGCCGCAGAATCTTCTGCCGTCAACGCAGCAAGAACGACGGCGAAGGTCATTTTGACCTCCAATTGCAGCAGCACCCACTGCGCAAGCGGCAATAAGCTTGAAGCACATTCCAACCCTACGAGTTGTCACCCATGCAGTCCTCTGCCCTTGCGGATCTTGACGCACTACTTGCTCTTGACCGAGCTCACTTGATCCATCCGGTTTCACCCTGGCGCAAGCATGAACAGCGCGGTGCGACTGTTCTGACGTCCGGGTGCGGCGCCTGGCTCACGGATGCCACCGGACGTGAATTGCTGGATGCCTTTGCGGGGCTCTGGTGCGTCAATGTCGGATATGGACAGGAATCTGTGGTTCAGGCAGCGGCCGAGCAGATGCGCAAACTCCCCTATGCGACGGGTTATTTCCATTTCGGCAGTGAACCGGCCATTCGCCTTGCTGCCAAGCTGGTGGAGATCACCCCGCCTTCACTGACACGCGTTTACTTGACATTGGGCGGCTCCGACTCGGTCGACGCGGCCTGTCGGCTGATCGTCCAGTACTACAACAGCATCGGCCGAGCAACGAAGAAGCAGTTCATTTCTCTGCAGCGCGGTTACCACGGTTCATCATCGGTGGGCGCTGGCTTGACGGCGTTGCCCGTCTACCATCGTGGCTTTGACCTGCCGCTGGCCACGCAGCATTACATCCCCTCGCCGTATCCGTATCGCAGTGCGGCCGGCTCCGATGATCTGTCGATCATTGCAGACAATGTTGCCGCCTTGCGAGCCAAAGTGTTCGAGCTGGGTGCCGAGAATGTTGCGGCATTTTTCTGTGAGCCGATTCGGGGCTCCGGCGGCGTGATCGTGCCGCCCAAGGGTTGGTTGAAGGCGATGAGTGATGCAGCGCGTGACCTGGACATCCTCTTTGTTGTCGATGAAGTCATCACCGGTTTCGGGCGTACCGGGCCGATGTTCGCGTGTGAGGCCGAAGGCGTCGACCCCGATCTGATGACCCTTGCCAAGGGCTTGACCTCGGGCTATGCGCCGATGGGTGCAACCCTGCTGTCGGAAAAAATCTATGCCGCTATCGCCGATGGCGCACCCGCCGGTGCACCCATCGGGCATGGCGCGACTTATTCGGGGCATCCGGTCAGTGCCGCGGTAGCTCTGGAAGTGCTGCGTCTTTACGACGAGGGCGGGATGCTTGCCAAGGCGCAGCAACTCGCGCCACATTTTGCCGCGGCGCTGGACGGACTGCGCGACCATCCGCTGGTTGGCGAATCGCGCCACCGCGGGCTGCTCGGCGCGCTTGAACTGGTCAGTGACAAAGCCACGAAGCGCCGCTTCGATCCTGCCCTGGGGTTGGCGGACCGACTTTTTGATGCCGGTTACCGCAACGGACTGGTATTTCGCGCCTTTGCTGACGATATTCTGGGCTTTGCGCCGGCCCTGTGTTTCAGTGCAGACGAATTTGCGCAGATGAGTGAGCGATTGGCCAAGACCCTGGACGATGTGCTGGCCGCATCCGACGTGCGAGCAGCATTGAGGTGACGGTGGCGCCATTTCCCTGCGTAAGGCGAAAATCTCCGGTCCAGTACTACTTGAGTGATGCCTTATGGTGAGTCCATTGAAACTAGATCGTCTCGATCTGCGCATTCTGAGCCAGTTGCAAAAGAATGGGCGCATCACCAATGTCGACCTCGCTGACGCGGTCGGCCTGTCGCCGAGCCCCTGCCTGATCCGCGTCAAGCGGCTCGAGCAGGCTGGCTATATCGCGGGCTATGGCGCACAGCTGCGGCTCGAAAAACTGGGCGATACCCTGACCGTATTCACCGAGGTGACCCTGTCGGATCACCATCGTGAGGACTTTGTTCGATTCGAGGCCGCCATCCGGGACATCGATGAAATTCTCGAATGCCACCTGGTCAGCGGCGGCTACGACTATTTGCTCAAGTTCGTCACCCGGGGTGTCAATCATTACCAGACCCTGATCGAAAGCCTGCTCGATCGCAACATCGGCATCGAAAAGTACTTCAGCTTCATCGTCATCAAGTCGCCCTTCATCAAGAACCATTACCCGATCGAACGGCTGTTTCCGCCCACCCTTTGAGTCCGTATTTCCTCCATGAGTGCACCCGTTCCTGAAGCTGATCCGGGTGGTCGCTTTGTGCGTCTTGCCGAATTCGACCGACCCACAGTACAGCTGAGCATTGACGGCCAGCCTGCGCAAGCCATGCGAGGTGACACCTTGATGGTGGCCATGCTCAGCCAGGGACACAAGTTGCGTCAATCGGAATTCGGTGATGGTGCGCGCGCAGGGTTTTGCTTGATGGGTGCTTGCCAGGACTGCTGGGTCTGGGATGAGACCGGTCAGCGCCTGCGTGCTTGCACGACGATGGTGCTCGATGGCATGACCTTGCGTACTGCGCCGCCCGGGCAATATTGGCCCGTGACCCCCGATTTGCAACTGCATCTGGCTGCCACCGAGGCCGGGTCATGAGCGCGCCAACGGTCGTGGTGGTCGGTACCGGGCCGGCTGGTGTGCGCGCGGCACAAGCCTTGGTTGAAGCCGGTTTGCGCCCGATTCTGATTGATGAAGGCTTGCGGGATGGCGGGCAAATCTATCGCCGTCAGCCTGAGGGTTTCAAACGTGACTATGCGGTGCTGTATGGCGGTGAGGCGAGCAAAGCCCATGACCTGCACCAGACTTTCGAGGCCTTGCGCCAGCATGTCGACTACCGCAGCGAAACGCTGGCCTGGAACATCACCGAAGGGCATTTGCATACCGTTCAATCAAGCCAGGCGCACAGTGAGGAAATTGCGTTCGATGCGTTGATCATCTGCTCTGGCGCGACCGACCGGTTGATGCCGGTGCAAGGCTGGAATCTGGCCGGCTGCTTCAGTCTCGGTGCCGCCCAGATCGCGCTGAAAGCGCAGGCCTGTTCGATCGGTTCACGGGTGGTTTTTCTGGGAAGCGGGCCATTGCTCTATCTGGTCGCCTCCCAATATGTAAAGGCTGGGGCAAAAGTCGTTGCCGTGCTCGACACCGCGCCACTGATCCCGCCGCTGGCGGCCCTGCGCGGCCTTCTCAGCCGTCCGCTCTTGTTGTGGCGCGGCTTGCAGATGATGGTCCAGTTGAAGCTTGCGGGCGTTGCCTTGCTCAAAGGCGTCAAACCCTTGCGGATTGAGGGTCTGCCGGATCAGGGTGTGAGCGGCATTGTTGTGAGCGATTCAGCGGGACGCGAGCGGCAATTCAGCACCGATGCCGTGGGCATGGGCTGGCATCTGCGTGCCGAATCCCAACTGGCCGATCTGGCCGCTTGCGAGTTCAGCTTCGAGCCAATGAGTCGCCAATGGCTGCCGCGCATCGATCCGGACGGTCGCAGCAGCCAGGCCGGCGTCTATCTGGCCGGAGACGGTGCGCGCATCCTCGGTGCCGATGGCGCAGAGGCCGCCGGGCGGCTCGCCGCGCTGGCCGCCATGAGTGACTTGCAACAGTCGACTGGCCGGGCGCAATATCAGCTTGAACGCGACCGCCTGCGGCAGCAGTTGGCGCAAATGGACCAGTTCCGTCGGGGCCTGGCGCAGGCGTTTCCCTGGCCGTATCAGCATGCCGAAGCCTTGCCGGATGAGGCCGTGGTCTGTCGCTGTGAAGCGATCAGCGCGGGAGAGTTACGTCGCTGCGTCCAGGAGCTGGGGAGCCGGGAGCTGAATCATGTCAAGGCCTTCAGCCGAGTCGGCATGGGGCGATGCCAAGGGCGCTATTGTGGTCATGCTGCGGCCGAAGTGATTGCCGCGGTTGCCCATATTCCGGTCGAGACGGTCGGTCGTCTGCGTGGTCAGGCACCAGTCAAGCCGATGCTGATGAATGCGCGGGAAGTCAGCAGCGGGGCAAGGTCGTGATCAGCGCAGGGCAAGTCGAGCGCAGTGATGTGTTGATCATCGGCGGTGGGCTGATGGGAGCGACTACCGCGTTTTTTTTGCGTCACCAGCACAAGCTCAGCGTCACTCTGCTTGAACGCGGTCAGATCGGTCGCCAAGCCAGCGGCGTCAATTTCGGTAACGTGCGCCGACAAGGCCGGGACCTTGCGCAGATGCCTTTGGCAAACCGCGCACGCGCGGTCTGGGGGCGAGTCAGGGATCTGCTGGGCGAGGACGTCGAGTTCAGGCCTTACGGACATTTGCGCGTCTGTTATACCGAAACCCAGGCGGCGATTCTTGAGCAGCATGTGCGTGATGTCGGGCCGCTGGGCCTGGAATTGCAGATGTTCAGTCCGCAGGCCTTGCGCCAACGCTGGGGCATTTTCAGTTCAGAGGTCGTGGCCGGTTCGCTGTCGCCTCTGGATGGCCATGCCAACCCGCGTCTGGCGGGGCCGGCCTTCGGGCGCGCTGCGCGTCGGGCCGGCGCTGCCATCCATGAACACACCGAGGTCAGTCATGTCGAACGAGACGGCGCCGACTTCCTTGCGCACAGTATCGACGGCAGGCGTTTCCGCGCGGGACAACTGCTGGTCACCAGCGGCGCTTGGTCGGGCCATTTCGCTGCTGCTTTTGGTGAGCCAGTGCCCTTGGACGCCCGCGGCCCGCAGATGGGCGTGACCGAACCCCTGCCTTATGCGATTGGTCCTTCGATCGGAGTTTCAACCCCGGTCGAAGTCGAGGGTTTGTACTTTCGGCAGATTGCTCGCGGCAACATCGTCTTCGGTGGCGGGCTCAAGGGGTCGGCTTTCGCCGAGCTACAACGTGCTTATGTCCGACCGGACAACGTGTTGCGGCAAATGCGTGAGCTGCGCCGCTTCGTACCGGCATTTGCGCAGGTCCAATTGTTGCGGGTCTGGAGTGGTATTGAAGGCTATACCGCTGACTGGGCACCCGTGATGGGGCCTAGCGCGCGTGTCGCCGGCTTGCATTACGCCTTTGGCTTCAATGGTGAGGGTTTCGCCATCAGTCCTGGCGTTGGCGAGGTGATGGCGGAGCTGCTGGCTACCGGCCAAACCTCCACGCCGATCGAGGCCTTTTCTATCGCCCGTTTTGCTCGGTAAGCCTGATCGAGTTTGATTTTTCGCTGCAACGGTTTTCATTGAATTCCGCGATTGCGATTTGAAAAATCCGGGTTGCGCAACTGCTTTGCTCAACCTATCTGCTACTTCAGCAGCCTGTGCTGACATTGCCCGGTGTATTCAACAGGAGATTGCGTTCGAAGGGGCACAAACGGCAGTGGCTGCGCGGCCCGAGTTTCATAATTCGGTCATGAGTTGCCGACCAATTTTGCTGATCCTGCTGCTGTCGATGTTGCTTCAAGCGACCGCGTTTGGCAGAGGGTGCTCGATGCAATTTGGTCGATGAATATGGCTGTCAATTTCTGCAACATCGGGCCGATGAAAGCGCCGACCTGGCGTGGGCCCAAGCCGGTGTGCCCGCACGGTACGGCTGCGGCTGCCTGAATGAATTTCTCACTGCCCTACCAACCCTGTTTTACCCCCACCCTCCTGGAGTACCCCGCGATGTCCAAGAAAACGATGATTACCCGCGCAGCGATCCCGGCGGCTGTTCTGCTGGTCTGCAGCTCGACGGTCTGGGCCCAAGAGGCCAGCCCGGCATCTGCGGCGACCGCGACGACTGCCAACAAGCTTGAAACGGTGAAGATCGACGGGGCCAAGCAGCCGTACAAGACGCTCTCGGCCACAGGCGCAATGAAGAGTGAAATTGCGATCCGCGACATGGCGCAAAGCGTGCGCGTGCTGTCGGCCGACCTGCTCAGCGATGCCGGCGTGACCAAGTTGGCCGAGGCGCTGGAACTCAGCAGCGGCATTTCCAAGCAGAACAACTTCGGCGGCCTTTGGGACAGCTACGCGATTCGCGGCTTTACCGGTGATCCGAACTTCGGTTCGGACTATATGGTCAATGGTTTCAATTCCAGCCGCGGATACAACGGCAAGCGCGAGACGGTCAACACCGCTTCGGTGGAAGTTTTGAAGGGCCCGGCCTCGGCGTTGTATGGCCGTGGCGAGCCTGGCGGCACGGTCAATATCACGACCAAGAAGCCGCTGTTCGTGCCCGAGTATGCGGTGGAAATGTCTGTCGGCAGCTATGGCCGGATGCGCGGCACGGCTGACCTGACCGGACCGCTGAGCGAGAAACTGGCCTACCGGCTCAACTATGCGAGCGAGAAGTCCGACAGCTACCGCGACAAGGTGCAGTCCGATTCCAACTTCGTCGCGCCCTCATTCCTGTGGATGGTCAGCGCGGACACCACCGTATCCTATGAGCTGGAGTATTCCAAGCAGCACACCACCTTCGACCGCGGCGTGGTGGCGATCCGCGGCAAGCTCGACGTTGTGCCGCGCTCGCGCTTCCTGGGTGAGCCCAATGACGGTCTGCACGCGATCGAGACCACCGGCCACCAGCTCTTTATCCAGCATTACTTCAACGACGACTGGTCGATCCAGACCGGCCTGAGCAACCGCGAGAGCTCGATCCTGGGCATCTCCAGCGAAGGCCGCTTCATACAGGCCGACGACCGCACCCTGGTGCGCCAGCGCCGTAGCCGCGACTACTCGGCTACTGATGTGTCGGGCCGCTTCGAGGTGCTGGGCAAGGTGCGCAGCGGCGGCTTGCAGCACAACCTGATTTTCGGCGCTGACGCCTACAAGTTCACCGACAACCGCCAGCAGTACCGCATCGCCACCTCGAATCCGATCGACATTTACAACCCGGTGTATGGCGCCACGCCGCCGGCGATGTCGCTCAACACCTGGTCCCGTGAGGATCAGGACTCCAAGTCGATCTACGCACAGGATCAGATCGATCTGTCGGCCCAGTGGAAGGTGCTGCTGGGCGTGCGTTACGACAAGTACGATCAGTCGACTGTGAAACTGGCGACCAACGTCACCGTATCGCAGCAGCTCAGCGCGACCACGCCGCGTGTCGGCGTGGTGTACCAGCCGAACAAGCAGGTCTCGCTGTACGCCACCGCCTCGAAGAGCTTCCGTCCCAACAGCGGTGTCAGCAGCGCGTTCAAGGCGTTCCCGGCCGAGCAGGGCC
This sequence comes from Roseateles toxinivorans, assembly GCA_945898095.1. Lineage (GTDB taxonomy): Bacteria > Pseudomonadota > Gammaproteobacteria > Burkholderiales > Burkholderiaceae_C > Paucibacter_A > Paucibacter_A toxinivorans_A. Next base: position 32,118 of record CAMDHE010000011.1, on the reverse strand, counting down.
GCTCGGCCGAAGTGGGCGGCAAGTACGACTCGGCCGACGGCAAGATCAGCAGCACAATGGCCCTCTACAGGATCGCCAAGAACAATGTGCTGACGCCTGACCCGCTGGACCCGAACAACTTCGCGATTGCGGCTGGTGAGGTGGAGAGCAAGGGCCTCGAGTTCGACCTCTCCGGCGAAGTGCGGCCCGGCCTGCGCCTATCGGCTGCCTATGCGTTCACCGACGCCAAGGTGACCCGGGACAATAACCTCTTTCTGGTGGGCAGCCAGCTCGCCAATGTGCCCAAGCAGAGTGCGAATCTGATGCTGGTGCAGGCCTTCCGGTTGGCGGGCTGGGCGGCCAGCTTTGGCGGCGGCATCAACTACGTTGGCGAACGCGAAGGCTCCGTGGCGCCGCTGACGGTGGCAGACAACTTCAAGCTGCCGGCCTATACCTCGGTCAAGCTGATCGGCTCGCTGCAGATGGGCAAGCAGTGGAAGCTGTCGGCGGACTTGGACAACCTGTTCGACAAGACTTACTACACGAACTCGTACAACCAGGCCTGGGTGTTGCCGGGCAATGGCCGCAAGTTCAACCTGACTGCGCAGTACAAGTTCTGACCTGACCGCAAGCCTGATCGCACAGGTCCACCCGTCGGCTCAGCCAACGGGTGGACCTGTTGCGTTTTGCCGCTTTGCAACAGGCACAGTGAGGCATGACTGCATCAACTTGGAGTTGACCGGCCCCTGGGCTTTTACATGCAGCAGCCTGTGCTGTCCGTTCGCCAGAAAATCGACAGGAGATTGCGTGCACGGGGCAACAAACAGCAGGCATTGGCCGGGTCTACTTTTATACTTGCGCCATGTCACGTCGTCTGGTCTTCATCGCCTTGCTGCTATCGATGCTGCTTCAAGCAGTCTCGCTGGGGGGCTATTGGGGTGGGCTGGGCCGCGATGACGGCTCCGGGAATTCGCTGCATGTGCTGATGCATTGGAGTGGCATCGCCCATCACCACGGCCACGAAGCGCCGTCCGCGGAAGCTGGGGATCAGCAGGTGCTCGGCGACGACAGCTTTGCCCAGGCGGTGACTTCCGGTCAAAGCCAGGCCTTTCACCAGGATCAATCGACCGATTCCAGCAAACACATGGCACTGGATGCCTGTCTGCATCTGCTGGGCCCGATTCCGGCGGCCTTCAGCTGCCCATTTCTGCTGGCCAGCGGCCCGCGGCCGGTGCCGGACGAAGATACAGCGCCGGCCGGGCCGGTACTCGAAGGCCTGCGCAGACCGCCCAAAAACAGCGTCTGATTTCGCACTGGCCGCAACTGCGCGCACGCTCCCTCCATCGGTTGAGCGTGGCTCTGCGGAACTCTCTCAAGATGCGATGCTCGTCCGCGGCGCTTGCCACCTTTGGTGCATGCGGCTGCCGGCGCCTCGAACTCGGCAGGATCAATGAACCCAAGCAAACAACTATCGGGCTTGCGCCGCCTCGCTGCCAGCATATGCTGGGGCGGCGTGCTGCTGGCCCTGACAAACCCGGCGCAGGCGGCGCCGCCGTCGACGCTGGCCCAGGCGCTGGATGCGGCTTGGCAGCGCACCCAGGCTGGCGCCGCCGCCCAGGGCCAGCAGCTGCGCGCCCGGGCCGAGCAGCAGGCGGCCAACAACTGGCTGGCTGCGCCGCCGGCCTTGACCTTTTCCCAGCGTGATGATCGGTGGCAGGGCAAGCATGGCACCCAGGAGCGCGAGGTCGGTATCGTCCTGCCGCTCAGGCTTCCTGGCCAGCGCGCTTTGAATCAGGCGGCTGCGCAGGCCGAGCTCGGCGTGGCTGAGTTGACCCTTACGGTGACCCGACTTCAATTGGCTGGCCAGTTGCGTGAACTGGCCTGGAGCCTTGCGAGTCTGCAAGCCGAGTCTCAGGCCGCTCAAACGCAGAGTCGCTATTTGCAGGCTTTGAGTCTCGATGTCGAGCGTCGTATTTCTTCGGGCGATCTGGCGCCTAGCGATGGCCTGGCTGCGCAAGGCGAGCAGCTCGCTGCTGCAGCCGAGGCCTTGGCTGCGGCCCAGCGGCTCCAAGCCGAGCGCCTGCGCTGGACGTCTTTGACCGGACTTGCCGCCGATGAAATTGATGCTGCCGAAGCAAGTATTGCCGGCAAGGCGGTATTTTCAGCCGAAGGTCACCCAGCCCTTGCGCTCGCATCGCAGGCTGTCGAGCTGGCGCGTCGACAGGCTGAAGTCGCTTTTGGCAATCGCAGTGATGCGCCGGAACTGAATCTCGGCTATCGCAGCGACCGCAGCGAATTCGGCCAGCCGAGTCAAGGCAGTATGTTGATCGGATTGCGTCTGCCCCTGGGTAATGATGTCCGCAACAAGCCCTTGCAGGCGGCAGCTCAAAGCGCGCTGGACAGCGCTTTGGCCGAACAGATCCGGCTGCGACTGACGCTGGAAACTGAGCAGGCTTCAGCTGTCGGTGCGGTGCAGGCAGCGAAGGCTCAAGTCGAACTGCAGCGCCAGCGCGCGAGCTTGCTGCGCCAGCGCCGAGACCTGATCGACAAGTCCTTCCAGGCCGGCCAGGGCGCGTTGCCTGATCTACTGCTGGCCGGGCATAGCGCGGCGCAAGCCGATGTCGATCTGGCACGCCAGACTGCCGCATTGGGCGCGGCCCAGGCCCGGCTGCTTCAATCTGAGGGTGTCTTGCCATGATGAAACTGACTTTGCCAATTCTGCATTGGCTCGGGCGCTTGATGCTGGCATTCGGCTTGTGCCTGGCTCCAACCGGCACGCTGCTGGCTTCACCCGGCGCCCATGGTCCGAACGGTGAACATCTCGACGGGCCGGTCGCGATGGCCAGTGCAGCTGAACTGCGCTTTGAAACACATTCCGAATTGTTCGAGATCGTCGGCCGACTGGAGCCTGCTGCCCTGGTCTTTTATGTCAGTCGCTATGAGAGCAATCAGCCCGTGCTTGATGCCAAGCTCGAGGTCGAACTCGGTGCGCTCAAGGCCATGGCGGCCTACCTTGCAGCAGACGGTAGTTACCAGGTGACAGACAAGGCCTTGCTTGCTGAGCTGTCCAAACCTGGCCGGCACGCGATGGTGCTGACCTTGCTGGCCGGCAGCGAGTCTGACTTGCTCGACGCGACCCTGACGATTGCCTCGGCCGCGAAAGTTCCAGCCGGCAGCGCTTGGCGCTCCGCAGCGGGCTTGGCGGCATTGCTTGCGGTCCTGCTGTGCGCCGCGCTACTCTTATGGCGCCGCCGCTCGCGCCGCCTTCAACGCAGCGGAGCCTTTCTATGAAGCTGATCTTTCTGTCCTGCTTATGGCTGGCGCCGCTGCTGGTTCACGCGGCCCCAGGGGCCCATGGTCCGAATGGCGAACACCTCGATGAGGCGACGGCCGGCGTTCGAAGCAGCGGGTTGGCGCGACTGCCCGACGGCAGTGTGCAGGTGCCGGTTGCAGCGCAGCGCCGCATGGGGCTGCTGACAACGTTCGTGCCATTGACTGATGCGCCGGCGGCGCTGGAACTGCCGGGCCGTGTGATCATCGATCCCAACGCCAGCGGCCGCGTTCAGACAGTCCAGGGCGGGCGTATCGAGCCCGGACCGAAGGGCTTGCCTATCGCTGGCCAGAAGGTCAGCCGCGGTGAATTGCTGGCCTATGTCCGTTTCCACGGTGATCCCTATGCGCAGGCCAATCAGCAAGCGCAGTTGAGCGAGTTGCGCAGCAACCTGACGGTGGCGACACAAGGTGCCAAGCGCTTGCGTTCTCTGGAAGGGACGGTGCCAAGGCGTGAAATTGAAGCCGCTGAGGCAGAGTTGTTGAGTCTGACTGCGCGCGAGCGGGACATCGGCGCGAGCCTGAAGGCTGTCGAAGCGCTGCTCGCACCGGTCAGCGGGGTAATTTCACGCGCCGATGTGCTGGCAGGTCAGGTGGTCGAGCCACGCGAGTTGCTGTTCGAGGTGATCGATCCGACGCGCGTCTTGATCGAGGCCGGCACTGCCGATCCCGCTATTGTGCCCAGTATCGTTGGCGGTTATTTGCAGGGTTTCAAAGGGGCCGGGTCGATCAAACTGACATTGGCAGGTGCTGGTCGCAGCCTGCGCGATGGCCTGTTGCCGCTGACCTTCAGAGCCCGCTCAGAAAGCGGCGCTCTGCCTTTGGCAGTCGGGCAATCGCTGACGGTAGTGGTCAAGCTTGATGCGCAGATCAAGGGCCATGTGTTGCCGTCGCAAGCGGTCGTGCGCAACCCTGCCAATGAGGCCATTGTCTGGATCAAGTCGGGTGCCGAGCGCTATATCCCGCAGGCAGTCCAGTACCAGACCTTGGGCAACAACCTTGTGGTGGTGACCCAGGGGCTGGGTGAGGCCAACCGGGTGGTGGTGCATGGCGCATCGCTGCTGGCGCAGATTCGCTGAACCAGCGCCATTGATCCGTACAGATAGCCCATAACATCATGTTCAACTGGATAGTTCGCTACAGCCTCCACCATCGACTGTTCGTGCTGGCGTTTGCATTGATCTTGCTGATTTGCGGTTTTATCGCAGCCAGGCAGACGCCGGTCGATGTCTTCCCCGACCTGAATAAACCGCTCGTCACCGTCCTCACCGAAGCCGGTGGCATGGCACCGGAGGAGGTCGAACAACTGGTGACCATGCCGATAGAACTGGCGCTGAACGGCATGCCTGGCGTGACGCGGGTGCGTTCGACCTCAGGCGTCGGCCTGGCACTGCATTACGCCGAGTTCGAGTGGGGTTCCGATGTCTATCGCAACCGCCAGATCGTGGCTGAGCGGCTGGCCCTGGTGACTGGGCAAATGCCGGCCGGAATCACACCGACGATGGGCCCTGTGTCCTCCATCATGGGCGAGGTCATGTTGATCGCGCTGCCAATGGCCGGCGGTGCCTCAGCCGCTACGCCGATGCAGGTGCGCGACTATGCAGATTTCGTGCTGCGGCCAAGGGTCTTGTCGATCACTGGCGTGTCGCAGGTGATACCGATCGGCGGCGAAGTGCGCACCTTGCGGGTCGAGCCAGATCCGGTACGAATGGCCCAGGTCGGTGTCTCCTTGAATCAAGTCGAAGCGGCGCTGAAAGGCTTTGCCGGCAACGTGGGTGGTGGGTTCATCGATCTGAACAGCCGCGAGTACCTGATTCGTCATATCGCCCGCACCCAGCGCCTCGTTGACCTTCAGGGCATTGCCGTGGCCTGGAAGGATGGCCGCGCCGTTTTGCTGTCGCAGGTTGCCACAGTGCATATCGCTGCTGCGATGAAGCGTGGCGATGCCGGCTACAACGGTGCACCGGCAGTGATCGTCAGCGTGCAAAAACAGCCCGGTGCAGATACGGTCCAGTTGACGCGGCAGATCGAGCAGGCCTTGAGAGAGCTGGCGCCAGGCCTTCCACCCGGGATCAAGGCACCGCAGGTGTTGTTCCGGCAGGCTGACTTCATCGAAGCTTCGGTCAGCAATGTCACTGAAGCCTTGCGCGACGGCGCAGTGATGGTGGCGATCGTGCTGTTTGCTTTCTTGTTGTCGGCCCGGACGACGCTGATCTCGTTGACGGCGATTCCCTTGTCATTGGCGGTGACTGCGCTGGTCTTCAGCCTGCTGGGTCAGTCGATCAATGTGATGACGTTGGGCGGTATTGCGATCGCCATCGGCGAACTGGTCGATGACGCAGTCGTTGATGTCGAAAATATCATGCGCCGGCTGAAGCAAAACCGCGCGGCGGGTAACCCGTTGGCGGTAATGGATGTCGTGTTGCGGGCGAGTGTCGAGGTGCGCTCCGGTATCGTCTATGCGACGGTGATCGTTGTGCTGGTTTTTGTACCGCTGTTTGCGCTGCCTGGCATCGAAGGACGATTGTTTTCGCCGCTGGGCATTGCCTATATCGCTTCGGTGCTGGCTTCGATGTTTGTGTCGATGACCTTGACGCCGGTGTTATGTGCGCTCTTCCTGCCAGGCATGAAGCGGCTGGACCATGAAGACAGTCCGATGGTGCGCTGGCTGAAAGAACGCGATGCGCGACTGCTGGCCTGGTCATTTCCGCGCGCACGCCGGCTTGTGCTGCTGGCTTCATTGGCCGTGGTTGTCGCCGCTTCCACGGTGCCCTTCATGCCTCGCGCCTTCTTGCCAGCCTTCAATGAAGGTTCATTGGTGCTGGGCATGATGTTCAATCCCGGCACTTCGCTGGATGAAGCGAATCGCCTGGGCAGCCTGGCTGAATTGCTGATCCGTGAGGTGCCCGAGGTGGTGCAAGTGGGACGGCGCACCGGGCGCGCCGAACTTGACGAGCATGCCGAGGGGGTTCATTCGTCCGAAATCGATGTCGACCTGAAGCCGGGTCTGCGCGGCCGCGAAGCGGTGATGGCGGATATACGCGCAAGACTTTCGGTGCTGCCTGCCCAGGTGGCGGTGGGTCAACCGATCTCGCATCGGTTGGACCACCTGCTGTCAGGCGTACGCGCTCAGATCGCGCTGAAAATATTCGGTGACGACATCGATACTTTGCGCGGCCTGGCTGAACAAATGCGCCAGGGATTGGCCGGCGTGCCTGGCCTGGTCGATTTGACGGTTGAAAAGCAGGTCTTGATTCCCCAGATCACGGTGCGCCTGGACCAGAGCCGGGTAGCGGCAGCGGGTTTGTCGCCAGGTGAAGCCTTGCGCTTGTTGCAGATGCTCACCGATGGCGCCCATGGTGCCGAGATCGTCGATGGGCAGCGCCGCTATGACCTGGTGCTGCGCCTGCCCGATGCGCGCCGAAGCCCGCAGGATCTTGCGGCCACCTTGATCGATACACCCGCCGGGCGCCTGCCGCTTTCGAGCATCGCCACGGTAGAGGAGGGCGATGGGCCGAACCAGGTCGGGCGCGAGAACGGCCGGCGTCGCATCGTCGTTTACGCCAATACCGATGGCAGCGACATGAGTCAGGTTGTCGCTGGCATCCGCAAGGTCATCGATGCCACAAGCCTGCCAGCCGGGAACTTCATCAGCCTCGAGGGCCAGTTTCAGGCCCAGGAACAAGCGACGAGGTTGATTGCCGGGCTCTCGCTACTCTCGCTGCTGATGGTCTTCCTCGTCCTGTATTCACGCTATCAGTCGGCCGTTCTGGCCGCCATCATCATGGCCAATATCCCCTTGGCATTGATCGGCAGCGTCGCGGCGATGTGGATAGCCGATGTCAGTCTCTCGGTGGCTTCCATGGTCGGCTTCATCACGCTGGCCGGCATTGCCACCCGCAACGGCATCCTCAAGGTCAGCCATTACATCAATTTATGCCGCTTTGAAAACGAAAGCTTCAGCCAAGCCATGGTCATACGCGGGTCACTCGAGCGTTTGACGCCGGTGCTGATGACCGCCCTGGTGGCAGCGTTTGCCCTGACACCCTTGTTGCTGGCGGCGTCTGCACCGGGCAAAGAGATTCTGCATCCGGTGGCGGTGGTGATTTTCGGTGGCTTGATCAGTTCGACGCTGCTCGATTCCCTGCTGACGCCGGTGATGTACTGGCTGCTGGGTGAGCAGGCCACGCGTCGCCTTGTCAAAGGCGATGAATTGCCGCAGTCAAGTCCGGTTCAAGATGCGCTTTGAATGACCAAGCACAAGACATTTTTCATGGCCGAGCCCGCTGGCAATAACCTTGGTCACAAAGCCGCCAAGGTTGTGACGCTTTGTCGGGCGCGTCACAGTTCGGCGTGGACTGTGACCGGCGCCTGGCAATTGATTTTCCCTGTCCTCAACCATTGACTCATCTGGGATCGCTCCGGTTCCATCATTTCATCGGGAATTCACCATGCACAACTCCAACAGCCCTAGTGACTTGTCTGGCCGTAGCTCGCCCGCAGAGCTTCAGTTGCACAAGGCTCGAATCACTTCCATCGATGCCTTGCGGGGACTCGTGATGATCGTGATGATGCTCGACCATGTGCGCGAGACACTCTATCTGCACCTGCAAGTCACTGATCCGATGACCCTGCCGGGTACCGCACCAGAACTATTTTTTTCCCGCTTGGCAGCGCATTTTTGCGCCCCGGTTTTCGTTTTTCTGACCGGGCTTTCGGCCTGGCTTTATGCCAACCCACCCCAAGGCCAAAGCCGTGATGTCCGCAGTTTCTTGCTCAAGCGGGGGTTGCTCTTGATCGCGCTGGAACTGACCGTTGTCAACTTCGCATGGAGCGGGACCTACAACGTGGTCTACCTTCAGGTGATGTGGGCGATTGGCTTCAGCATGTTGGCCCTGGCCCTGTTGGTCGGATTGCCGCGGTGGCTATTGCTTCTGCTTGGAGTCGTCATAGTCAGCGGGCATAACGCCTTCGCCGGCATTGTGGTCGCTGCCGATAGCGCTTGGTACCTGCCATGGACATTGATGCTGCACCGCGGTTGGGCATTGGCCGACGGCGCCATCAAGGTGAGGCTGACCTATCCGGCTTTGCCCTGGGTCGGCGTGATCTTGCTCGGGTATTGCTTAGCGCCGATATTCGCCGCGCGCATCGACAAACTGACCCGACGCAGGGTGTTGACAATACTCGGACTCGCCTGCCTGGCCCTGCTGGCTTTGCTGCGTGGCTTCAATATCTACGGCGAGAACCAGGCTTGGGTTGCTGGCAGCAGCCAGATCGAGACCGTGATGAACTGGTTGAACTTCACCAAATATCCGCCCTCGCTTGATTTCCTGTTGATGACCTTGGGTGGCGGGATGTTGTTGCTGGCGGCCCTGGAATTTTCCGATAACGCTTTGACCCGTGTGATTTCCACCTTTGGCGGCGCACCGATGTTCTATTACATCCTGCACCTCTATATATTGCTGATTTCTTATCGTGTCCTGCTCTCGATCTACGGTCCCAATCAAGGCAGCAGGTTCGGTGTCGATGCTGACCAGTTCTGGATCGTCTGGGTGGTTTGGCTGGCATTGGTACCGATCATTTACTTCCCTTGCCGGGCGTTTGCGCGCTACAAGAGGTCGTCGACGCAGGCCTGGGTCAAGTACTTCTGATTTCATGCTTTAGTCCGCAGCGCTGGTCGAGCTGCCGATCTCGACCGGCGAGCCGGGGATTCTGCCGGCAATCGGACAATTTCGAGGCAAAGCAAGCAGCGGTAGGCGTCGGAACGGCATTCTCTTTGCCTTGTCATCTATAGCATCGGTATGTCGGCCTTAACGGCTTCCAACTCAGCAAGGAGTTTCAGATGAAGAATTTCTCAATCGGTTTGACGCTGGCGGCCATGCTCGCCGGCATGCTGCCCGCGACGGCAGTCGAGGCTCATGGCATCTGGTTCGCGCAGCGTGCCAAGCAAATCGGCGTGATTTACGGCGTCGGCGCTGACGATCTTGATACGGTCAAGCGTTTGCCCTTGTTCAAGAATGTGGCGGGCTATGACGCCCAATGGAAACCGATTGTGACGACGCTTCGAGTCGCCGGGCCGCTCCTTCTGGTCGACAGCGAGAGCCAGCCGACCGCGGTGGCAGCTGTGCTCGAGAATGGCATCTGGAGCAAGACACCCGACGGCGAATGGCACAAGAAAGGGCGCGATGAGGTGCCCAATGCGGTGCTGAGCGAGAAGACCGTCAAGTTTGCAGTGTCCATACAGGCTCCGCTGCTGACAGCAATTCCGGCGTTGCCGGATCAAGTCCTGCAGATCGTGACAGTCACTCCCGGACTGCCCGATCTACTCGGCAAGCCCTTGAAGCTGCGCGTGCTGTTCCAAGGCAAACCGGTGGCCGGCGCGATGGTGCTCAGCGACTACGTGAACGATCCCGACGCCAAACCGCGTCGCACAGCGGCCGACGGCAGCATCACGATCAAGGTGCGCAACCAGGGTCTCAATGTGGTCAGCGCGACCTTCAAGGGGCCGTCCGATGACCCCAAGAAAATCGATTTCATCGAATACCTGGCAACCCTTGCGTTCACGCTTCCTCACGCACCGGAGTAAGGCGAAAGCAAATTTTCCAGGCCGATAAAGCAAGGCACTTGCCAAGCCGCACTGAACCTTTGGAACCAAGCAATGAACGTGAACATATTGTTGAAGCGAGTATTTCCAGCAGTTTTGCTGGTCAGTTCTTTGCTGGCTGGTGCTTCCGCCTTCGCCCATGGGAGTACCAAGCCTGAACATGGTGGGGTAGTTCAACTGGTCGGGGAAACGCTGTTCGAACTGGTCGTCCGCCCCAAGGTGGTATCACTCTATGTCATGGAAGACCATGAACCGGTCGACAGTGCCGCCATCAACGCCAAGCTCACCATCTTGGCCAAAGGTGAGAAATCCGAAGTGATGTTGAAACCCGCAGGGGGCAACAAGTTTGAAGCCAAGGATGTCACCATCCCGGTCGGGGCGAGGGTGGCAGTCACCCTGGTCAATAAAACAACGCGCGCCCAGAGCGGCGTTACCTTTTCGATCAAGTAACCAGTCCGCCCAGCGGAGAAAAGCACCTGCGTCTGACACAGGTGCTTTTCACACCTCAGTTAGCCTGATCGCAATCCACGACAAATCATTCGTTCGACCCATCGCTGCCTACTGCCGTGGGCGCTCGCCCTAAGGATGCTCTGCATAACCCCTCACGGTTTTTGATAGCGCGGCCTCGAGCGGTCTGCGGCGTTGCATTTATTGCCAATAGCACGCGCTATTGGCCGCAAAATGCGCCTTGCATCCCATCCCGATCCGCGCTGCACCAACTCGCGTTGAGTTATGCAGAGCATCCCTAAGAAAGAGGCTTGGCCGTCGCGGACATCGCTTACCACCCAGCACCGGTGCCGAGTCAAGTCTACGGGCAGTTGAATCGGTGCGGCATTGGCAAGATAGTCAGGACTGGCTGACGGCGCTGCTCTTCAGCAACTGCGCGCAAGGTCTTCCGAACTGATCATTAAGTTCTAAGCCTTACTGAATGTTCGGTTAATTGAATTATTCATTCATCCAGCCGGCGCAATATGCCCGCCATGATGGACAGGTAGAGATCAGACGGCGAAGGCAGCTCAATGGACTGCGCGCTCGGCACAACCCGCTGTGTCGACAGGCGCATTCCCAATTTGACACTGTTGGAGTCGCCTGCTTTGGTAGCAATGCCGCCGGTTCCGCTCCTAATATGAAGCCTCCAGGTCAGCAACAAGGCGCCATTTTCCCATGTCGAATTTTCTTGTTAACTTCAGTTCGAGCAGGCTCGGCAAGCCGCGCGAATGCCGGCCACGTCGGCACCTGACGCAGCTTGGAGAAGGTGTGCAAGGTCGGGCTCATCGGCCGAGCGTCTGAGCATGCCTGCGCCGCTGGTCTCGATCGAGTCGTCCCCCGAATTGCCCGCGCATGCCGACGTTGTCGTCATCGGGGGCGGTGTCATCGGTGCCTTCACCGCCTACTACCTCGCCCGTCGCGGCCTGAAGGTTGCTTTGCTTGAGAAAGGCTGCATCGGTGCCGAGCAGTCGAGCCGAAACTGGGGTTGGTGCCGCCAGCAGAACCGAGATGCACGCGAACTGCCGATGGCGACCAAGAGCCTGGAGCTTTGGGACCAGTTCGTCGCCGACGAATCGGATCAGACCGGCTTCCGGCGCTGCGGGCTGCTCTACTTGAGCAACGACGAGGCGGAACTGGCGGGCTGGTCGCGATGGGGCGATTTCGCCCGCTCGGTTGGCATCCAGACGCAGATGTTGTCATCGCGCGAAGCCGCCGAGCGTGGGCGCGTCACCGGCAAGTCGTGGAAGGGCGGTGTGTTTTCACCAACCGATGGCACCGCCGACCCATCGCGCGCGGCCCCCGCCGTTGCGCGCGCCATCCTGCGGCATGGTGGCACGGTCCATCAGCGTTGCGCGGCCCGCGGGATTGAAACACAGGGCGGCCGACTGTCCGCCGTGGTCACCGAGCTTGGCGTCATCCGCACTCCTGCGGCCGTGCTTGCTGGCGGTGCCTGGGCCTCGTCTTTCTGCCGCCAGCTCGGTATCCGCTTTCCGCAGGCTGCCATCCGCCAGACCGTGCTGACTGTCGGGCCTGGCAGCGCCGATCTGCCAGACACGCTGCACACCAGCGCCGCCAGCATGACGCGCCGCAGCGACGGCAGCTACACGCTCGCGATAAGCGGCCGCGCCAGGGTCGATCCAACGCCGCAAATGCTGCGCTTCGGGTGGCAGTTTCTTCCGATGTTCCAGCGGCGCTGGCGCAACCTCGCCCTGGGCGGACTGGAGGGCTTCCGTTCGGGTCATGAATCGCTGGCGCGCTGGCGCCTCGACCGCCCCACACCGATGGAGCGCATGCGAGTGCTCGATCCTGCCGTGGACGAAGCCGTCGTCCGGCTGACCTATCAGCGCGCCGTCGACCTGGTTCCCGCCCTCAGAGAGCGATCAATCACCGCCGCCTGGGCCGGCTATATCGACAGCACGCCGGATGGCGTGCCGGGCATCGGCGAGATCAAGTCGCAGCCCGGACTGGTGCTGGCCGCCGGCTTCAGCGGCCATGGCTTCGGCGTCAGCCCCGGCGCGGGGCATCTGATCGCCGATATTGTCACTGGCGCCGCGCCGATCATCGATCCGCGCCCGTTTCACCCCGACCGCTTCTCGTCCGCAACTTGGGGCCAGGTCGCCGACTTCTGACGAACCCCAAGCTCCAGGCCTTCAGCATCCGAAAAGGACAGCTCATGTTGAATTCCACCCGGCTTCGACCGCGATCGGAGGTCGCCGCCATGCCGACAAAAGTCGCAATGCAGACCCGACTGCAAAACGTCGACGCGCTACGCGGTCTGGTGATGGTCCTCATGCTTGGCCGAGTTGCTCGACGGCCGCGCAGATCTGAACCCCAGGCTCGACTTCGATTGGCTCGCCATCCCCGGCCATTTCGGCAAAGCCTGGTTCCTGCCGCTCATTGGCATGTACTGCCGCTTCAAGGATTTGGTCCGGTGATCGAAAACCGTCGAGGAGCAAAGGCCGTCGGGCTTGATTGTTAAGTAAAAACTTCATCAATTCTGCGCAATATTGGCGCCACGATGAACAACTGGAGATCAGACGGTGAGTCAATCAAGCTTGATGGAACGGGCGCAGGTTGCAGAGGACACAGCGACCTTGGAGGATCTGGCAACGCCTTGCCTGATCCTCGACGCGGATCGGATGGATCGGAATATTGCCCGGCTGAGAGCCAGGCTTGAGCGGCTGGGCGTTTCGCTGCGGCCGCACCTGAAGACGGCCAAGTCGGTGGACGTGGCGCGGCGCGTCATGACTTCGTCGGCCGGGCCAGCGACGGTCTCGACGCTCCAGGAAGCGGCGCAGTTCGTGGCGGCGGGGGTGCGGGACATCATCTACGCCGTCGGCATCGCACCAGCCAAGCTTCCGCAAGTGCTGGCACTGCGCGCCGAGGGGGCCGATCTTGCCGTGGTGCTGGACAGCGTCGAGCAGGCGCAGGCGGTGGCAGCGGCCTCACGGCAGGCTGGCACGCGCATCCCGGCCCTGATCGAAATCGACTGTGATGGTCACCGCTCGGGCGTACTGCCCACCGACAGCCAGCGCCTCATCGCTATCGGCCTTGCGCTGCAGGCCGGCGCGGAGTTGCGTGGCGTGATCACCCATGCCGGCGGGAGCTACACCGCCCGCGGCCCCGAGGCCTTGCAGCAATGCGCCGAGGCGGAGCGGCGCAGCGTTGTCGATGCGGCCAGCATTCTGCGCGAGGCCGGGCTGCCCTGCCCGGTGGTCAGCGTCGGCTCGACGCCGACGGCCCATAGCGCGACCGACCTGAGCGGCGTGACCGAGGTACGGGCAGGCGTGTTCGTGTTCTTCGATCTGGTGATGGCCGGGGTCGGTATCTGCCAGATCGACGACATCGCCGTCTCGGTGCTCGCGACGGTGATCGGCCATCAGCGTGACAAGGGCTGGATCCTGGTCGACGCGGGCTGGATGGCCCTGTCGCAGGATCGCGGCACGAGCAAGCAGGCGGTCAACCAGGGCTATGGGCTGGTGTGCGACGTCACCGGCAGACCTTACGGCGATCTGGTCGTGGCCGACGCGAACCAGGAGCACGGGATCATCACCGTGCGGTCGGGCTCGGGCGCGGCGTTGCCCGATCTGGCGATTGGCGACCGCGTGCGCATCCTGCCCAACCATGCCTGCGCCACCGGTGCCCAGCATCGGGCCTATCAGGTCGTCCGTGGCAGATCCGACCGGGTCGAGGCCGAGTGGCCGCGCTTTGGGGGCTGGCAATGAGCAGCGCAGCGCTGGTGACGCCGGTCCTGACGCAAAGCGCACTGGCGCCGGCCGGGCATTACACGCAGGCTGTGGTTTCGGGCGACCAGGTCTTCTTCATCTCCGGCCAGTTGCCGATCGGGCGCGACGGGCTGCCCGGGCGATTCTTGACCGGATGCAAAAGCTCTGCCACGTCCTGCCCGCCGCCACTGGCGCAAGTAGCACGCCGAAATCTCAACACGACATCGCGCCTTTAACAAAGCCAAGGACATCAGCATGCTTGATTTCGACCCCAACCAGACCCCGTTCCCGAACGGCCATTTCATCGGCGGCCAGTTGGTCAATGGCGACGGCGATGCGCTGGAAGTCAGGCGCCCGTCTGATGGCCAGATCTACGCCGAGCTGCCCATCGCCTCGGCCGCCCTGGTTGATCGCGCCGTAAGCAATGCGCAGGCCGCGTTCCAGCGCTCGGACTGGGCCACCGGCGCGCCCCGTGCCCGCGCCCGCATCATGCGACGCTGGGCTGATCTGATCGAGACCCACAGCGGTGAGCTGGCCCGCATCGAAGCCCTGGGCTCCACCCGGCCGGTCAAGGATGTGCTGGCCGTGGACATCCCCTATGCCGCCGACTGCCTGCGCTTCTTTGCCGAATGCGCCGACAAGCTGGGCGGCGATGTGGCGGCGACGCGCAGCGACCAGTTGGGCCTGGTGATCGGCGAGCCCTATGGCGTCGTCGCCACCATCGCGCCCTGGAATTTTCCGATCACCCAGGCGGTGACCAAGATCGGCCCGGCCCTGGCGGCGGGCAATGCCGTGGTGCTGAAGCCGTCCGAGATGACGCCGTTCTCGGCCCTGCGGCTGGCCCAGCTCGCCATCGAGGCGGGTATGCCCGCCGGCATTTTCAATATCGTCCAGGGCACGGGCTCGGTGACCGGCGATGCGTTGTGCCGCCATCCCGGCGTCGGCAAGATCTCGTTCACTGGCTCCACCCGCACCGGTGCGGCCATCATGACGGCAAGCGCCGAGAGCGGCATCAAGCCGGTGACCCTGGAGCTGGGCGGCAAGAGCCCGCAACTGGTGTTCGCCGATGCGGCGGACCTGGATAAAGTTGCGCGCAGCATTGCGCAATCTATTCTCGGCAATGCCGGCCAGGTCTGTATTGCCGGTTCGCGCCTGATCGTTCAGCGCAAGGTGCAGGCCGAGCTGCTGGAGCGGATCAGCCAGCTGGCGCAAGCCATTCGGCCCGGGCCGACCTGGGCCGAAGCGACGTCCTACTCGCCGATCATTTCAGCGCCGCAAATGAACCGGATCGACAGCATCGTCCAGAACACGCTGGGGCAAGGCGGCGAGGCCTTCATCGGCGGCCAGCGCCTGGAGCTGGGCGCAGGCGGGGCTTTTTATGCACCGACCGTGCTGATCGGCGTCACCTCAGAGATGGAGGCGGTGCGCGAAGAGATCTTCGGCCCGGTGCTGACCGTGCAGGCCTTTGACGACGAGGCTGAAGGCCTGGCGCTGGCGGCCCACCCCTGCTACGGCCTGGCTGCCGGTGTCTACACCGCCGACCTGAGCCGGGCCTTGCGCGCGGTGCGCAGCATCAAGGCCGGCACGGTCTGGGTCAACCGCTACGGTCGCACGGCGGACTATGTGATTCCGACGGGAGGCTTTCACAGCTCGGGCATTGGCAAGGATCTCGGGCGGCAGGCGGTCGAGGCGAATATGCGTTTCAAGAGCGTCCTGGTCGATTTCTCCGCCTGATTCGCGGCGGCAGATTGCGCTGCGGCGGGCCGTCAATCGCGCATTTCGCGCCGTTGCCGGCTCCGGCTTTGGCACCTGTTGCAGCGCGCAGCCCCATAGCATGTGGGTATCCTGTGATTCCCCTTGCCCGAGGCCGCTCCCATGTCAAATCTGCTCGTTACCTTCAACTTCGACCAACTCGGTGAACCGCGCGAATACCGGCCGCCGGCCGAGCGCGTCATCGAAGGCGACATCGTCTGCCGCAACTGGGACATCGACAGCGCCAAGGACGGCAAGGTGCGCGCGGGCGTGTTCGAGTCCACGCCCGGCGTCAATCTGTCCATCAAGGGCGAGACCTGGGAGTTCTGCCTGATCCTGTCCGGCGTGGCCGTGATCACTGAGGATGGCCACGCACCGATCACCTACAGGGCCGGTGACTGCTTCATCATGAAGCCCGGCTACACCGGCACCTGGCGCACCTTGGAAACCGTGCGCAAGGTCTGGGTCGCCGCCTGACCCCTGACGGCTGGCCGTTGCGCTGCCTTTCAGGGAGCGGCCCAAGCAATGCTGGCCTGGGGTCCCGCTATTGACCAGGTTGCGCCCATACCGGCATCTGGATGACCGTAAAGCTGACCGACAGTCAGAGCCAGTAACGCAGCGGAACGGGCGTGTTCAGAGCGGCCTTGCGTTCTTTACACCATCACGACATACATCTTGCGCAAGGTCTCGGTGAGTTCCCAGACGCCGGTGGTGTTGGCCGGGAAGAACAAGGTGTCGCCCGCCTTGAATTCCATCCGCTCGCCATCGGTGGGCGTGAAGCTGCCTGAGCCAGTGAGGATATGCATCGTTTCAGCGCTCGCCAATTGGCGCTCGAAGCGGCCCGGACTGCATTCCCAGATGCCGCAGCGGTTGTTGCCGGCGCCAGCGACTTCAACAGCACGACCCCAGGTCTTGCTCGGGGGCTGAGTCAGCGGAATGGCGACCGGCTCCTGGGCTTGCAGGTCGGCGAGTTGGGCGGATTGGCGCAGGATGGTGATGGACATCGATTTCCCAGGTAGTGGAAGAGTACAGAGCGCCGAAGACTAAACAACTGCAAGCGCCTTTGATAGGACGGAGTTGCTGCCTGCTACCCGTTTGAACTGCACCACGTCTGCGCGCAGCATGTTCTGCGCGGCAGGCAGGTCAGAACGCAATTCGCTACCGATCGGCCCCACAAATTTGAGCTTGATGCCGAGCCCGGCACTTCTATGCTGGAGCTTATGCAAGAGAGTAAATTCATCAAAACGGGGATCGACTTGCCGGCGCTTGAGGGCCGGCGGACCAAGCGGGCTTCAATCGAACCCGTGCTCGCCCATATCGTGGCCCATTTCGCCGAGCCCTTGTCTCTGGAGGATCTTGCGGCATTGACCGGTTTGAGCATCTGGCGCTTCGCCACGGTGTTCCGCGAGAGAGTGGGTGTCTCACCCGGCCGCTACATCAGTCTGCTGCGTGTGCGCCATGCACAGGCGCTGTTGCTTGAAGGCATGCCTGCGGCCAGAGCTGCCAGCGAGGCCGGCTTCTATGATCAAAGCCATTTGTCGCGGCGCTTCAAGCAACTGTGCGGTATGACCCCCGGAGAGTTTCAGTTGAAATCCCGCCTTCCATGCTGATGCCAGATGACTTGGCTACGGCGCTGCAACCGGTTGATGCCATGTTCTCTGAAATCGATGATTTGTTGCCGGATCTGATTGCGCTCAGGCACGATCTGCATGCCCATCCTGAACTTGCTTTCGCCGAACATCGCACAGCGGAGTTGGTCGCGCAGGCATTGCGGCAGCTGGGACTTGAGGTGCACGCAGGGATCGGCGGCACTGGTGTGGTTGGTGTGCTGCGCCATGGCAGCGGCAGTGGCAGCGTGGCACTGCGTGCCGATATGGACGCATTGCCGATGCAGGAGCAAAGCGGCCTGGCTTATGCCAGCCTGAACCCGGGGGTGCACCATGGCTGCGGCCATGACGGCCATACCAGCATGCTGCTCGGTGCCGCGCGCCATCTCGCACGCACGCGGCGCTTTTCCGGCACGATCTACTTTGTATTCCAGCCCGCCGAAGAGGGCCGTGGCGGGGCCCGAGCGATGGTCGCCGACGGCCTGTTCGAGCGCTTCCCCTGCGATGCGGTGTACGCCCTGCACAACTGGCCTGATCTGCCGATCGGGCATGCCCAGACAAGGCCTGGCCCGATCATGGCCGCGGCGGACCGCTTTGACATCGTCGTTCGCGGACGCGGCGGCCATGCCGCACAACCCCAGCACAGCCCGGACGCAATCCTTGCTGCCAGTCAGTTGGTGCTGCTGCTCAATACCATCGTGGCGCGGCGTATCGACCCGGGTGAATCGGCCGTACTCTCGGTGACCCGGATCGAGGGCGGCCAGTCGCATAACGTGCTGCCCGCCGAAGTGATGATCACCGGCACTGTCAGGAGCTTTGATCTGGCCACGCAGGATTTGATCGAGGCTGCGTTGCGGGCAACGGCGCAGGGCGTCGCGCTCGCCACCGCCACCGAGATCGAGGTGAGCTATATCCGCTACTACCCGGCCACGATCAACAGCGAAGCTGAAGCCGCGCACGCGCTTTTCGCGGCGGCTGCCGCAGGTCTGAAAGCCACGGTGGCGCCGCGGCCGGCTTTTACTTCGGAAGATTTTTCGTTCATGCTGCAGGCCCGGCCCGGTGCCTATTTGTGGCTTGGCCAAGGACCAGCGGAGCCTGGCGCAAGCCATAGTCGCCCCTTGCATCACCCCGGCTATGACTTCAATGACGCGGTCCTGCCCCTGGGCATTCGTTGGTTTGCGGCTGTGGCTGAGCTTGCCTTGGCTGGCGCCAGTTGAGCGCCCGACCGATCCATGTTGAAGCCGAGGTAGACGGGCTTTGAGCCAGCTGGCCTTCCGGGTCCGGCGTGTCCACAAATGGCTGGCCATGGTGATTGGCGTGCAGGCCTTGCTGTGGATGTTCAGCGGCGTCTATATGAGTGCCGTGTCTTTGAGCCTGATCCACGGCGACCACCTTGTTCAAACGACCCCGCAGCAAGTCCAGAGCGACCGGCCGCATCTGGAGTTGACGCAGTTGCTGAAGCAGCACCCGAACCTGCGGTCGTGGCGACTCAAGAGCCTGCTGGGACAGGATGTGTTCGAGATTCGCGAGGGCGAACAGACCTTGCTGATCGACGCTGGCAGCGGCGCCTTGCTGAGCCCGCTGCCGTCAGCCACCATCAGCGCGCTAGCTCGCAGCATTTATCGTGGAACAGCGCCGATTACCACCGTGACCTGGATCACCCAGGCACCCAAGGAAGTTGCCAGGCAAGCGTTGCCCTTATGGGCCGTGCATTTTGATGATGCTGCCGACAGCATCCTATATTTCTCGCCAGCCAGTGGGGAATTGGTGGCGCGCCGCCATGAACTTTGGCGCTGGTTCGATGTCCTGTGGATGCTGCACATCATGGACTATGACCAGCGTATCGATGCCAACAACCTGTTGTTGCGCATCTCTGCCTCGCTGGCGCTGCTGTTTTCGCTCAGTGGTGCGGGGTTGCTGGTCTATAGCTTGCGCGGCAAGGCGGGTTCATGATGCCGCGCTGGCTGCGCAAGCTCCATCAGGTCGTCGGCCTGTTGGTCGGCCTGCAACTGCTGGTCTGGACCTGCAGTGGCCTGGTCATGAGCTTGCTCGACGTCAAAAAAGTTCGTGGGGAAGAATTCCGGGTGACGTCAACGAGCCCAAGACCTTGGCCCGCGAACGCCTTGTCGGTCGACAGCCTGCTGGCCAAAGCGACGGCGCCGGTTCAAAGCATTTCAAGTGGCTGGCTGCTCGACCAGCCGGTCTATCGCGTGGCCGGCCCGCAGGGCCCCCGTTTGGTCGATGCCAGCAGCGGGGCTGGCATCGTCTTGTCGGCGGAATTGGTGCAAAAACTGGCGCTTGCTACCTACACCGGGCCTGGCCATCCCGGCCAAGCCGAATTGCTCGAGCCCTCGCTTGAGACCCGTGCCCATGCCGGGCGGGTCTGGCGGGTGGCTTTCTCCGATCGGGAGGACACAAGCGTCTATCTGTCGCAGCAGGGTGAATTGCTCTGGCATCGCAATCGAAGCTGGCGGTTCTATGATTTTTTCTGGATGCTCCACATCATGGACTATTCAGGCCGCACCGACTTCAATAATTATTTGCTGCTCAGCATGGCAGTCGGTGGGCTCGGTCTGGCGCTCAGTGGCCTGGGCCTGTTGATAGGACGACTCAGACAGATCAACTGGACTGGTTTGGGCCGGTCCGGTCGCTGCGAGCTAAGCCTTTTTTCGCCTGCTGGCGAGAAACTGCAAACGCTGAAAGCGGTGCCGGGCAAGATCGTTTATCAGACCTTGGCAGGGCAGGGGATGCAGCTGCCTTCCAACTGCGGTGGCGGGCAAAGCTGTGGCCTGTGCATGGTGCGTGTCCTGGGTCAAGCTCCGGCGGCCACCGCAGCCGACAGGGAGCATTTGTCCGAGCGCAAGATCGGCAGCGGTTGGCGCCTGGCCTGTAACCTGACGATCAAGCAAGGTCTGGCGATCGAGCTGCCAGAAGGGGTTGGACAGCGGACTGTTTGCAAGGCCAGGGTTGAGGCTGTGCGAGCGCTATCACCGTTTTTGCGAGAAATCACGCTCAGACCCGAGTTGCCTGCGGCGGCCCAATTCCGGCCAGGCGCCTATTTGCAATTGCACATTCCGCCTTATTCGATGGAACGCCATCAAATCGAGTTTCCTGCCGATCAGGCCAGCGACTGGGCAGCGTTGGCGTTGCCGGCGAGTTGGTCCAATACCCAGCCCTTGCGACGCGCCTATTCATTGGCATGCCCGGTCAATCAGGCGGATGGTTGCCTGACGCTGCTGGTGCGAATCGCTCATGGCCGCCAAGCTCTCGTCAACCATCCACCGGGCATCGGTTCGTCCTATCTGTATGGATTGAAGCCCGGTGATGCGCTGGAATTTACCGGCCCTTTCGGCGACTTTGCTGTTCAGTCGGGCGGCAGGCAGAAGGTATTCATCGGCGGCGGCGCTGGCATGGCGCCCCTGCGCGCGATGATCCGGTCTTTGCTTGAAACCGGCGCAGCGGAGCGGATCCAGTTCTGGTACGGCGCACAGAGCCTTCGAGATGCGCCTTATGTCGCTGAAATGAAGGCATTTGCACTGCAGTACGCCAATTTCACTTGGCATCTGGTGCTGTCGGGACCTGCCGCGCCGCCGGAACTTGCCTCGGGGATCTCGACCGGTTTGGTTCATGAACGAGCCCAGCAAGCCTGGCTGCGCGAGGGCCTCGATTTCCTGGCTTGTGACTTTTACATCTGCGGCCCGCCAGCGATGCTCGCTGCAACGCGAGCAATGCTGAAACAGCGCGGCGTGGCCGACGAGAGGGTCTCTTTCGACGATTTCAAATCCTGAGCCAGAAATGCGCAGCCACTGACATGAACCAGCTGGCAGATTCGAATTTGCCTGGAAAAGCGACGACAGGTTGGTATCGAACAGGTCGAGTCGTGGTCTGGCCGACTGGGCGCAATACTTCGCTCATGCTCGGGCCAGCGGCCCGATCCTTCGACAGGCATAGGCAGTCCTCAGGACTGTCTATGTCCGGTCTCAGTCCTCCGGCGCCGGCAAGCCGACGCCTCCTCCTTTACTTCGCTGCGCATTGCGCCCAGTCGGCCGCTTCGTGAGGTTTGAATTCTCACCAAAATGCGCAGGTCTCGCCGTTCAGGGCAGTGGCTGAGCGGCGTAGCGAAGTAAAGGAGGAGGGCCGGGTATGGCCCGGGCCGGGGGACATGAGCGAAGTTGCTCGGCCACTGGCATGAACCATCTGGCCGATTCATCTGCCCAATCAAAACACATCAAAGGGGTGAAGCGGCTTTCAATACCGAACCGTCCAGGTCCAGTACCTGCAAGCTGATCGCGATGCCCTGGCCGACGCTCTGGGTGACGGTGCAATAGCTCTCGAAGCTGCTCAGCACTCGATCGAGGTGCTCGAGTCCGGCAGCGGGTACACCGAGTTGCAGCGTGGCCTGGATCGCCAGTACCCGCATCCGTCCTTCGGCATTGCGGCCGACTTCGGCGACGATCTGGCAGCTCAATGGATCGGGGGCTTGCTTGAACTTTCGCAGCGCGAACAACAGCGAATCGCTGAGACAGTTGCCGACTGCGGCGCAGAGCAATTGCACCGGCGAAGGACCGAGGCCGCTGCCTAGTGGGGCCGGTTCATCGGTGGTGATTCGCGGTATCGCGGTGCCGAAGTCGATCTCGAAACGGTAGTCCTGCTGCTGCTTCAACAAGACGGTGATGTTGTTCATGCGTGGCCTTTCGAGTGGGTTTGAATCCAGCGCGTCAGCTCGGTCGCCGAAACCGCACCGGAAAGCCTTGCGCTCTCCTTGCCGCCTTCGAACAGGATCAGCGTCGGGATGCTGCGGATCGCATACTTGGTGCTGGATAGCGGCGCGGCATCGGTGTCGACCTTGACGAAGCGAGTGGTCGGCAACTGTTTGGCTGCAGCCGCAAAGTTCGGTGCCATCGACTTGCAAGGGCCGCACCAGGCGGCCCAGAAATCGACCACCACCGGCAATTCGGTGCCGGCCAGAAAGCCGGGCAGGGCGGCATCGCTCAAGGCGACCGGCGAGGCCTCCATCAGCGCGGTGCTGCAGCGCCCGCAGACCGGCGCGTCACCGAGCTTTTCCTGTGGCACGCGATTCTTTGCGCCGCATTTCGGGCAGATGAGATGCATGTTGAACTCCTTTGGGCCTGGGTTCAGTTCTCGGTTTTGAAGCCGAGCTTGCGCATGATGAGTTCCATCAAGCACCATTTTGTCAGCGCGCTCTGCAACAGATTGGCGCCGACAAAGGCGGTGAAGGCGAGCCACCATTGGCTGACGAATATCGGGCTGCCGGGAATGGCCAGCGCCAAAGAGAGCAGGATGAAGCTGCCTGCGACCAGTCTTGTCATTTGCCAGGATGTCATATCGTTCCTTCAGTTGGAAGTTGCGGGAGTGGAAAGGGTTGCGGCAGCGCCGGTCAGCGCTTGCAGATTGTTCCGGTAGGCGACGTAATAGAGCAGCGGAATCACCACCAGCGTGAGCAGGGTGGAGACGAAGATGCCGAAGATCAGCGAGATCGCCAGGCCGTTGAAAATCGGGTCATCGAGGATGAAAAATGCGCCCATCATGGCGGCCAGACCGGTCAGGATGATCGGTTGCGCCCGCGTGATGGCCGAGCGCACGATGGCCTGCTCGAAGGCCATGCCCGAGCGGACCTGCAGGTTGATGAAGTCGACCAGCAGGATCGAGTTGCGAACGATGATGCCGGCCAGCGCGATCATGCCGATCATGCTGGTCGCCGTGTACTGCGCGCCGAGCAGGGCGTGGCCCGGCATCACGCCGATGATGGTCAAGGGGATCGGCGCCATGATGATCAAGGGCGTCAGATAGCTGCCGAATTGCGCCACCACCAGCAGATAGATCAGCACCAGCCCGACCGCATAGGCCAGGCCCATATCGCGGAAGGTCTCGTAAGTGATCTGCCATTCACCATCCCATTTGACGGCGTAGTCGCGCAAGGCATCGGCGGGTTGGCTGATGAAGAACTCCTGTAGCGCGCCGCCGCCCGGCGTGACGATTTTTTGCAGCTCGGAGCGCAGCCCGAACACGCCGTACAGCGGGCTGTCGACCTTGCCGGCCATATCGGCGAAGACATAGTTCACCGGCAGCAGATCCTTGTGGTGAATCGGCTGCTCGCGCAGGCTGTCGGTCACCGTGACCAGTTCGCGGATCGGCACCAGATGCCCGTCGGCTGAACGCACCGTCAACGACAGCAGCAGGTCGAGATTGCCCTGCGCAATGGCGGGCAGTTGCAGGATCGTTGCAGCCGGATATTTGCTCTGATCATGCAGATAGCTGACCGCTTCCCCAGCCTGGCCTGCACGCAGGGTACTGACGATCAAATGCTGCGGCACGCCCAGCAGCGCGGCCTTGCGGCGGTCCACCAGCAGCAGCTTGCGCGGCGCTGCGGCGATGCTGCTGTCGTCGATGTCGACCAGGCCAGCGCTGCGTTCAAACAGCGAGCGCACCGCCTTGGCGATTTCCAGCCGTCCGGCTGCCTCGGGGCCGTAGATCTCGGCGACGATTGGCGACAGCACCGGCGGACCCGGCGGCACTTCGACCAGCTTGACGTTGGCGCCGCTGCGTTTGGCAATCTTCTGCAGCTCGGGGCGCAGCCTGGTGACGATCGCGTGGCTTTGTTCATGGCGCAGGTGCTTGTCGATCAGGTTGACCTGGATGTCGCCCTGGTTCGAGTCCGCGCGAAGGTAATACTGGCGCACCAGACCATTGAAATTGATCGGCGAAGCCGTGCCTGCATAAGCCTGGTAATGGGTCACTTCGGGCACCGTTGCCAGATAAGCGCCGAGCTCATGCATCACCGCTGCGGTCTGCTCCAGCGGCGTGCCGGCCGGCATGTCGACGACGACCTGAAATTCGCTCTTGTTGTCAAACGGCAGCATCTTCAGCAGCACCAGACCGGCGGCCGGCAGCAGCAGCGAAATCGCGATCAGGCCGGCAATGCCCAGGCCCAGCAGGCGGCGGTTGCGCTTGCCGCTGCCGGCGTCAAGCAGTGGCGTGAAGATGCGCTCGAACAGCGGCGCCAGCTTGGCGCTGAGGCCATGCGGTGCTTCCGGATCGGCATGAGGCGTTCCTTCGGCGGGCAGCGGGATGGCCTTCATCCACAGCCTGGCCAGCCAGGGCGTGACGACGAAGGCGATCGCCAGCGACAGCAACATGCCCATGCTGGCGTTGATCGGTATCGGGCTCATATAAGGGCCCATCAGTCCGGTCACAAAGGCCATGGGCAGCAATGCCGCGATGACGGTGAAAGTGGCCAGAATCGTCGGGCTGCCGACTTCGTCGACTGCGCCTGGAATGATCGCGGCCAGCGACTTGCCGGGGAACAGCAACTGGTGGCGATGGATGTTCTCGACCACCACGATCGCGTCGTCGACCAGGATGCCGATCGAGAAGATCAGCGCGAACAGCGAGACCCGGTTCAGCGTGAAGCCCCAGGCCCAGGAGGCGAACAATGTCACCGTCAGCGTCAGGATCACCGCGGTGCCGACGATCGCGGCCTCGCGTTTGCCCAGGGCGATGAAGACCAGCGCGACCACCGAGGCGGTGGCGAACAGTAATTTCTGGATCAGCTTTTTCGCCTTGTCATTGGCCGAAGCCCCGTAATTGCGCGTCTCGCTGACTTCGACGCCTGAAGGAATTACCGTGTTGCGCAGGTTCTGTACCCGCGCCATCACCGCGTTGGCCACATCGATCGCGTTCTCGCCGGCCTTCTTGGTGATTGCAATCGTCACCGCCGGATATTCGCCGCGCTGGGCCTCTGGCGAGTCGCCGCCGATGCCATGCCAGACATAACGCGCCGCCGTCAGCGCGCCATCGCGAACATCGGCCACATCGCGCAGAAACACCGGTTTGGCGGCGTGCACGCCGACGATCAGCAGTTCAACATCGCGCGCATCGCGGAGAAAAGGCCCGGCTTCGAGCGCGATCGCCCGGTTGCCAGCGAGCAGATCGCCCAGCGGCAAGCCCAGGTTGGCTGACTGCAGAGCCTGCCGCAAATCGGGCACCGTCAGGCCTGCGCTGCTCAGCCGCGCCGGGTCGATTTCGACCATCACGCCGCGGCCCGGCCCGCCGATGCTGGTGACTTCGCGGGTGCCGGGGACGCGCTTGAGCTCGGCCTCCATGCTGTGCGCAATCCGCTCGAGGTCGAAGCTGCCGGTGTCTGGCTGCTTGCTGAACAAGGTCAGGCTGACGATCGGCACATCGTCGATGCCTTTGGGCTTGATGATTGGTGCCAGCACACCGAGCTGCTGCGGCAGCCAGTCGGCGTTCGAGTTGACCGTGTCATAGAGCCGCACCAGCGCTTCGGTGCGCGGCACGCCGACCTTGAACTGAACAGTCAACACCGCCAGCCCCGGGCGCGACATCGACATCACATGCTCGACGCCCGAAATCTGCCCCAGCACCTGCTCGGCCGGACCTGCGACCATCTGCTCGACATCGACCGAACTTGCGCCCGGAAACGGGATCAGCACATTGGCCATGGTCACGTTGATCTGCGGCTCTTCCTCGCGCGGCGTCACCAGCACCGCGAAGATGCCCAGCAACAGCGCCATCAAGGCCAGTAAAGGCGTGATTTGTGCCGACTGGAAATAGCGCGCGATGCGGCCGGAGACGCCCAGATTTTTTTGATTACTCATGGCTCAGCGGATGCGTGCGGCGGCGGCGGGGTCGGTGGCGATACGTTCGCCAACGTTCAATCCCGACAAAATTTCGACTTGCTCGCCCTGGACTGCGCCCAGGCGCACCTGGCGCAGCAGCGGTTTGCCATTGGCGTCGAGCACATAAATGGCGTTCAATTCGGCGCGCTTGACCAGGCTCGAACGCGGCACCAGCAGCTTGGCGGTTTCTGTTGATGGCCTGGCAGCGCCGGGGCTGCTCAGCCAGGCGCGGGCAAACATTCCCGGGCTCAGCCCGCTCAGCTTGGCGGGCAGGTCCAGTCGCATCTGCACCGTGTGCGTGGCCGCATCGACCATCGGCAGGATTTGCACGCGCGTCGGTGTGATCAGCAAGCCTGCGCTGCCTTGGCCGGGAATTTCAGCCTTGACCTGGGTCGCCGGGGTCATCGTGGCGGCCTGGCTCTGCGGCAGGCTGGCCGTCACGCGCAGCGCGCTCGGGTCATAGATGGTGGCCAAGGCACGCCCCGGCATCGCCATGTCGCCCAGCGACACCGGCAGGTCGGCCACCACGCCGTCATAAGGGCTGCGAACGATGTTGAAGCCGGTCTGGGTGCGTGCAACGCCGAGCTGAGCCAGGCTGGCATTGACCTGAGCCTGGGTCGCCTTGAACTGGCTTTCGGCCTGCTCGAGTGCCGCCTGGCTGATGTATTGCTGCTTGAACAACTGCTGCTGGCGCTCGAATTCCCGGCTGGCCAGTTGCAGACCAGCGCGCGCCGCCTGCGCCTGCGCCTCGCTTGCATTGGCGGCTTGGTCGGCCGCACGCGGATCAATGCGCATCAAGACCTGTCCGGCCTTGACCCGGTCGCCAGCCTTGATTTCGATCTGAACGATCGCGCCGGCCACCTGTGCAGCGATCACGGTCTGGCGCAAGGCTTCGACCACCCCATCAAAACTGGCGTTTTTATCGCCCTGATCCGGCTTCACGATCAAGCTGGCCAGCGGCTGGGCCAAGGGCTGTGCCTGTGCTGCGCTCAGGCTCATCGCGAAACCCAAGACCGCAACCAAGGTGACGACAACCCAGCCAACCACCGCCTTGGCGTCATTGGCGGGCCTGACCATTGGCCTGAAAGGCGTTTGTTTTGTATTTTTCATGGGGATCCGGCTCGAATTTTCTGGACTGTTGCTCTGAATGAGTTCATTATTTGCGTATTAACGTAAATAGTCAAGCAAGGAAATGCACAAAGACTCAACTACAATCGACGGCAGTCGAACTCAATGCCGTTTGTCGGCCTGTCCCACCATGGAAGATCTTCCTCAAGCGGCGCTGGTTCAAGTCGCGGCATATTTCCAGGCGCTGTCGGAGCCGACCCGCTTGCAAATCCTCAATCTGCTGCGTGAGCAGGAGCGCAAGGTCGGCGAGTTGGCCGAATTGTGTGGCTCGAGCGCGGCCAATGTGTCGCGCCACCTCAATGTTCTGCAACAACATGGCCTGGTCGAACGCGAAAGCCGGGGCACCAGTGCTTTTTATCGCATCGCCGATCCTTCCGTCTACCAACTCTGCGACCTGGTTTGTGGCAATATCGGCCGCCAGTCCGAACGCGTGGCGCAAGCCAGGGCAGCATTTTTTCAACCGCCGGCCAGCCCCAAAACGAAAACTTCAAGATGACAAACACACCCGATGCCGCGCTGGCCCAGCCGCGCCTGATCGAACGCCTGATCACCGGCCTCGCCACCAGCGATGGCGCCGGGGTCAAGCTGACCCGCGTGCTGACGCAGGATCTGCAGCGCCGGCTCGACCCCTTTCTGATGCTCGATGCCTTCGGCTCCGAGAAGGCCGGCGACTATATCGGCGGCTTCCCCGACCATCCGCACCGGGGTTTCGAGACCATCACCTATATGCTCGAAGGCCGTATGCGGCACCGTGATTCGGCCGGCAACGAAGGGCTGCTGGGCAATGGCGATGTGCAATGGATGACTGCCGGCCGCGGCGTCATCCACAGCGAAATGCCAGAGCAGGAAGAAGGCCTGATGGAAGGCTTCCAGCTCTGGCTGAACCTGCCGGCCAAGGACAAGATGTGCGCGCCCTGGTACCGCGATATTCCCAGCGCCGCCCTGCCCGAATATGAGAAGGGCGGGGTCAAGGTCAGGGTGATCGCCGGCAGCAGTGACGGCGTTGCCGGTGCGGTGCAGCGCGAAGGCACTTTGCCGCTTTATCTTGACATCCATCTGGCGCCTGGCGCGCTGTTCGAGCAGGCTTTGCCCGACCTGCACAACGCTTTTTTCTATGTCTACCGCGGCAAGCTGCAGTCAGGCGGCATCGAGGTTCCGGCCGGCCGCATGGCCATCATGGCCAATGACGCTGGCAGCGACGGCCTGCGCCTGCAAGCCTTGGATGAACCGGCCCGGGTGATCCTCGTCGCCGGCCGGCCCTTGCATGAGCCGATCGCGCAATATGGCCCTTTCGTGATGAATACCCAGGCCGAGTTGCAGCAGGCGGTACGTGATTTCCAGAACGGCAAACTGGCCGCGGCCTGATACAAGACTTCGAAAGGACCGCCATGCGCTACCGCAAGCTGGGTAAAAGCCCATTGCTGGTTTCCGAGCTCTGTCTCGGCACGATGATGTTCGGCGACCAGACCGAACTGGCCGAGGCCCGCAACATCGTCGACCAGGCATTCGAGCAGGGCGTCAACCTGATCGACACGGCTGACGTCTATTCGACCGGCGCTTCGGAGCAGATGGTCGGTCAGTTGATCAAGCCGCGGCGCCATGACTGGATCCTGGCGACCAAGCTGGGCAATGCGATGTCCCAGCGAGTCAATGAAGCCCGCTACTCGCGCGCCTGGATGCTGCGCGCCTGCGAGGCCAGCTTGCAAAGACTTGATACCGACCATATCGACATCTACTACCTGCACCGCGACTTCAACGGCATGGATCTCGAGGAGCCGCTGCGGGCCATTGAGGCCTTGCTGCGCGACGGCAAGATCCGCTACTGGGGTGTTTCGAATTTCCGGGGTTGGCGCATCACCGAGTTGGTGCATCTGGCGCGCCAGATGAATATGCCCGGGCCGGTGGTCTGCCAACCCTGTTACAACCTGCTCAACCGGCAGCCCGAGATGGAAGTGCTGGAAGCCTGCCGCCACCATGGCATCGGCGTCGTGCCCTACAGCCCGCTGGCCCGCGGCGTGCTGGCCGGTAAATATCTGCCGGGTCAGACGCCTGCCAGCGACAGCCGTGCCGGACGCGGCGACAAACGCATGATGCAGACCGAGTTTCGGGCCGAGTCGCTCGAGATCGCGCAGCAACTGCAGACCTATTGCGAAGGCCGGGGCGTGGTGATGGCGCATTTCGCCACCGCCTGGGTGCTGGCCAACCGCGGCGTCAGTGCCGTTATCGCCGGCCCGCGTACGCTGGGTCAATGGCAGGACTATCAAGGCGCGCTCGACTGCGTCATCAGCGCCGAAGACGAAGCGCTGGTGAACCAGCTGGTCAAGCCCGGCCACCCGTCCACCCCCGGTTTCCTCGATCCGGCTTACCCGCTGAACGGTCGCTGAATCGGCGCTGAATCAGCGCGACAGTGCCTCGTGACGACCCGGCCTGCCGATCCATAATCCCCGACATGACGCGATCGCCCATGGCCGGCCGGAATTTGATCTTGGGGCTCTCGATGCTTCAGTTGATCAGCTGGGGCAGCGTTTTCTACAGTTTTGCGCTGTTGCTGGAGCCGGTCGAACGCGAGCTGGGTTTGAGCCGTGCCGAGTCCTCGCTGGCCTTCAGCCTGGCCTTGCTGGCCGAGGGCCTTGGGGCTTATCCAGTCGGGCGCTGGATTGACCGCGGCCATGAGCGGCTGGTGATGACTTCAGGCTCGTTGCTGGTCGGGCTTTGCCTGTTGGCCCATGGTTTTGTCAACAGCCAAGCCGCCTTCTATGCCCTGTGGACTTTGCTGGGCCTGGGCTTGGCCGCGACCCTTTACACGCCGGTTTTTGCGGTGCTGACAAGGCGCTTTCCACAGGATTTCCGCCGCGCCATCATCACCATGACCTTTCTGGGCGGGCTGGCCAGCACGGTCTTCATGCCGCTGACCGCCTGGCTGATTGAAGCCTTCGGCTGGCGCCATGCGACCTGGTGTCTGGCTGCCTTGCAACTGCTGGTCTGTGTGCCCTTGCATGCCTGGCTGTTGCGCGGCGCGCCACCAGCAGCCGCCGCGCGAGGCAGCGCGCCTGCGGTGGCGCTGTCAAAGCATTTGCGCAGCGCGCCATTTTTGCTGGTTGGCGGCTTTGTGGTGCTGATGATGGCGGTTACTGCGGCCTTGCCAGCGCATATGGTGAGCCTGTTGCGCGAGGGCGGCATGTCGCCGTTCTGGGTCATCGCGATACCGGCGGCGATCGGCTTGCTGCAAGTTTTTGGCCGCGCCCTGCTGTATTTTTTCGAACGCCATTTCGACTTGCACCTTGCCAATCTGCTGATTCCCTGTCTGCTGCCTTTGGGGTTGGTGGTGCTGCTCCTGGCGATCCGGGTCGCGCCGCATGACGCGACGCTGGGTCTGGGTTTGGCGCTGCTGTTCGTGCTGCTTTACGGCATCGGCAACGGCATGCTGACGATCGTCAAGGGCACAGCGGTGGCGCAATATGTCGACAGCGATCAGGTGGGCAGCCTGAATGGCGCTCTCGGCATTCCACTGGCTTTGGCCCGCGCCGCCGCGCCCTTGGCGCTGGGCCTGCTCTGGACCCGCGAGTCCGGTTATGTCTACGGCCTCGGCCTGATGCTGCTCATCAGCGCGGCGGCGATCACCTCGCTGCTGTTCGCCCAGCGTCGGGCAAACTTCGCTACGGCTCAACAGGGTCTGGCGCGGGACTAGCGGTGGCTATTGGCTATTTGGTCTCACCGCGTTCGATTTTTTGCAGGCGTTGCTCCAGCAGCGAGATTTGCGAAATCGGTTCAGAACTGTCCCGAAAGCGTTTGTAAATGTCGGTGTGCATCTGTTCGAGGCAACGCTTGGTATTGGTCAGCTCGGTGTGCAGGATGAACAGCAACACCAGCAAGCACAGGACAGAAATCAGCAGGATTGTTTCCATGGAGCAGCTTCGATAGTCGCCTATCGTTAGTCAATAGAGGGATGGATTTACTCTAGCTCGCAAGGTCTTTTCTGCCTGTGATTTATCTCTCCTTCCAGGTCACTTGCAGATTGCCGCCAGTCGAACCGGGGGGTGGAGCCGGGTAGCTGAATCGACCTTGGCACCGGGCTTCGCCTCAAGCCGGATACTCAAGCAAAATGACGCCTTTGAACCGCCACACCGGAGTCAAGACGATGAA
Organism: Roseateles toxinivorans; assembly: GCA_945898095.1. Taxonomy (GTDB): domain Bacteria; phylum Pseudomonadota; class Gammaproteobacteria; order Burkholderiales; family Burkholderiaceae_C; genus Paucibacter_A; species Paucibacter_A toxinivorans_A. The sequence continues at coordinate 701 of CAMDHE010000011.1, read as the reverse complement.
CCAGCCAGTGCTTCTGGAAGAGCGACGCGACGGCGTGCTGCTGTTGACCTTGAACCGCCCTGAGCGGCGCAATGCACTGAGCCCCGAACTCTACGAGTTGCTGCACCAGGCCTTGCAGCAAGCCAGCAGCGATGCCGACATCGGTGCGGTCGTGCTGACCGGCGCGGGTGGCGCATTTTGTGCCGGCGGCGATGTGGCGCGGATGGCCGGGGCTGGCGCCGAGACCCTGTCATTCGAGGACCGGGTGGCCAGGCTGCGCCGGCGCATGGGGATCTGCGAAATGCTGCACCGGATGCCCAAACCAACCATCGCGATGCTGCGCGGATCGGCGGTGGGTGCGGGGCTGTCGTTGGCTCTGGCCTGTGACCTGCGCTATGGCGACAGCACGACGCGGATGAAGACCGGATTCCTGCAGGTCGCCGTCTCGGGTGACTTCGGCGGGCATTATTTTTTGCCCCGCATCGTCGGTATGGCCAAGGCGCGCGAGCTCTACCTGAGCTCGCCGATGGTCGAGGCCCAGGAAGCCTTGTCACTGGGCTTGTTGAATCGCTTGACCGAAGCCGGTGAGCTTGAAGCTGCCGTGATGACGCAGGCGCGCCAATGGGCTGACGGGCCGCGTGGCGCGATCGCGCATATCAAGAGCAATCTGAACCAGGGCTTGCATGCAACCCTGCCCGAGATGCTCGACGCCGAAGCCTGGC